>NZ_JAVMKF010000297.1:0-14417 GCF_031732815.1 Accumulibacter sp. | reverse complement strand
ATGCGAGACCCGCACAGCGTCCTGATCGTCTCGACCTTATATCCGATCGGCTTCTCATGCGTGAAGTAGAACTGGTGCAGCCACTTGGCAAGCGGTGGCAACTGCAGACGCTGAGCCCAGTCGATCCTGGTATAGGTATCACGGCCGAAGAGGACGACGATCTCAGGTTCCAGCCAAATGCGCCAGCACTGCGACGTACCCCGTTCCGCATCGGCATTCCATTCGAACTTGCGCACGAGCGATCCGCCGAATCCCTTCTCCGGATGGCCTGCTGAACCATCGGTCTTGACAAGTACGGTTGTAGAGGAAAGTCGGTTGATGCTGTCTCGAAGACGTTCGTACGAGCCTTTTGACGTTGTCCATTCAAGATCTTTGAGCAGGGCGTAGCCCGAGAACTCGACGACATCCCCCAACGGCTGCTGGCGCGCGAGATGGACGATCTGCAGGAACACATCGCCGTCGTCCTGGCGTAACTCTTCGCCGGTGTAGAAAATCTCGGCCCCGCGAAGGGTCGCGATCTTGCGGCGCTTGAAATTCTCGCGCTCGACACTCCGATTGGCCGACGTAAAGAGCGCGGAGCGGGCAAACGAATTCGGCAGCCCGCGAACGCGCTCCTCCCAAAGCGGAAGCTGGACCACCTCCTGGAAAACGGAAGACACATCCCGGCCGGCGTTCTTTACCCTGGCGCTTTCCCTCAGCCTCTCGGCGACCTTGATCACTTCGGGTACGGGCGACATGCCATCTTCCACGGTTTCATCAACCACGGGAGAGGCCCTGGATTTTGCGGAGCGCCATACCGTCCTCCTCATCGAAAAACTTTTCGAAGTTTAACTGTCTTGCAAGCGCCAAACGTCGTCTTATGAGTGGCAAACGTCGGCGTATGAGTGAACACACCGCAACGCCCTCCCCTGCTCTCACTCGTTAGCGGTGTCTCCCTGCCAAACGACGTTCCAACGGTGATACCGCCGCCCTGCTCCACCGGCCGCCATGTCCCGCCCGCACAAGCGGAGACCACAGCCAAAACCCTTCCAACCCACTATCTCGCGCTTACACCAGGACGGAAGAGCCTAGGCTACGTCGTCCGATGAGTGAACCGAAGCTCGTCTTTTGAGTGTCAAAGCTCAACCTATGGGTGAACAAACGTCGTCGCAACGGTGAACAAACGTCGTCGCAACAGTGAACAAACCTCGTCCGAACGGTGAACGCCAACCCCGCTGAAACCCATGCCAGTACTGCGATAGAGCGTCTTTTCCACAGCCAGCTAATCTTCTTTAATCGTCTTTAATACAGCACCAACTGTCACCCAAAACACGACGTTTCCCCGTTCAACGCCTGCCAACCAAGCCTCGGTCGCCGAACGACAGGCAACCAGTGCTTCAGTCTTCGAAGACCACGCCATCAGTTCCAAAAAGCACACAACACAAACCTTCATCCTTACAGTGAACCTCAGCAGCAAGCAACACGTTCAAAAAAGCGTCTTCAGAGGAATCCTTCGAAACCCTACCGCCTTAGGCCGATCACGCGCGATAGACGAACGAAGCGTTTTTCAAAACCACCACAACCCAAAGCGCTATCACCGATAAGACGAGCTTTCCCACGCAAAGCAACCGCAACGGCAAGACCAATCCTCGTCAGGAAACTTCCTCAAGCGTCACCAATCGAGAATCGCTTTTTCAGCTCGTTGATCAGTGCAACGCGATCAGCAACGGACGACACCACGACGTCCAGCGACACCCGTCCAGAATCCCACTCTTTCAACGCCCCAATCTGTGTTCCGTCCGAAACGTGAATTTTGTATTGTCGAGAAATTTCTTTCCTCTTCCTGCTTTTCGGAGTTTCTATTCTCATCCTGGCTTCGATGATTTCCTTTCGTCCGATCTCGCCCTGTCCAACCTTTTCCGCAAAAACAAGGGCTGTTTTCGTCCCAGCAACTGCTTCAAGCAGAACCAATTCCGACAGACATGACATAGGGAATGTCTCCGGATTCTGTCCGACCAAATCGAGGACGGGCCCTGACAGCTTCAGAATCGAGAGCGTCCGGTTTACGTTTGCCAGGGATTTTCTGACAACACCGGCGAGGGCAGTTTCATTCGGATACACGTTCCGGTCCAGCATCTCTCGCCAGGCCATCGCATCATCGAGGGCCGACTGGCTATCACGCTCCGAGTTCTCCCGATAGCTGTATTCAAAGAGATCCCGATCGGAGAGGCCATCGTGCACCATCACATCCATCGTTGGCAGGCCGGCTTGCCGAATCGCGGCCAGGCGATAGTGACCGGCCACCAGCACGTATCTTCCACCATCCCGCATCGTAGCTATTCCAGGCTGCATCTGGCCATTGGCAACGATGCTTTCCGACAGCTCGCCTATTCGCTGCGGTCGATAGATCCTCCGGGCGTTGTACGGGTTGGCGTCGATCAGATCAACCGGGATACGTTCGAAACGCCCGCTTCTCTTGTCCCCTGCCACCGCGACTTCCGACGACACGACCACCGCGGGGTCCCGCGACGGCTGGTGGAACGCCGTGGGCCGCTGATCCAGAACAGCTTCCGCCCGGGAGAACCGGTCACCAGCCTCTGCAGCCTTGCGCGCCTGCCCAGCCATATCAATTTTCCTCATCGCTTACCCTTTCGTTTCCCTTCCACCGACTTCGATAAGCCGAGCAGGCCGAGGATCTCGTCAGAAAGCGCCGACATTTCCTTCGCCGCGGTCGACGAACTCGACAACTGTCCCACACACAAACCAAGCATCTGCGAATCCAGGTAGGCATTGAGAAGGCTGACGGTCGAACTGAGCAGGGCGACCTCCGGGTCACTTCGAAACTGTTCGAGCACTCCAGCTATCGTGTTTCCCCGCCGGACCATCGACGGTAAATGATGGACTCCGCGGATATCCGGGTTCTGCTCCATAGCCTTCCTGGCAAGCACACGGGCCTCTTTCGCCCACATGTCCGCTGCCGTTGGAACGAACGGGATCAGCGCCAAATCGGAAATCTGCAGAGCGGCCCATGGTGCCTCCGAAGCCACGGCTGGGGGCGTGTCAATGATGATGAGATCGTAGAGGGGGGCCAAGTCAGCCACTGGGCGAACCATTCCACGCCCAAGCGGAGCGAACGATTCCACCTTTGCCGGAAACCCCGTCGCCTTGAGCCTCAGTTGCGGATCGGGCTTAACGGTCGACCACACCAATGCCGTTCCCTGGGAATCCATGTCAACCACCAGCGTCGAATACCCCCGCATGGCGCACGTGCCAGCAAGCTGCATCGCAGTCATTGTCTTGCCGCAACCACCCTTCTGATTGAACACCGTAAGAATCTTTGCCATCCACAGCCTCCCGCATTTGCACGCGTGCAAGTTAAACCGACAACACCACGAGCCGAACGCCATCGCACCAAGACGTCCCCTCGTTACGCTCCTACACCATCATCCCAGCGATCTCTCCGTCGGGCTCAAGATCTACCGGGCGCGTTGGAATCTCCCAGAAATTGTCACCTCACAACAAACTGTAGTTTAACGTATCGTAGAAAGTTACGGACGCACTATTAGTAAAAAGCATAATACACTTAGGGTCTTCATCGAACTTTTCTAAACATCCGTGATCCCGCTACGTCAGTGATTGCTTGCACGCGTGCAAATGCCACCTCCCGGATTCCGTTTTTCGCTAAAGCCTACCGCTTCTTGCCCCCAGCCTACGGACCCCGAACAGCGTTGCGCGAGCGCGCCGCTCCTTAGCACCCATCCTCCTTTCACTCCGCAGATAACACAACCCAGCCGCTTCCAAAAGCAGCAGCACCCCAACCCCTTGTCCCAACACCGAATCTCCTAACCTTGGCGACCTTTGTCCACCGAAACTGGGGATAACACATCCCGCCCGCTGGTAAATGCAGAGGATCATCGAAACAGCTACTTCTGCCTACCCGGCGGCCTCACGAGTTTGCGCTGATCACTCAACGCAAACGCTCTCAGTCCTATTCCACGACGCGCTCGGCCTTCGCTACGCCCAATCTCTAGCCACTGACCAAACTCATGCCGCATGACATAACCTCCAAAACTATTCAAATATCTCTTACGCCAGGAACGGAAACCAAGCACATTTTGTCCCAAAACAATTCCAAATTTATCTAAACTATATCGAACAATCTCGCGCTAAGGTACGATCACATCGGAACCCGGTTTTACCGGCGAACCTTCCCAAAAACTCAAGGCGCCACCGGCCAACTAGCCTCTAGCGGTAGGACAGTCGCAGAGCTGGAAGGCGGATAGGCGGCAGCACAGCGGACTGAAGTGCTCGCGTTGGGCCAAGATAAGCTTTCGGACAAGATCGAAGCTGCAACGAAAATGAGGAGGAAAAGATGACGAACATCATTCAGTTTCCCAGGAGCGATTCTCCCGCTGACGACCTAGCTCCGCTGAAGCTCCAAGCCAGACCGATAGATGGCGCCGGAGGAGGGGGCATTCTCTCCAACCTCGTCAAAGTCGTTTGGGTTGCCACCGTGCTGGTGTGGCCAGTGATGAAGTGGGTCTTGTCTTTCGACGTGTTGTTCCAGTTCTTCCGCATGCTTTACCACTGGAGCACGCCAGGCGTGTACGCCATCTGGACGTTCTTCCTTCACTTCTCCGTGTTGGTTCTACTCACCTGTTTCGTGTCGCTATACAAGCCAAGAGGGATTTAGCCACCTCGACCTCTCGCGCACCAATAGCCCCGTGGCTAGGACTCTCCCAGCCGCCTCCAACGACCCCGTTTTGCGCAACGCAACCGGAAGAGGCCTTTAGCCGCTAAAGCGCTTGCTTGCTCATGACGTTTAGCTGAACTACTATTGCTACCTGGCGACTGTGGGCGCATCTTTGCGATATGGGCGCGGACTACGAAGTGGGCGCATACGTTCCATGAAGAAACGGCTAACCGAACCCCAATTCCAGGAAGCCATCAAACGACTGGATGTAGGAGCGCAAACTCTGGAGATCGCGCGTGGTGTCCTGATCCACGGTAAGCCGCAAAAGGAGTTTGCCACGGTGCTCGGCCTGTCCCGCGGCGCGATTTCGCAGGCGGTCAATCGGGTCTGGGCGGCACACGAAGAACTGAATCTCCCGGAGGGCTACGTGCGGGTCTCAGCAATCCTGCCGGAACACCGGGCATTCATCGTCAAGAAGTGGGCTGAGGACGCCACGAAAAAGCGGCAACACAAGAAATGAAAGAATGAAAACTCTGGTTGTCGCGAACCAGAAGGGCGGGGTTGGCAAGACTTCGATCCTCGTTCACCTCGCGTTTGACTTCCTGGAGCGAGGTCTGAAGGTGGTCGTCATCGACCTCGACACCCAGGCCAACGCCTCATACACGCTGCAGTCCTTCCGATCCGGCCTTGTCGCAAGCGAACTGTTTGGCGGCGTACCTTCCAACGCGTGGCCGCAGATCGCAACCGACTTCACCGATCCCAATACCCAGCGCATGACCCTGATCGGGTCCGACATCGGCCTCGCAAACCTGGAGAAGAAGATGTCCCTGGCCGATGCCGGGTCGAAGTTCCGGGAGGCCATCAAGACCCTAGAAGGGCAGGGCTTCGACGTCTGCCTGATTGACACCGCTCCTTCCCTTGGCGTTACGATGGCCGCCGCTCTGCTCGCGGCCGACTACGTTCTCTCGCCGATCGAACTTGAGGCCTACAGCATCCAGGGCATCAAACAGATGGTCACGACCATTGCCCATCTTCGCAAAGCCAATCCCAAGCTCAAGTTTCTTGGCATGGTGCCCAGCAAGGTCGATGCCCGCAACCCGCGCCACGCTCGGCACCTGGAAGAGCTCGAACGTGCCTACCCCCAACTGATGATCCCGACCGGGGTCGGCCTTCGCAGCAGCATTGCCGACGCGCTGGCGTCCCGCGTGCCGGTGTGGAAGATCAGGAAGACCGCCGCCCGCAAGGCCACGCAGGAAATCCGCGCACTGGCCGCCCATGTTTTCGAGAAGATGGAGATAACACAATGACCGCCGCCACGCATCCCGCCACCACCGCCAAGAAGAAGCCCGAGGCGGGGCCACCGGCGTCCGGTCTGGACCTGGAGAACATCGGCGATCTCTCCGACCTTCTCAACCAGCCAGAGACCGTCGCGCGAAGCTTCCGGCCGCTGGAACTGTCCCTGGAGCTGATTGACGAAGATCCGCATCAACCCCGAACGAAGGACAACCCAGGCTTCTTGCCGGAAAGCCTGGAAGAGCTGGCTCGAACCATCCGCTTACGTGGCGTCAAGACCCCCATTTCGGTGCGTGACAACCCGGATGCCGCCGGCCGCTACCTCATCAACCACGGCGCCCGCCGCGTCCGTGCATCCCGCCTCGCCCACAAGACAACCATCCCGGCCTTCGTCGACAACGACTACAACGAGGCCGACCAGGTCATCGAGAATCTGCAGCGCAACGAACTGACCCCGCGCGAGATCGCCGACTTCATCGGCCGCGAACTGGCGAAGGGAAAGAAGAAGGGTGACATTGCCAAGGAGCTAGGCAAATCCCCGGCTTTCGTATCGCAGCACGTTACCTTGCTGGACCTCCCCGATCCAATTGCAGAAGCCTTCAACTCCGGCCGCTGCCGTGACGTGACCGTGATCAACGAGCTCGTCACCGCACACAAGAAAGCGCGCAACGAAGTCGGTCTCTGGTTGGCCGATGATACCCAGGAGATCACGCGCGGATCGGTCAAGCTGCTGCGCGAGTACCTCGACGACAAGCGCCAGCACGAGGACGACGAGCGCAATTCCGACACGCTCGAAAGTACCGCAAGCGCCCGCCCAGCGGCAGGGGAGGGCGACCACGCTACTCACTCCAGGAGGGACCCGCAGGAAGCCGACCCGAACAGGTTGAGACGAGCCATCGTGCATGTGCAGCATGACGGCCGTCCGGCTCGCCTGATTCTTAATCGCCGGCCACCGGTCGAGGGCCACGCCTGGTTGAAGTACGAGGATGACGGTCACGAGCTTGCTGCCGATCTCGCTCAGGTACAGCTTGTGGCTCTTCTGGAAGGATAACGGGCCGGCCAGCATCGCCAGCGCCACCCCAGGAGCCCGCCTTGTGCGGGTTTTTTTCAGATGGCGCCGGCAGGTAGCCCTCGTGCCGTGATAACGATTGACACATAATAACCATACTACTATTCTTCTTCTTACCTTTTGCCGTAGGAACAGCGAACATGGAATTGAACAAGGACATCCGCGATCGCATTCTTACCGCAGCCGATGCGCTCTATGAGCAGACGGGTCGCACCTCTTTTCCGACGGTGGACTCCGTTCGCAAGCTGGCCAAAGTAAACATGAACGATGCCGCCGCCACCATGAAGGAATGGCGACGTGCGCAGACCGCTCAGGCGGCGCCGGTAGCCATCACCGTCCCGGAAGCCGTCCACCAACTCCATAGTCAGGCGCTGGCCGCCTTGTGGCAGTCCGCTCAGAACACCGCAAACGAGTCACTGCGCGCCGCGCAAGCTGGCTGGGAGGCCGAACGCGCCGAGGCCGAAACCATCAACAAGCAACTTGGCGACGCCTACGACGCCCAGGCAGCCGAGCTGGATGCCGCCAACCGCCGAATCGATGAGCTGACCGCCAAGTACCAGGCCGAGCAGCAGCGAAGCGCTGAACTCGCGCAACAGCTTGAGGAAGCGTGGAAAGCCACGCTGGTCGCCGAGAACCGAGCGGCTATTGCCGAGCAGCGTGCCGTCGAGATCGAACGCCGCGCCGACGACTTGCGGGCCGAACTTGACCTCGCGCATCAGGATGCTGTCCAGACACGAACGGAATTGGCTGACGTCCGACAGGCGCAGCAAGAGCAACGCAAGACCGTCGCCCAGGAGGCTCTCCGCGCCGCCGAACGCCTTACCGCGATGCAGGCCGAGCGTGACGAGGCCCGCAAGGAAGCTGCTAAGGCCCGCGAGGAAACCGCCCACTGGCGTGGTCAGGTCGACGCGTTGAAGGAGCAGCAGCGCGGCTTGCTGGAAGCGATCAAGACCGGCAAGAAGCCGGGCGGGGCAGGGGAGTGATGTCCGAAAAAGACTGATCAACCGAAAGGCCTTGCTATAAACTTCGCTGCCTTTCTACCCCACGCGACAACGCAATGGACTTCCTTGAATACGCTGCTGTGATATCGGAACTGGATATGACGGTACTCTTGGACGGGAGCAACGCATGAAACAACGCCTCCTTGTGATGAACGGCCAGAAGATCGTTCAACACGAGCAGGAAGGCCGCTGGCAGAACGACAAGGTGGAGAAAGCCGGACCCGTGAAGCCCGGCATCTACAACCTGTATCTAGCCAGCCAGGCCGACAAGACCAAGATCCATGATGGCGTGATCCTGCACGTCGACAGAGACAGTGTTTTTCAGCAGGTGGGCAAGAATGTCGTCAAGCATGATCGGGTGGATTTCGTTAAAGCCCCGGCAATCGGTAGTCATTTCAGTATTACCTATGACCAAGGCAAAGCGATTGCTTCGGCCGCGTCGCATGCGTTGAGCCGTGGCGTCTCCCGATGAGCTGACTCTAGCCGCTAAACGTCGGATGCCAAATCAGCAGCACGCCGCGCTCGCGCTTGTTGCGACCGGGGTAGTCAAAACGTGCGAGGACGCGACTGATGTGCCCATACCGCTCGCCGTTGTCGTCTGCCGCCGAGAACTCTATTGAGCCGCTGGCGCTGAGAAACTGCTCGATCTGCTCGATCGTGGTCAGCCGTGCTTCGTTCATGTTGATCACCATCCTTGCGATGATCAACCCACACCTCATTTCACCCGCAATTTCTTTCGCTCAGGCTCATTCCTGGGTGGAAAGACGCCCCTCGTTCAGGCTCATACCACGTTGGACAAGGCTAGCAATTGCCGTGGTAATGCTGTAGGAGTAGCATTGTGACGAGGTTCCTCAAGGTAGCCTGGCCCGCCTCGCCAGAAGATAATTAGTTGGATCGGCCCGCGACGCGCCCCCCTTTCGATCCGCGCATGACCCGCAAACCAAGCTCCTTCAGATGATCGAACCCAGCCTCCTACCGCCCGGAAGCCCCTCGCGCTGGTGGCGCGCGCCAATGGCCGCGCTAGCGTGCGTACTGTTGGCCAGCTGTGGCCTGCTCGCGCGGCAGGATCACCACGTCACAGATCAGGTGGCCGCCGCGGAGTTCTACTGGCCCTATGCAGCACTCGCTGCCGAGGTCTACCAGACGCGCGGCGAGACCGACGTGAACACGGCGGTTGCACTCGCCTCGCCGTGGCTGCGCGAACAGGTCCTCAAGCATGGCAATGACACCCAGAAGACGCGTTATCGCAACATGCGCTTCCCCGAAGCGGCCAGCCTGTTCCGTGAGGGGCTAGAGTCGCGCTGCCTGGACGAACGTAAGCAGCTAGGCGTGGACGCGCAGGACCCGAACCAGCCACAGAGTTGCATGGACCAAGACGATGCCAGGCGCGCAACGGAAGAGGCCACCGCCACCGCCCTGGCCGAACCCAATCGTTCCACCGACAACGAACCCGCCGGACAGGAGGACTGCAAATACAGCCCTGACCACGAGCCGCGGGTGCCCGTGAAGAAGGTGGCCGATGAGCAGGGCTGGTCGCGCGTGCACGAGCTGCATAAGCAGACCGCCGCGCGCGGCTGGCGGCTCTTCGTTCCCGAGCTGGCCATCGACGTGTGGCGGCGCGAACGCTCGTCACAGGACAAGCCGCTCGAGATGGAATACGCCATCGTCTATCGCGGCACCGTCGGCGGCGGCGGCTGGGTCTCCAACCTGCGCGGGCTGACCGCGATGATACCCTTTGTCTGGGACCAGTACCGCCAGGCCGCCATCGCGACCGATGCGATCATCGACCAAGTCCTGCGTCTGCACGCACTCGCCGATTCGCTGCTCGGCCGCGACAAGCCAACCGCGCTGCGATTCACAGCGGTCGGCCATTCGCTCGGCGGCGGGCTCGCGCAGTACATCTACCTGCGCACGCCGCGTATCACGCGTGTGGTTGCGTTCGACCCGTCACCGATCAACGGAGCCTCACTGATTCCGTTCGAGGGTCGTGCCAAGGTTACGGAAGGCGGCCGCCGCTTCGTCGACTTCGACCCGCGAGATAAAATGGCCGCGATGCACCTGCTGTACGAGAAGGGAGAAATCATCTCGTTGGTGGCGCCCTGCCACTCAGGCCCGCTGTGGGGCGACGAGGGTGGGCCCTGGATACTTTGCGAGAGCGTGAACTATGCGCACGGCAACACCTTTCACCAGCACAACATGGCGCAGTTGGCCTGCCGCCTCTACGTGACGCAGCGCGACAAAGCAAAGCCTGCCGGAGTCCAACCGTGATCCGCATGTCCCGCAGCCCGCTAGCCGCCGTCCTGCTCTCACTGGCCGGCTGTGTCAGTACGCCCGACCCGGCATTCCACGAGCTGGCGCGGTTCGAGCGCCAGCCGCCGGAGCTGCGGACGAAACTGCTGCTGCCCTTCGACGCCTACGTCATCGGCATCGAGAAGGACAACCGCAGTCGCGTCGGCGAGATTGCGGAATGCACGCCCGGCACCGACGGCGGTGCATGCCTGGGCATTGACGCGCCGTACTTCGCCGCCAGACCCACTTTGCGCGAGTCTTTGCGCGCGAAGTACTACCAGCAGCACCGGCCAACATTCGTCTCGCACATCGCGCGCTTCGACGGCGGCAATGCCCCGTGTTTCCTCGTCAACCGACACGACGACGCCCTCCCTTGCCTGCCCGGTGCCGCGTTGCTGGATGGCGATACCGCTGTTGCCCAGAGTTTTGCGGCGCTTCGACGCCTGGGTGACGACCTCGACGGCCGGCTCGCGCAGCGGCGTGCCAGTCATGTCGTTGTCTACACGATGGGCTGGAACACCCAGCAGATCGAAGCGCTGGACAACTTCCGCCGTTTGGCGGGCCAGCTGACCTCCGCCGCGCGAGAGGCCGGCGACAAGGACTTCCGACCTTTGGTGATCGGGCTGACCTGGCCGTCTACCGGATCTCCGCTGGTCCCCGGCAGCGACTACGGCGTCAAGGGCAAAGACGCCGACGAGGTGGGTGCGATCTGGGAGAACCTGCTAATCAATCGCGAACTTCGCCGTCTGAAGGCTCGCCACGGTTTCCGCCTGGTCGTCATCGGCCACAGCTTTGGTGCCCGTCTGAGTTCGCGCGCTGTGTTCAGCGCGCCGCTGGTCGGTGCGCCCGAGACTCCAGTGGTTGACCTGCTTGTCAGCCTGCAGGGCGCATACAGCTTCCAGCGTTTCCTGGCCGCGGAGGACGGTGATGCCCCAAATGGCGTCGAGGGCGCACCATACCGCGATCACGCGCGGCAGGCCGGCCTTGTGGCGCTGACCTCGTCGCGGTGGGACAGTGCAGTGACTCGCGCCGGCCACGCGCGCTACTTCGTCGGCTCGGCCGACGTTTACAAGCTCACCCGGGCCGATGGCTTTCGCGAGCAATTCGTCCATGCGGTCGTTGGTGCCGACGGACGGCTCCCCGCCGCACCAGCCTGCGACGCGCGTCGGGTGCTGATGATCGACGCCTCGGATGTGATCATCGGTAGCGAGCCCGGTACCAGCGGCGGCGCCCACAGCGTGATCTACACGGCGCAAATTGGACGGCTCTCGCACCAGCTGATTCGAAGTTGCGCGCCTTGACGCGCAACGCTGAGCGCAAGCTGTGCTCCGCCGATGTTCCATCAGGCTAATGCGGGCACGAGCGAGTATTCGTGATCAAGCCGCCTGATTTGAGACCCGCCTTAGAATGAGGGAGACGAGCATGAGCAATGACCTGAATTTCGACCCAAATCGTCCGCTGTTTGTCCCGAGCGGCGAGCGCTTTCCGATAGCCCAGTCTCAGGGTGCGCTGGCTATGGCGTTCGCGTCCGGCAGGCCGGTGCTGATCTATCTTCATGGCCGCGCGAAGGGCATCGGCGAACCGCGAAAGAGCGTGCAAACCAACATCTACCGGGGTTTGGGTTCCTATGGCGTGTCAGTGATAGGTTTCACTTGGGACGCCGATGACGGCGGCTACGACGAGACGCGGCCGCTCGAGTCCGCCGACAATTTTGATCGGTTTCTCGATGCATTGGCTGAGTTCCAGGACTCCGCCGCGGGCCGCGACGAAGCCAAGCCCTCGTTGATCGCACACAGCATGGGCAATCTGATCGTGGCCGAGCTTGCAAAGGAGGGGCGGCTCGATTCCGGCCGTGGCATGTTGTTCAGGAACATCGTGATGAATGCCGCCGCGGTGAAAGCCAAACGCCACCACATGTGGCTCGAGAAGATCGGAACCGCGCAGCGCAATTACGTCATGATCAACCAGCAGGACAAGGTGCTTCTGTTCGCCGGCTTCCTCTTTCGACCGAACATGCTCGGACGGGAACTGCGAGGGCCAGGTGCCGCAAGCGACCGCACCACCTACGTCGAATTGAGCCAGCTCGGTGTCAATCACCGGTACTTCGTGCCAGCCGCTCAAAATAACCAAGCAAGTCTGCGCTCCTTCTTCGCCCAGGCTCTGGTCGGCCATGA
Organism: Accumulibacter sp.; assembly: GCF_031732815.1. Taxonomy (GTDB): domain Bacteria; phylum Pseudomonadota; class Gammaproteobacteria; order Burkholderiales; family Rhodocyclaceae; genus Accumulibacter. Next base: position 1,919 of record NZ_JAVMKF010000297.1, on the reverse strand, counting down.
CGTGAACTTCGATGGGATAGCGGAGCCTGAAGGAGTTGACGGTATCAAGGTCCGAAGATTGAAACCTGGTGGAATCCTTCACGAGGTGGCCGCGGATGCAGATCTCGGCAGCGTCCAGGACGAGGACCAGGATTGATAGGTTGTGCTCCGCAACAATTCGATCAGGCCAACGTAGGTCGAGTGGCGCGGTGGAATCGCACCCCCGCGCTGTGGGTGGCGAATTGATGTTCAAACGGAGATCGAGGTCTGGAACAGTCCACGACAATGCAATCGCCATGCGTAGTAATGAAACACAGCAGGAGCCGGACGCGAGCTGTTGTCCGGGTTTTGATTCAGCCGATCCTGCAACTCTTTGACGTCGTGTAACAGACGTTTCGACACCTCCAGCAATAGCTCCGCCTGCAGCTTCTTCAGCCACTCGTCGAGAGGTCGATCGACCCCTCGACGCCGTAGAGCGTGAGCCTGACCGCGCTGCCCTTCTCGAGGGGCTGCTTGAGCTCGACCCGGCAGCCGCTGCCGCTGACGTCCACGATCTGGCCGGGCACGACGCCGTCGCGGCCGGCGACCTCCACGTCCACCCGCAGGAGGAGAGGTCGCCGCAGCCGCCGGCGCTTCTCGGTGCGGTCGGTCGAGCGGAGCCAACCGGAGATCTTGTGGGCCACCGCCGCGACCGGCTTGACGAGGTAGGCGGCGGCGCCGCGGGTGATGGCGGGTGGAGAAGCTGTCGATGTCGGCGTCGTAGGCCAGGACGACGACCGGCACTCCGGTCAGGGGGGCGTGGGAGCCCAGGTCATTGAGGCCACAACTGTATGCGAGTACAGTTGTGGCCTCTCGGTTGCCCGACTCGTATCCCCATGTCTGCCGCCTGTGCCTCTGCTCGCACTGCCGGCTATCGCCGTCGCCGGCCCGAACGCACCGTGCTCTATCGCACCGTGCAGGCGCACCTCGCCACCTGGCTCGAACTCTCCTGCGACAGCCGCCATGGCGCTTCCGGTCCAGCCCCTATCGAACGTGAGTTCCGCCGCTATCTCGAATGCGGGATTCTCGCGCATGTCTTCGGTTTCGGTGTGAGCAATCACCACGACCTCGACTCCCGGCAACCCCACCGTGGAAAAACCGCGCTTCGCCGTCGGAGAAGCGCGTATCCGGGCGCGTCAGGGTATGCCCTGCGAAGACCCGCGACGCGTCAGCGAAATCAAGCCCATGCTTCTTCAGGTTGGCCTGCCGCTTGGGATGGTTCCAAGTGAAATTCGTACAGCAGTATAGACGATTATCACTATCTCAAAGGTCGCGACGCCCTTGCCGGTTTGCGGCGGGCCGGGCGCTCTTCAATGCATCGTCACCCACAGCGCAACCGCTGCCGCAAGGCACGTAATACACGACGCCACCACATTCAACGCCCCGATCCGTCGAGCATCACGCATCGCGCCGGCGACCCGCCCCAGCGCCGCGTGGACTTCGCCCCGCACCGAAGCCGCCGCTTCCCTCGCACCCTCCTGCATGACCTTCACCATCGCTCCCTTGCTCGCAGCCAGCGACGCATTCAGGATCCTCTCCGCCTTGTCCCTGGCATCATTGCCCCAGCGCAGCGCCAGGGCTTCCAGTTCTTCCTTGTACTGATCCAGCATGACTTGCTGGGCCCTGGCGCTGTCCTGCAGCAAGCGGGTGTTGATCGTTTGCAGGATTAGGATCGGGTCGTCGCGGCTGACGGCTATGCCGTGCTTCGCCGCGATTTCCCTGATCAGTTCTTCGATCGGGTCGGCCATCACAGCACCGCCGCGCTATCCAGTTGGCTGAACAGTTGCCCTTTGACGATCTTGAGCCGCTGCCGCGTCATGATCGTCAGGGAGTCCATCGCCAGGGCCTCGTCGAAGGTCAGGCGTTCCTGCAGCATGTCGCTCAGATCGCGGCCGTAGGTG
>NZ_JAVMKF010000296.1:0-14476 GCF_031732815.1 Accumulibacter sp. | reverse complement strand
CATAGATGTAGTCGCCATTCTCGGAGCGGTCGCCATTCGAGGCCGCCCAGGCCACTACCTCGACGACATGCGGGCGCTCGACGCGCAGCAGGTGATCCAGTTCGGCCTTGAGCCGCGCATGACCGCCCGGCGAGATATAGTTCTTCACCCCCTGCGGCAACTGCAGGCCTGGAGAGACCTCATCCTCGTCGTCATTGTCGGTTTCGCGGGTGAAAGCCTTGCTCATCGGGATGTGCCGGTGGGGAAAGGCCGGAATGATAACCGACGTTGGCGGACTGCCCCGACGATGAGGCGAGAAAACGCGCTTCACGATCGTCCGCCCCTACCGCTGAGGAGTGTTTCCCACCTTCACGACAGTCCCTTATGCCTGGGCATCGCGATGTAAACCACTACACCATCATCAGGCGTCCACGGACAGGTATCGCCAGCATAAAGCGCGTGCGTCCTTCTACTGAGGTCACGGCGATCGTCGCGCCATGCGCGGCCAGGATGCTCTTCGTAATCGCCAGCCCCAGACCGGAACCTTCGTCGGTCCGCTGGCGGGAGGCGTCGACCCGGTAAAAACGGTCAAACAGGCGAGGCAGGTGCTCGGCCGGTATCGTGCCGCCGGTATTTTCCACCACGAGCTCAAGCGATCCCTTGTCCTCACCCGAGATGGACACCGAAACCTCGCCTCCCGACGGCGTATGGCGGACGGCATTCGCGAGCAGGTTGCTGATCGCCCGGCGCAACATCAAGCGATCTCCCTGGACCCGACCATCACCCGTGCTCGCAAGCACGATACCCTTCTCCTCGGTGACGATTTCGTAAAACTCCAGCAGATCGCGAACCTCGGCTCCGAGGTCGACTTCCTCGTGGTTCGGAACGACCTGATGGTTATCTGCCTTTGCCAGAAACAGCATGTCAGAAACCATCCTCGACAGACGCTCGAACTCCTCGACGTTCGATTCGAGAGTCTCCCGGTATTCCTCTGCCGTCCGCGCACGCGACAGCGTGACCTGGGTCTGCGTGAGCAGGTTGCTGACCGGGGTTCGCAGTTCGTGGGCGAGATCCGAGGAAAAATCCGACAAGCGACGAAACGATTCCTCGAGACGCGACAGCATCTCGTTCAGCGCCCCGGCGACGCTCGCCAGTTCATCCGGAATCGTTTCAACCGGCAGGCGAGTGTGCAGCCGGTTCGCTGTAATCGTCGATGCCTCGTCCCGAATAGCGCGCAAGGGGTATAGCCCGCGACGGACCACCGCCCAGCCGAGCACGCCCATCCCGATCGTCGCGCACGCCACGAATATCCAGAGGGAAATCCTGAATGAACTCAGGAAATGGTCGTGATGGGAGATCGATGTGCCAACGACAACGCTGACCGCACCGCCCTCCGGTACCCTCAGCGGCACCTGCGCGACAATGCCTAGCCAATGTGTGCCGTCGCTTCCACGCCACTTCGCAGCATCGGCATGTAGTGGCACGCGCGGCATGGTTCGGAGTTCGGAAGGGCGTGGCAGATCGCCATTGGCGTAGAGGCGACGTGAGTCGTCAGCGTAGACGGCGACCAGCAAATGATGATGGCCGGTCAGGGCATCATCCAGCTGCTTTGCCACCACCGACTGCAACTCCTCGACAGGTACTCGCTCGAGCAGGTGGCTCACCAGTTCAAGCTTGCCTGTCAGAAGCTCAATGTCCTGCTCTTCAAAATGATCCTCGACGGAACGGCCGATCAGGATGCCGAGCAGGATCAGAACACCCGCCGAAGCGGCAGCGTAGAGCAGTGTCAGGCGCAGGGTCAGCGACTTTCCCAGCAGCGGCTTCAAGCGGCCACCTCCAGGACATAGCCCATTCCGCGAACGGTACGTATCAGCTTCGGCTCGAACTCTTCGTCGATCTTCTTCCGAAGTCGCTTCACGGCAACCTCGATTACATTGGTATCGCTGTCGAAGTTCATGTCCCAGACTTGCGACGCGATCAGGGAGCGCGGCAATACCTCGCCCTGCCGTCGCAGCAGCAACTCCAGAAGCGAGAATTCCTTGGCCGTCAGGTCGATGCGTTTCCCGCCGCGCGTCACCCGCCTGCGAAGCAAATCGAGTTCGAGATCATGGGCGCGGAGTACCTCCGCCTCCTTGGTCTTCCCTCCGCGCCGCAGGAGAGTCCGCACCCGCGCCAGCAATTCGGAAAAAGCAAACGGCTTGACCAGATAGTCGTCTGCCCCGAGTTCCAGGCCCTTGACCCGATCCTCGACCTGATCGCGCGCCGTCAGGAAGAGGACCGGCATTTCCTTGCCCGCACGCCGGATCCCCTGCAGCACCTGCCAGCCGTCGATACCGGGCAGCATGACGTCAAGGATGGCGAGATCGTAGGCCTCGGTCAGCGAAAGATGCAGACCATCGAGTCCGTCGGCGGCGAGGTCAACCACGAACCCCGCTTCGGCAAGCCCCTGCCGCAGATAGGCACCGGTTTTCGGCTCGTCTTCCACCACGAGAATCTTCATCGAAATCTCCATCAGTCTGGATGCGTGATGGCGCATTGTCCTAGGGTTTTGTCGCAGTGCTTATAGATTACGGAAATGTAATCTGGTCGTCAGCCCCGCGTCGGTTTACCGACCGCATGATGCGCGCTCGGTAGAACGCCACCATCCCACTGACAAGGAACAGTATCTCCATGAAACAACTCCCCGCAATTCTCGCAGGCATTCTGCTTGTCGCCACCAGCCCCGCTTTCGCTCACGGAAACGAGACGCACGCCGAACGTGGCGCACCGGTACTCAAGGAGCAGAAAGCCTGGGGGATCGCCGGCGACCGCGAGTCTGTCACGAGAACGATAGACATCCGGATGCTCGACTCCATGCGGTTCGTACCGGACAGGGTAGAGATTCGCCAGGGTGAAACGATCCTTCTGAGGATATCGAATGCCGGACAGGCCATGCACGAGTATGTACTGGGCACCAGGCAGTATCTCGATAAACATGCAGAAATGATGAAAAAATTCCCCAACATGGAGCACGACGAACCCTACATGGCCCACGTTGCGCCCGGAAATAAAGGCGAAATCATCTGGACGTTCAACCGAACGGGCGAATTCGATTTCGCGTGCCTGCTGCCGGGCCATTATGAAGCCGGAATGACAGGGAAGCTGCGGGTCAGTGCCAAATGACCGTCTCTCCACGACAGAATCAAACCGCGCACCGGCCACCTTTATCTCCATGAAGCGTTGCTCGGCCTTGCCCGCCCCGCTGGCCTCCTGGCGACAACAAACCTGACAAAAATGTAATCGACTCGTCAGGCACCTGTCCGCATGAGCCCTTCATAGTGAGCGGACTGTCTATGTGAAAAACCGTGAATGAACCGCGCAAACCACCATCTACCTCCACCCAATTCGTCCGATAACGCTCATTGCACCGAACCCGAGGAGCTCCCCATGAAATCCATCGCCACCGCCCTGTTGATCTCCCTCACCGCCCTTGGCAGTCTGTCCGCAGGTGCCGGCACCCACCCGCCCGGATCGGCCGCCGCGGCGCCGACTGCAGGCAAGGCCGGTACGCAGATGGCAGACGGCCTCGTCAAGAAAGTGGACAAGGAGGCAGGCAAGCTGACCCTCGCTCACGGTCCGCTGCAGAACCTCGACATGCCCGCCATGACCATGGTGTTTCGTGTGAAGGATTCCGCGTGGCTCAATCAGTTGGCGGCCGGCGACAAAATCCGGTTCATGGCCGAAAACGTCAACGGCCTGCTGACCGTGACACACCTCGTTCCGGTGAAATAATGCTGATGATCGGCCACGCCATGCAGGTTGCGGGAATGGCACCACGAGCATCAGGAACATGATTGGGGAGAATATGAATAAGTTACGACTCAGACCGCTGGCAGGACTGACGCTCGCCATCGGTCTCAGCCTATCGGCCCATGCGCAGGAAGCGATGATCGGCGAGTCGGTGGAAAGTCTTCTCGACTACGCCAAGCGCCGCAACCCGGAATATACGGCCATGCAGGCCGAAGCGGAGGCTTCCAGTGAACGCATCACCCCGGCCGGCGCATTGCCAGACCCGAAACTCAAGGTGGAGTTGCGCGACATCACGCGAGAAAGCACGCAGAACGCGACGATCTCTCCCAGCCGTACCGGCAGCACGCAATATACCCTGGCACAGGATATTCCGTGGTTCGGCAAGCGCGACCTCAAGCGCGAGATCGCAGAGTCCGAAGCAGACAGCGCCAAGGGGCGTGCGCTGGGCGCCTGGGCCGATATCGCCGGCCGTATCAAGGTCATTCATTCACAGCTCTATTTTGTGAACGGCAGCGAACGGCTTACCCGTGAAATTCTCGACCTGATGCTCCGCCTCGAGAAGGTCGCCCAGGTGCGCTATGCAGGAGGTCTGGCTGCGCAGCAGGATGTCATCCGCGCTCAAGTCGAGCAGACCAACATGCGCAATGAACTGATCACGCTCGAAACCGAACGCAAGCAGCTCCAGGCTCGTCTCAATGCCCTGCTCGCCCGACCCGCCGGCGCAGCGCTGGCGGCTCCGACACACCTGCGCCCGCTACCCGCGCCCGCAAAGCTGGATTTTTCGATGCTGGAGGATCGTGTCCGCGCGCGCAACCCGCAGCTGTTTTCCGATGAGGCCCGCGTCAAGTCCGCCGAGCGCTCTCGAGAGCTGACCTACAAGAACCGCTATCCCGATTTCACATTCGGCGTTTCACCGATCCAGTACCAGAGCTCGGTCAAGGAATGGGAGCTGATGGTCGAATTCAATATTCCGCTGCAGCAGTCCTCGCGAAGGGCGCAGGAGCGCGAATCGGAAGCCATGCTGGCAGCCGCCCGGGCCAGACGGGAAGCGACCTCCAACCAGGTGATCGCAGAACTGTCAGAGGCACTGGCCGGCATCGATGCCGCCCGCCGCGCCGAGACCTTGCTGACCAGCAGTCTCCTGCCGCAGGCAGAGCTGACCTTCCAGGCGGCGCTAGCCGGTTATGAAACGGGAAAGGTCGATTTTGCGACGCTGCTCGATGCCCAGCGCCAGATTCGACAGGCAAAACAAAGCCAGATCAAGGCATTGGTCGATGCCCGCATGCGTCTGGCGGAAATCGAACGTCTATTAGGGGATGATCTATGAAGCGAGGAATCGTAGTGACTGCGGGCGTTTTTTCGCTGGCTGTTGCGGCAAGCGGCGGATACTGGCTGGGAGCCCAGCGTGATGCCGGACATGGCAGCAGCGTCGCCAGTGCAGACATGTCCGCTCCGGCGCTTCAAAAAAAGGAACGGAAGCTGCTGTATTACCGCAATCCGATGGGGCTGCCGGATACATCGCCCACGCCGAAGAAAGACCCGATGGGCATGGACTACATCGCGGTCTACGAAGGCGAGGAAGCAGAAGAGGCGACCGCTGGGCAGATCAGGATCAGTACTGAGAAAGTTCAGAAGCTCGGTGTCAGGACGGAAACGGCACAACTGCGCATACTGGATCGACTGGTACGCGCCGCCGGGCGGATCGAGCCCGACGAACGCCGGGTCTATGCCATATCCCCGAAGTTCGAGGGCTACGTCGAACGCCTGCATGTCAACATCACCGGCCAGCCTGTCGGCAAGGGGCAGCCCTTGTTCGAGGTCTACAGTCCGGAACTGGTCTCGGCCCAGCGCGAGTATGCAATTGCGGCACAGGGCGTCGAATCGCTCCGTGATGCCGAAGGTACGTCGCGGGACAGCATGAAGCAGCTTGCCGACTCGAGCCTGCTGCGTTTGAAGAACTGGGACATTTCCGAAGAGCAGATCAAATCCCTGGCGAAATCCGGCGAATCGAGGCGCACGCTGACATTCCGCTCGCCGGTTTCCGGCATCGTCACCGAGAAGAAGGCCGTTCAAGGCATGCGTTTCATGCCCGGGGAGCCGCTCTATCAGGTCGCCGATCTTTCATCCGTCTGGGTGCTAGCCGACGTGTTCGAACAGGACATCGCGCATGTACGACCCGGCGCCAAAGCCAGGGTACGGATCAACGCCTACCCGGACAAAACCTTCGAGGGCACCGTCAGCTACGTCTATCCGGCACTGAAAGCGGAAACGCGTACCGTGCCGGTGCGCGTCGAACTCCCCAATCCCGGGCAGATGCTGAAGCCGGCGATGTTCGCGCAGGTCGAGTTGCCGGTCGGCAACAAGGCGCCGGTCGTGACCGTGCCGACGTCGGCGGTGATCGACAGCGGCACCCGCCGGCTCGTCTTCGTCCAGGCCGGGGAAGGCCGCTTCGAGCCGCGGGAGGTCAAGCTCGGCCAACGCGGCGACAACTACGTGGAAGTGATCGACGGCGTCAGGGACGGCGAGCCCGTCGTCGTTGCCGCCAATTTCCTGATCGATGCGGAAAGCAACCTCAAGGCGGCAATCGGCAGCTTCGGCCACGCCGGTCATGGCGAGGGGGCGGCGGCGCCGTCGGGCAAGGTCGGGCACAAGGCCGAAGGAACGGTCGAGGGCCTGGATGCCGCCGCCGGCACGGTGACGCTCAGCCATGGCCCGGTCGCCAGCCTCAAATGGCCGGAAATGACGATGGATTTCGCAGTTGCGAACCCGTCGCTGTTGGCCGGGCTGAAGCCGGGCAGCAAGGTCGAGTTCGAGTTTGTCGAGCGCAAACCGGGCGAATGGGTGATTACCCGCGCCACGGCCCAGGCCGGCAAACCCGCCGCCAATCCCCACGCCGGCCACTGACAGAGGACGCCATGCTCGCGAAAATCATCGACTGGTCGGCCCGGAACCGTTTCCTGGTCCTGCTGGCCACGCTGTTCATCGTCATCAGCGGGGTCTACGCGGTCATGCGGACACCGCTTGACGCCCTGCCCGACCTGTCCGACGTACAGGTGATCGTCTACACGGAATACCCCGGCCAGGCGCCGCAGGTGGTCGAGGACCAGGTGACCTATCCGCTGACGACCGCCATGCTGTCGGTGCCGAAATCGAAGGTCGTCCGCGGCTTCTCGTTCTTCGGCGCCTCGTTCGTCTACATCATCTTCGAGGACGGGACCGACATCTACTGGGCGCGCTCGCGTGTCCTGGAATACCTGAATTTCGCGGCCGGCCGCATGCCGAAGGGCGTCACGCCGCAAATCGGCCCCGACGCGACGGGGGTCGGCTGGGTCTACCAGTACGCCGTGCTCGCCAAGGACAAGACGCTGGCGGAACTGCGCACCCTGCAGGACTGGTATCTGCGCTATCAACTGACGAAGGCTCACGGCGTTTCGGAAGTGGCCTCGATCGGCGGCTTCGTGCAGACCTACCAGGTCACGGTCGATCCGGTGAAGCTGCGCGCCTACGGCATTCCGCTCGCCAAGGTGTCGCAGGTTGTCCGCGATTCGAACCGCGACGTCGGCGGCCGCGTCGTCGAGATGGCCGAAACCGAATACATGGTGCGCGGCAGGGGCTACCTGCGGGGCATCGCCGACATCGAAAATCTGGTCGTGAAAGCGGAGCGGGGAACGCCGGTCCTCGTCCGCGATATTGCCCGCGTTGAACTGGTACCCGACGAACGGCGCGGATTGACCGAGCTGAACGGCGAAGGCGAGGTCGTTTCCGGCATCGCGATGGCGCGCTACGGGCAGAATGCGCTGGAGGTCATCCACAACCTGAAGGAGAAGATCGGCGAGATTTCGAGCGGCCTCCCGGCCGGCGTAACGATCGAGACCGTCTATGACCGCTCGGACCTGATCCATCGCGCCATCGATACCCTGACGCGCACGCTGGCTGAGGAAAGCCTGATCGTCGCCCTCGTCTGCATCGTCTTCCTGCTGCATGTGCGCAGCGCGCTGGTGGCCATCCTGATGCTGCCGGTCGGGGTGCTGATCGCCTTCATCTCGATGCGCGCGCTCGGCATGAACTCCAACCTGATGAGCCTGGGCGGCATTGCCATCGCCATCGGCGCGATGATCGACGCCGCCATCGTGATGATCGAAAACGCGCACAAGCACATCGAACGCCTGCCCGAGGAGCACACCCACGCCGACCGCATCGAGGCGATGATCGCTGCCTGCAAGGAGGTCGGCCCGGCCCTCTTCTTCTCGCTGCTCATCATCACCGTCTCCTTCCTGCCGGTGTTCACGCTGGAAGCCCAGGAGGGACGGCTTTTCTCGCCGCTTGCCTTTACCAAGACCTTCGCGATGGCCGGCGCCGCCTTCCTGTCAGTGACGCTGGTGCCGGTGCTGATGATGCTGTTCATCCGCGGCCGCATCATGCCGGAGGCGAAGAACCCGGTGAACCGATTCCTGATCTGGAGCTATCGGCCGATCATCGCCTGGGTCATGCAGTGGAAAAAGACGACCATCGCCGCCGCGCTGGCGACCTTGCTCGTCTCGATCTACCCGGCCAGCAAACTAGGCTCCGAGTTCATGCCGACCCTCAACGAGGGCACGCTGTTCTACATGCCGGCCTCGCTGCCCGGCATGTCGATCACCAAGGCCGCCGAGCTGCTGCAGACCCAGAACAAGATCATCAAGAGCTTTCCGGAAGTCGCCTCGGTCTACGGCAAGGCCGGTCGCGCCAACACGGCGACCGACCCGGCGCCGACGGAAATGTTCGAGACGGTCATCAACCTCAAGCCGGAATCGGAATGGCGCGCCGGCATGACCGTCGACAAGCTGATCGCCGAAATGGACAAGGCGCTGCAGTTCCCGGGCGTTTCGAACGCCTGGACGATGCCGATCAAGGCGCGGATCGACATGTTGTCCACCGGCATCCGCACGCCGATCGGCATCAAGGTGTTCGGCAAGGACCTGAACGAGATGGAGCGGCTGGCGCGCGAAATCGAAAGCGTCGTCAAGACCGTGCCCGGCACCACCTCGGCCTTCGCCGAGCGCATCACCGGCGGCTTCTACCTGACGATCGAACCGGATCGCGCGCAACTGGCCCGTTACGGCCTGGCCGTGGGCGAGTTGCAGGAAATCATCGGACAGGCCCTGGGTGGGGAAATGGTGACCACCACCGTCGAAGGGCGCGAGCGCTTCGGCGTCACCGTACGCTATCCACGCGAGCTGCGCTCGGACCCCGACAAGATCGCCCGCGAAGTCCTCGTGCCGAGCATGGACGGGGGGATGATCCCGCTTGGGCAACTGGCGCGCGTCGAGGTGACCAAGGGCACGCCGGGAATCCGTACCGAGAACGCGCTGCTCTCGGCCTACATCTTCGTCGACATCCGCGAGCGCGACATCGGCGGCTACGTGGCGGAAGCGCGCAAAGCCGTCGCCGATCAGGTGAAATTCCCACCCGGCTATTACGCGACCTGGAGCGGACAGTTCGAGTCGATGGAGCGCGCGATCGAAAAGATGAAGGTGGTCATTCCGGTTACGCTGCTCATCATCTTCCTGCTGCTCTACCTGAACTTCAAGCGGCTGACCGAGACGATGATCGTGATGCTGTCGGTGCCGTTCGCGCTGGTCGGCGGCATCTGGCTGATGTGGTGGCTGAACTACAACCTGTCGGTCGCCGTGGCGGTGGGCTTCATCGCGCTCGCCGGCGTCGCGGCGGAGACCGGCGTCGTCATGCTGATCTACCTCGATCACGCCTGGGAAGCCCTGAAGGCGAAGCGCCGCGCGGAAGGACAGGCCCCATCGGTCGGCGATCTCTACGAGGCGATCATGGAAGGTGCCGTCGAGCGCGTGCGCCCGAAGATGATGACCGTGGTGGCGATCATGGCGGGCCTGTTGCCGATCATGTGGGGCAGCGGCACCGGCGCCGAAGTGATGAGCCGGATCGCGGCGCCGATGGTGGGCGGCATGATTTCCTCGACCGTCCTGACGCTGGCGGTGATCCCGGCGATCTATGCCCTGGTCAAGCAGTGGCGCATGAAGCGGGGGATCGAGGCATGAGAAGGATCGGCGCACGAGTCGCAATCGTCGGTGTTTCGGTATTGATCGGCGGTATCGCCCAGGGCCAGGGATGGTCGGTGCCGAAGCCGACGCCGGGGCTGATGCCGAACGCCGCGACCGGAAAGGCACTGTTCGCCCAGCACTGTTCGGGGTGCCACGGCAAGGATCTGAAGGGCTCGGACAAGGGGCCGCCGCTGCTGCACAAGATCTACGAACCCTCGCACCACGGCGACGCGGCCTTCCAACTCGCCGTCGCCAGAGGTGTTCGCGCCCACCACTGGCAGTTCGGCGACATGCCGGCCGTGGAAAAGGTGACCCCGGACGACGTCGTGCATATCACCGCCTTCGTCCGCGCCGAACAGCGCAATGCGGGAATCCGATAGACACCCGGCGTCAGGCACTTCCTCGCGGTTCCAGGCAGGGTTCCTGTCCGCAACGTGACGAAAAAGTAATCGCTGGATCGTCTGACTGTCAGCACAGCTTCCGTAGGCTGAAAGCCCTAGAACGGACCCCTTTCGGCCCGCCAGACATTCTGTGGAGGAAAGATCATGCTTGTGCTATCGACAAACTGGAAGCGGCGCGCAATGTCTCAGCTGGATCTGACCGTGCGCCTGGCCTGCATCAACCACACCTTCGCCGAACGCCTGCTTGCCGTACAGATCGCCGCCACGGTCGATTCGATCCGGCAGTTGTCGGCGGTATCAGCCCGAGGCGACGCGGCATCCGGCAACGTGATGTCGGTTGCGGGCAAATCGACGATGAATGCCTGGGGCTGCTGCCTGCGAGAGATTCTTGCCTACCAGCAGCGTGTGCTCGCCGAACTGTCGCATCACGACACGCGCCGAATCGATCGCCACGACAAAAATGGATAACGAACCCGGCTACGTACCGGCACTGGGTTTTCACGCGCTGACGCCGTTCTACGATTTCATTGTTGGGACGACAACACGGGAACTCACCTTCAAGACGGCATTGATCGCGCAAGCGGGCATATCGCCGAGGCACACCGTCCTGGACCTGGCCTGCGGCACGGGAACGCTGTCCATCTGGGCCAAGCAAGCGTGTCCGGATGCCGACATAACGGGCTTAGACGGCGATCCGGCCATTCTCGCCCAGGCCCGGCGGAAGGCGGAGCGCGCCGGCCTTGCCATGCGCTTCGACCGGGCGATGTCCGATGCACTTCCGTATGAGGACGCGCATTTCGATCGGGTGCTTTCCAGCCTGTTTTTTCACCACCTCGAACCCGAGGAAAAGCAACGGACCGCATCGGAGTGCTTCCGTGTTCTGCGGCCGGGGGGCGAGTTCCATGTCGCCGACTGGGGAAAGCCCGGCGGCATGGCTTCCGGGCCACCTGACAAAAATGTAATGACAGCGTCACCTCGTTGACTGCCCGATGGGAACAGACTGATTGCGACCGGGCACTCGAGCCATCAGTCGCCTCCCAACCATCCAGATCGGAGCAAGTCATGAAAACCTGGTTTTTCGTCGCCATCGCCCTGACGGCCGGATTCCTGGCAATCGGCACGGCCATCGCCGACAGCGACAAGGCTAGCACCGCCTCCCTCGCGACGGAAAAAGCGGCCGACAAGGCCGCGAAGCACTCGCATGTCCAGGAGAAGACGGGCATTCCGCAAAGCATGCCGGAGCAGAAGGCCGACAAGCCCAATCCAGCCAAGGACGTGAGCAAGCATTACCACCCGAGAGACAACAAGTAAGCATCTCCGGGATACCGTCGAGTTCGCCGTGACGCCTCCGAAACCCGCCGGACACGGGGATCGCTGCACTTGTCGCCTGTTGGCCGCAGCCGTCGGCGGCAACCCGAAGGCGCTGCGCTTCAACTACTGCAGGTCGATACTTCAACGGCGCTGGCGGGTCGAATGCAACCACGGGTGCACACCGGGAGAGCCCCCGCTGTCGACCACCGATAAATGGCACGGGCTGGGGCCGATCGATCCGGTCAAGGCGGTCCTCATCATGAATGAAGAGTAGTCGATCAGGGCGAGCGGTTTCGTCATGCCGAACACCAGCGATACGGCGTTTCACATCCCAGGAACAGCGGGCGAGCTTCGATGGCTCCTGGCGAAAAGGATGGGCGGGGCAGCGCTGCTGATCGGGCTGCTGGGCGGCGTGTCCACCTACTACCTGATGCACCTCCGAACCGAGGCGGCAACCCTTCGGCAAGTTCAGGATGGCGTCAGCCACTTCGCGTCGCCGGCGATGCGGATCGCGGCCGACATCGCATCAACGGATCATTCCGACATTGACCGCCTCTTCAATCGAACCGGACTCGTTGGCCTACGAATCCACGGTCGGGACAAGGTCGCTCTTCTCGAACGATGGGCCCCGTCAACGGAAGCCATCGCTTCGGCCGTCAATGCACAGCAGCACTCCTGGCCGGATTCGGAGAGCAGGTATACCAGCACTTTCAGCGAGGGAGAGAATCGAATCCACCGCGTGGTATTACCGCTTTATTACGACGGCCACCTGCTGGGGTACCTCGAGGGCCTGAGTCTGCTTACTTCGGCCGATCTTGCGAACCGACGCGGGCAAGCCGTCGACGCGGCGCTGATAGGCAGCCTCGCGGTACTGCTTTCGGCGGCCTTGCTGTACCCGCTGACACTCAGCCTGCTGAAACGAACGCATCGTCTGTCGCAGGAGTTGCTCGAATCGCATGTCTCGCTGGTGCGCTCTCTCGGCAACGCGATCGCGAAGCGCGATGCCGAAACCGACGCACATAACTTCCGGGTCACGTGCTACACGGTCGCCTTTGCGGAAACGCTTGAGTTGCCGGATTCTTCAATCGCCGATCTGGTGATCGGCGCGTTCCTGCATGATCTGGGAAAAATCGGAATACCCGACCACATACTGCGCAAGCCCGGAAAACTGACACCCGACGAATTCCGGCTCATGCAGTCACACACAACGATCGGCACCGAGATCATCGCAGACCGACCGATTTTCGGTGCGGCAGCTGCCATCATCCGCCATCATCACGAACGCTTCGACGGGACAGGCTACCCGGATGGCCTCGGCGGAGAGACCATCCCCCTGTCCGCGCGCATCTTTGCGCTGATCGACGTGTTCGACGCATTGACGTCGTCGCGCCCCTACAAGCCCGCGCTATCCCTGGGAGAAACCATGGCCATCATGGAAAAGGAAGCTGGCTCGCATTTTGATCCGGCGCTATACCAGTCATTCAAGCCGCTCGCCAGCACGCTGTTCCAGCGGCAACAAACCTGGGGACACCACGCATGGGCCCGGGAACTGCAGAGCATTCTCTGCCGCTACTTCAAGATCAGCAATGACTCGCTGGCAAGTCGATGCGACCTCTGCCGTTGAAGCCTGCCCTCGGCCGTCGCCCCCGGGAAGCGACAACGCCCCGTTTCCAGGGCGTTGTACAGGGTGCAGGGCCGATCGATAACGGCAGGCTCAGCTTCCGCGATGATCCTTGTGCAACAGTTCGTCGACACGCCAAATCTCATTGCCGTTCATGATGATCTTCTTGCCATCCTTCGTTTCCATGACGTGACCGGGTGCCATGTAGGTGGCCCGGCCAAGCTTGTCTTCCATTCCCATCTTGCCGTCCTTGAAGATATAGACCGTCGAACCGTCCTTGAGCTCGATCGATTTATCGACCTGGACACGATCTACCGCCTGCGCCGAAGCTGCCGCAAGACCGAATGCTGCAATCAACATGAGTTTTTTCATCTTTGCTCTCCTTGCAAAAAAGGTGAATCAAGGGAATACCGTCATCAATACGCAGTTCATGATAGTGACGAGACCCTGACATTTTCCGGACGATGAGATGACAATGTTGTCATACCCTCGTCATTGAGCCGCCAGGTCAGTTCCCGCGATAGGTCAGATTTTCGGCGACATGAACCGTGACGCCGCTTGCGCCGGGAACGATTTTGTCCAGCGAAAATGAAGCGGCCCCCAGGGTGTCGAACGTCCAGATGACGCTTTTTCCCGCAACGTTGAGCCGAACCGTCTCGAGACGCGTAACGTTCAGGTATTTCTGGCCGGCGGAAAGTACCACTTCGCGGTCGGCTTCTTTTGCTGCGACATAGCCATAGGGCGCGAGTTGCCTGGCACTTGGCACACTCGCACTTGCTGCACTATGGGACAGCCAGTGAATGGCACCGGCTTCGGTACTGTCTTCGTGTGCGATGGCTGCGCTTGACGTGACGCTCAGCGTACCAAGAATGGCGATCAGGGCGATGGGGGTTTTCATGATGGACTCCTTGTGATGAATTCGTTCGGCGTGGACGCCTGTCGTCCAACCGTGAGTCCATCTTAGAAGGGAGAACCCAACAGCAAGCTGACCCTGAAATTACCTTTTCGTAAGTCGCGATTTCCGGCGGTTTCTTCAGGCGCGCCGAGCAACTCGAAGCAAGCGACGTGAAGCCCGGGAGGCCGCATCGGCGCAAGCCAGATTCCGGCCAAGCCGCACGCTCAAGTCTGCCCGGCGACCTTGCGGAAGAATGCCCGGCGAGCAGGCATGGCCCCGGAGTCGTCGACCGGCGGAGCCGAGTGAACCGGTTCTGCCGATTCCGGCATTCCGTCGTCTTCAATGGCGGGGGCTGTAAACAACGCCGTTAGCGCCGACTCTGCTGCCGCCACGGCGGCCTCCTGCGTTGCAAACTGGCTCACCGGCG
>NZ_JAVMKF010000295.1:5443-14590 GCF_031732815.1 Accumulibacter sp. | reverse complement strand
TCACGGAGGCCTGACATGGGCTCGTTCAGCATCTGGCACTGGTTGATCGTCCTGATCATCATTCTGCTGGTTTTCGGCACCAAGAAACTGCGCAATCTGGGGTCCGATCTGGGCGGCGCGGTGAAGGGCTTCAAGGACGGCATGCGTGATGCCGTGGCCGACGACAAGCCGGCCGAATCGCCGCCACCGGCGGTGCCCCCGGCACAGGTCGGCAGCGGACAGACGATCGAGGGCGAAATTCGCGAGCGAACGAAAACCTAGGCCGCAGCCCGAATGCTGCACGGATGTCGCCGGCGGCTGCCGGCGACCCACCCGGTAGCCGTGGCCATGTCCGCAACCAGATGAACTGACTGCTGCGCATGTTCGATATCGGTTTTTCCGAGATGCTCGTCATCGCCATCGTTGCCCTCGTGGTGATCGGTCCCGAGCGGCTGCCCAAGGTGGCGCGCACAGCGGGGCATCTGCTCGGTCGCCTGCAGCGCTACGTCAGCGACGTCAAGGCCGACATCAACCGCGAAATACAACTCGAAGAGTTGAAAAAGCTGCAGGCCGAAATCCAGGATTCGGCGCGCAGCGTCGAGCACAGCGTGCAGCAGGAAATGCTCGCCGTGCGGCAGAGCGTCGAAAGCGTGGCCGCCGATCGTCCGACCGGCGAGGCAGCAGCGACCGGCAACCCAGGCTCCAGCGCGCCGCCCGCCCTCGGCCAGAGCGCGCTGCCGGCAAGCCGGCCGGCAGCGACCGACAAGCCGGCGCAGGAAGGCTGAGCAGGCCATGGACCCGGCGGAAGACTCTTTCCTCTCACACCTCGTCGAACTGCGCGACCGCCTGATCCGCTCGCTGATTGCCATCGGCATCACCTTTCTTTGCCTGTTTCCATGGGCCAAGGAGCTCTACGCGCTGCTCGCCCAACCGCTACTGGCAACGCTGCCGCAGGGCGGCCAACTGATCGCCACCGATGTGGTCGGCGTCTTCCTGGTGCCGATGAAAGTGGCCCTGATGGTCGCCTTCCTGATCACCCTGCCCTACGTCCTTTTCCAGATCTGGGCTTTCGTCGCGCCCGGACTTTATGCGCACGAAAAGCGCCTCGCCCTGCCGCTCGTCGGAGCCAGCGTGCTGCTCTTTTTCGTCGGCATGGCCTTCGCCTACTTTCTCGTCTTTCCGACCTTCTTCGGCTTCATGGCGACGGTCGTTCCCGAACATGTCGCGTGGATGACCGACATCGAGAAATACCTGTCTTTCGTCCTGACGACTTTCATGGCCTTCGGCGTGACTTTCGAGGTACCGGTGATCGTCGTGGTTCTCGTCCATGTCGGCATCGTCGAGCTGGGCAAACTCAAGGAGTGGCGTCCGTACGTGATCGTCGGAGCGTTCATCGTGGCCGCCGTGTTCACGCCGCCCGACGTGATTTCGCAACTGATGATGGCCATCCCGCTTTGCCTGCTTTTCGAGTTGGGTCTTTTTCTGGCCCGTTTCGTCAGGCGTCAGGCCGCACGCACGCAGCCGGCAGAGGCGGCCGACGGCGACTGGCAGCCGCTATCGGGCGAGGAGATGCAAAAGGCGCTGAGTGAGCTGCATCCGCCCGACGACAAGCGGAAACCGGACGCCTGATCGTTCGGCTGACGCCAGCCGCCGGGGCACCGCGCTCAGTCGAGCTTCGCGCGTAGCAGTTCCTTGACCCGCTGCGGGTTGGCTTTGCCGCGGCTTGCCTTCATCGCCTGCCCGACCAGCGCGTGCAGGGCCTTTTCCTTGCCGGCGCGGAACTCGGCCACCATCGTCGGATTCGCCGCGAGCAGTTCGTCGATCAGTTGTTCGAGCGCACCGCTGTCGCTGATCTGGCGCAAACCCCGGCGCTCGATGAGCTCATCGGCCGAGTGCGCGTCGCCGCTCCACAAGGCGTCGAAAACCTGGCGGGCAATGTTCGTCGACAGGGTTTCGTCGCCGATGCGGGCAATCAGACCGCCGAGCTGTTCGGGAAGCAAGGGACAGTCGCCGATCTCGCGATCTTCCTTGTTGAGCCGTGCGGCCAGCTCGCCCATCACCCAGTTGGCGCAGGTCTTGGCGTTCGGCCGGCCGGCTTCGGCGACCGCCGCTTCGTAGTAGTTGGCCAACTCGAGCGACGCCGACAGGACTCGCGCATCGTAGCTCGACAGTCCGTAGTCGGCGATCAAGCGTTCGCGCCGGGCTGCCGGCAACATCGGCAGGCGGGCAGCAACTTCGCCGATCCAGGCGGCGTCGATCACCAGTGGCAGCAGGTCCGGGTCGGGAAAATAGCGATAGTCGTGCGCATCCTCCTTCGAGCGCATGCTGCGCGTTTCGCCGCTCGCCGGGTCGAAGAGTACCGTGGCCTGCTCGATACGGCCGCCGTCCTCGAGCGTGCCGATCTGCCACTGCACCTCGTAATCGATCGCCTGCTGCAGAAAGCGGAACGAATTCAAGTTCTTGATCTCGCGCCGGGTGCCTAGCTGCGCCTCGCCGAGCGGCCGCACCGAGACATTGGCGTCGCAGCGGAAAGAACCCTCCTGCATGTTGCCGTCGCAGATGCCGATCCAGCGGACCAGCGCATGCAGCGCGCGCGCATAGGCGACCGCTTCTGCCGACGAAGATAGATCGGGTTCGCTGACGATCTCGAGCAGCGGGGTTCCGGCGCGATTGAGGTCGATTCCCGACCTGCCGACGAAAGAATGGCCGCTTTGCTCGTGCAGCGACTTGCCGGCATCCTCTTCAAGGTGCGCGCGCGTCAGCCGGATTCCCTTTTCCTGATCGCCGCACTGAATGACCAGCCTGCCGCCACTGACGACCGGTAGCTCGTACTGGCTGATCTGGTAGCCTTTCGGCAGGTCGGGATAGAAATAGTTCTTGCGCGCGAAGACCGAGCGCGCAGCGATCTCGCCACCGACAGCCAGCCCGAAACGGATGGCGCATTCGACTGCGCCTTTGTTGAGTACCGGCAGGACACCGGGCAGCGCGATATCGACCGCATCCGCCTGCAGGTTGGGCTCGGCGCCGAAGGTCGTCGAGCTTCCCGAAAAGATCTTGGCTTGCGTCGACAACTGCACGTGCGTCTCAATGCCGATGACGATTTCCCACGCTTTGCTCACAGGTCCTGTTTCTCCTCGACTAGGGTGGCCGCGCCGCTGCGGCAGGGCGCCAGCCGCCGCCTCGTCGACTGGCGATGGCGGGTCGCTGCCGGGCGCATCAGGCGAAGGCGTCCGGGCGCGCCTGATGCCAGTGCGTGACCTGCTGGTAGCGGTGCGCCACGTTGAGCAGCCTCGCCTCGCTGAAATAGTTGCCGATCAACTGCAGCCCGGCCGGCAGGCCACGCGCGAAGCCACAGGGAATCGACAGGCCGGGCAGGCCGGCCAGGTTGACGGCGATCGTGTAGATGTCGGACAGGTACATCTGCACCGGATCGGCCGCTTTCTCGCCCAGCTTGAAGGCCGTGCTCGGGCTGGTCGGTCCGACGATCACGTCGCACTGGCGGAAGGCCGCAGCGAAGTCCTGCGCGATCAGCCGGCGGATCCTTTGCGCTTGCCGATAATAGGCGTCGTAATAGCCATGCGAAAGCACGTAAGTGCCGATCAGGATTCGCCGCTTGACCTCGGCACCAAAGCCTTGGGCGCGCGTCCGGCTGTACATCTCGTTCAGATCATCGTATTCCGGCGCGCGGTAGCCGTAGCGCACGCCGTCGAAGCGCGCCAGATTCGAACTGGCTTCGGCCGGCGCGATGACATAGTACGCGGCAACCGACAGACGCATGTTGGGCAGGCTGAGCGCGACCGTTTCCGCGCCGAGCTGGCGGTACTCGGCAATCGCCTGCTCGACGAGTTGCATGACCTCCTGATCGCAGCCGCCGGCGAAAAACTCTTCCGGCAGGCCGATGCGGATGCCACGCAAGGGCTGCGTACCGCCGCCGCTGGCCAGCTCGCGCGTGTAGTCCTCGGGCGGGCGATCGAGGCTGGTCGAATCGCGTTCGTCGAAGCCGGCCATCGTGTTGAGCAGCAGCGCGCAATCTGCCGCCGAGCGCGCCAAGGGGCCGGCCTGGTCGAGCGACGAGGCGAAAGCGATCATGCCGTAGCGCGAAATGACGCCGTAGGTCGGTTTCATTCCGCTCAAGCCGCACAACGCCGCCGGCTGGCGAATCGAGCCGCCGGTGTCGGTGCCGGTAGCTGCCGGCGACAGCCGCGCGGCAACCGCCGCGGCTGAACCGCCGGACGATCCGCCAGGCACGCAGGTCGAGTCCCAGGGATTTCTCACCGGGCCGTAGAACGACGTTTCGTTCGACGAACCCATGGCGAACTCGTCCATGTTCGTCTTGCCAAGGAGGACGGCGCCGGCTGCCTGGAAGCGCTCGATCACCGAGGCGTCGTAGGGGCTGACGAAGTTGCCGAGCATCTTCGAGCCGCAGGTCGTCCGCCAGTCGCGGGCGCAGAAAATGTCCTTGTGCGCGATCGGAATCCCGGTCAGCGCACTTTGCGCGCCGCGCGCCAGCCGCTCGTCGGCTTGCCGCGCCTGCGCCAGGCTGCGCTCGGCGTCGACGGTGATGAAGGCGTTGAGCAGCGGGTTGTGGCGGGCGATGCGCTCGAGGTAGAGACCGGTCAGTTCGACGCTCGAAATTTCCTTGTGGGCAAGCGCCTGAGCCATCTCATGCAGGCTGCGCTCGATCATTCGATGACCTTCGGGACAAGATAGAGGCCGGCCTCGGTCTCCGGGGCGATCGCCTGGAAAGCGTTGCGCCGGGCCATCTGATCGGCGACGACGACCTGGTCCGCGCGCAAGCGCTGAGCGAGGTCCTGCGCATGGGCCATCGGCTCGATGCCCTGCGTGTCGACCGCCTGCATCTCTTCGATCAGGGCGAAAATATCGTTCAGATGGCCGAGCGTACTCTCTGCTTCGGCGTCGCTGATTTCGATGCGGGCCAGGTGTGCAACGCGCCGGACCTGTTCTAGGGTGAGCGACATGGGACGGAAATCACTAAAGGGTTAAACGCCGAGGTCTTCTAAGGTATCATAAAAGTTTTTCCCATCGAAGCCCCTGCGGGCCATCACGGATTTTGCCAGCATGTTCAGTTTTCTGCGCAGTTACTTCTCGAACGATCTCGCAATCGATCTTGGCACGGCCAATACCCTGATTTACGTCCGCTCGAAGGGTATCGTTCTCGACGAACCGTCGGTAGTTGCCATCCGTACCGAGGGCGGGCCGAGTTCGAAGAAGACGATCCAGGCGGTCGGCAAGTCGGCCAAGGAAATGCTGGGCAAGGCGCCCGGTGCGATTACCGTCATTCGGCCGATGAAGGATGGGGTGATTGCCGACTTCACGGTCACCGAGCAGATGCTCAAGCAGTTCATCAAGAAGGTGCACGATTCGCGCCTGCTTTCACCGTCGCCGAGGATCATCATCTGCGTACCCTCGGGCTCGACGCAGGTCGAGCGGCGA
Source organism: Accumulibacter sp. (assembly GCF_031732815.1). GTDB lineage: Bacteria > Pseudomonadota > Gammaproteobacteria > Burkholderiales > Rhodocyclaceae > Accumulibacter. The sequence goes on along the minus strand of NZ_JAVMKF010000295.1, from coordinate 9,157 downwards.
GCGATCCGCGAATCGGCAATCGGCGCCGGCGCCAGCCAGGTCTTTCTGATCGAGGAGCCGATGGCAGCAGCGATCGGCGCCGGCCTGCCGGTGGCCGAGGCGACGGGCTCGATGGTCGTCGACATTGGTGGCGGGACCACCGAAGTCGGCGTGATTTCGCTCGGTGGAATGGTCTATGCCGGTTCGGTACGCGTCGGCGGCGACAAGCTCGACGAAGCGATCATGAATTACATCAGCCGCAACTACGGCATGCTGATCGGCGAGAACACCGCCGAGAACATCAAGAAGCGGATAGGATCGGCATTTCCCGGCGCGGAAGTGCGCGAAATGGAGGTCTCCGGGATCAACAAGGCCGAGGGGATTCCGCGCAAGTTCACCATCTCGTCGAACGAAATCCTGGAAGCGCTTACCGAACCCTTGAACAGTGTCGTGTCGGCGGTCAAGTCGGCGCTCGAAAAGACCCCGCCGGAACTCGGTGCAGACATCGCCGACAAGGGTATGGTATTGACTGGCGGTGGCGCCCTGCTGCGCGACCTCGACCGTTTGCTGATGGAGGAAACCGGTCTGCCGGTGATCGTTGCCGAGGAACCCCTGACCTGCGTCGCGCGCGGCTGCGGTCTGGCGCTCGAGAAGATGGACAACCTCGGCAGCATCTTCGCTTCCGACTGAGGCCTGGCGGTTTAGCCGCCGTACGTCACCTGCCCACCGAGCACAGGGATGGATCATCAGCCGCCACCGTTCTTCAAACGCGGTCCGGCACCCGTCGCGCTGCTGTCGTTCTACGTCGCGTTGTCGGTGGCCCTGCTGGTACTTGATGCGCGCTTCCAGGCGCTGGAAATGCTGCGTCAGGCGTTGTCGATGTTTTCGCTGCCGCTGCAGAACCTGGCCCACATGCCGATACAGTCGCTCGACGGTTTCGGCGCGTATTTCGTCAATGTCGAGCGCTTGCGCGACGAAAACGCCCGTCTGAAACGCGCTCGACTCGACAACGTTGCCACCTTGCTGCGCACCCAGCAACTCGAAGTCGAGAACGAACGCCTGCGCAAGCTGCTCGGCGTCAAGGAGCGGCAGCAGGCGAGCGGCCAGGCAGCGCAGATTCTGTACGCCGCGCGCGATCCCTTTTCACGCCGCATCGTCATCGACAAGGGGCAGCAGGACAAAGTCATTGCCGGACAGCCGGTGATCGACGACGCCGGAATCGTCGGCCAGGTGACGCGCGTTTTCCCGTTCGTTTCCGAGATCACGCTGATCACCGACAAGGAACAGGCGGTGCCGGTGCAGATCGTACGCACCGGCCAGCGTTCGGTCGTCTTCGGACTCGGCAACGGCCAACTCGATCTGCGCTTCCTGCCGGCGAACGCCGACGTGCAGAATGGCGATCTGCTCGTCACCTCGGGACTGGACGGCGTCTTCCTGCCCGGTTTTCCGGTCGCCAAGGTGGTACACATCGAACGCGATACGGCCTACTCGTTTGCCCGCATCTATTGCCTGCCGCTGGCCGCCGTCGAGAACTTCAGTGAAGTCATGGTCCTCGATCCGCGCCCGCCGGTCGCCCTGCCCGAGCAACTGACGAGTGAGGCAACCGGGCGCGATGGCCGCTCGCCCGGCAAGTCGGCAGCGGGCAAGAAGAGGCGCTTGCGCAAGGATTGAGCACGATGCAGACCAGCTACTCGTCTTCCCGCATTCTGTTGCCCGTGTGGCCGCCGTTCATCGGCCTGACGCTGCTCGTCGCCCTGCTCTTGAACCTGCTGCCGACGGCAGCCTGGCCGGCGATGCCCGATTGGCTGGTGTTGACGCTAGTCTTCTGGAGCGTGCGCGAGCCGCGGCGCGTCGGCATGGGGCTGGCGTTCCTCTCGGGCCTGGCAATGGACGTCGCTGACGCCAGCCTGCTCGGTCAGCACGCCTTGGCGTATGTGCTTGCGGTTTACGGCGGTTCCGCGCTGTCTCGCCGCATCCTGTGGTTCCCGCTCGGTCAGCAGGCGCTGCACGTCTTCCCCCTGCTCCTGCTCGTGCAGCTCGTGCAGTTGGCGGTGCGCACGCTGGCGGGCGCCGATTCGCCGGGAATCGCCTATCTCGTCGGCCCGTCTCTGGCCACGCTGCTCTGGCCTTTTCTGACTTACCTTCTCCTCCTGCCGCAACATCAGCCGGTGGACCACGATGCCAACCGACCGCTCTGAAAGCCGGCTGATGCACTCGGCAGCAGCCGCCCGATCGTCTGACGTGCCCGCCAGGCGGCGTCGACGCGCCGCTTGAGGGAGTTGCCGTGGCGCTCACTCAGACCTCGCTGAATGCACCCGAGCGCGAACTCGAACGCTTCCGCTTTCGCGTCGCGCTGGCGGGCGTTGCGGTGGTCGCGGCATTCGCGCTACTCCTTGCCCGCTTCTTCCACCTGCAGGTCGTGCAGCACGAGTACTACACCACACGCGCCGAGGACAATCGCATTTCGCTGGTGCCGATCGTCCCCAGCCGCGGCGTCATCGTCGATCGCCGGGGGACCGTTCTGGCGCGCAACTATTCGGCCTATACGCTCGAGATCACACCGTCCAAGGTGGAGGATCTCGAGGCAACGATCGAAGGCTTGGGGCGAGTGATCGAAGTGCAGCCGAAGGATCGCAAGCGCTTCCGCAAGTTGCTCGAGGAGAGCAAGACCTTCGAGAGTCTGCCGATACGCACTCGCCTGAGCGAGGAAGAGGTGGCCCGCTTCGCCGCGAATCGCTATCTCTTCCCGGGCGTCGAGGTCAAGGCGCGCCTGTTCCGTCACTACCCGCTGGGTCCGATTGCCTCGCATGCCATCGGCTACATCAGCCGGATCAACAAGCGCGATCTCGAAATGATCGACGACAACGGCCAGACGGCGAATTACAAGGGCAGCGAACACATCGGCAAAACCGGCATCGAACAGAGCTACGAGTTCGACCTGCACGGCGAAGCGGGCTACGAGCAGGTGGAAATCGATGCCGGCGGCCGGGCCATCCGCAGTCTGGCGCGCACACCGCCGGTGCAGGGCAACAATCTGACGCTGACGCTCGATGTCAAGCTGCAGGAAATCGCCGAAAAGGTCTTCGGCGACCGGCGCGGCGCCCTGGTCGCGATCGAGCCGTCGACCGGCGGCATCCTGGCGCTCGTGTCGACACCGACCTTCGATCCCAACCTCTTCGTCGACGGGATACGCAGCGACGACTGGGATGCGCTCAACAACTCGCCCGACAAGCCGATGCTCAACCGGGCGCTGAACGGTGCCTATCCGCCGGGTTCGACGTTCAAACCGTTCATGGCGCTGGCCGCGCTGGAGACCGGCAAGCGGACGCCGGGGCAGGCAATCTCCGATCCCGGCTACTTCAACTTCGGCGGACACCAGTTTCGCGACGACAAGAAGGGTGGGCATGGCAGCGTCGACATGCACAAATCGATCGTCCATTCCTGCGACACCTACTACTATATCTTGGCCAACGACATGGGTATCGACAGCATCGCGCGCTTCATGGCGACGCTCGGCTTTGGTCAGGAGACCGGGGTCGACCTCGAGGGCGAGTCGGCAGGCGTTCTGCCGTCACCGGAGTGGAAGAAGCGCCGCTTCAAGCGGCCGGAGCAGCAGAAGTGGTTTGCCGGAGAAACGATTTCAATCGGCATCGGCCAGGGCTACAACGCCTACACGCCGATTCAACTGGCGCTGGCGACGGCCGTGGTGGCGAACAACGGAATCATGTTTCGCCC
>NZ_JAVMKF010000295.1:3466-5343 GCF_031732815.1 Accumulibacter sp. | reverse complement strand
TTCAACTGGCGCTGGCGACGGCCGTGGTGGCGAACAACGGAATCATGTTTCGCCCCCACCTCGTCAAGTACATCACCGACAGCCGGACCGGCGAAAAAACGATGATCGAACCCGAGCCGCTGCGCGTTCTGCCGTGGAAGCAGTCGCATGTCGAGACGATCAAGCGCGCAATGGTCGGGGTCAACACGCATGGCACCGGGACGCGCGCCTTTGCCGGTGCCGGCTACGTGGCGGCGGGCAAGACCGGTACGGCGCAGGTCTTCAGCCTGAAGGGAGCGGAGTACAAGGCCTCGCGCGTGAAGAAGGAGTTGCGCGACCACGCCTTGTACATCGCTTTTGCGCCGGCCGACAAACCGCAGATCGCGCTCGCCGTCCTGGTCGAAAACGGGGGTTTCGGTGCGCAGTCGGCGGCGCCGATTGCGCGCATGGTCTTCGACTACTACCTGCTCGGCAAATGGCCCAAGGGTGTGGCCGAAGAAGACGAAGCGGAGGAGGACTAGGCGATGTCGGAAGACGCGCTGCACCGCTTGTGGCGGCGCCTGGTCGAGCATCTCGATGGCCCTTTGCTGCTGATTACCGGCGCGCTGATGCTGGTCGGCCTGAGCACCGTGTACAGCGCCACCTACGATGCGAGCAATCGCCTGGTGGCGCAAAGTCTGAACATGGCGGTCGGTCTGGCCGCGATGTGGATCGTCGCCCAGATCCCGCCGCAGAAACTGATGCGCTTCGGCGTGCCGCTCTATGTGATCGGCGTCATCCTGCTGATCCTCGTATTCGTCTTCGGGGTCAAGGTGAACGGCGCACGCCGCTGGTTATCGATCGGTTTCACCCGCGTACAGCCGTCCGAACTGCTCAAGATCGCCGTCCCGCTGATGCTCGCCTGGTACTTCCACAAGCACGAAGCCGTCCTCAAGTTTCGCCACTTCGTGGTCGCCGGTGTGCTGCTGCTCGTGCCCTTTGTCCTCATCGCCAAGCAGCCCGACCTGGGTACCGCCATCCTCGTCGGAGCCGCCGGATTCTACGTCATCTTCTTCGCTGGCCTCCCCTGGCAGGTAATCGCCGGACTCGGCGTCGCCGCAGCGAGCGCCGCACCGTTTGCCTGGACGATGCTGCGTGACTACCAGCGCAAGCGCATCCTGACCCTGATCGACCCGACGAGCGACCCGCTCGGTGCCGGTTACCACATCATCCAATCCACCATTGCCATGGGTTCGGGCGGTACCTTCGGCAAGGGCTGGCTGGAGGGAACGCAGACCCACCTGGAGTTCATCCCCGAGCGCCACACCGACTTCATCTTTGCCGTCTTTTCCGAGGAGCGCGGCCTGTTGGGCAACGCGTTCCTTGTTCTCCTCTACCTGCTGCTGATTGCCCGCGGCCTGGTGATCGCGGCCAACGCCTCGACGCTGTTTGCCCGCGTCATGGCCGGCTCGATCACCCTCAGCTTCTTCACCTACGCCTTCGTCAACATGGGCATGGTCAGCGGGATTCTGCCAGTGGTAGGCGTTCCTCTGCCTTTCATGAGCTACGGGGGGACCGCGCTGGTCACCCTGTCGATTGGCATCGGGATTCTGATGAGCATTCGCACGCACCGGATGCTGGTCAGGAAATGATCCGGCAGACCCCGCCAACGCGCGACGATCTGCCGTACCGGCGGCTGGCGACCGCTCTGCTCGCGTGCTTTCTGGCTGCCTGCGGCGGACAGCCGACGCGCTCGCCGGACGTCGCCGTGCAGCCGGGCGAGGCGGCCAGGCCGCCGGGCAAGATCGTGCGCAAGCCGGCGGTCGTGCAGAAACGCGCCGGAGCTTATTACAAGGACGACGGCCCGGCGGACGAGATTCCGGACAATCTCGACGACATTCCGGATGCCCTGCCGCGCA
>NZ_JAVMKF010000295.1:0-3366 GCF_031732815.1 Accumulibacter sp. | reverse complement strand
CCGGCGGACGAGATTCCGGACAATCTCGACGACATTCCGGATGCCCTGCCGCGCAGCGAACCCCTGCATCGTTTCGCCAACCGCCCCTACGTCGTCCTGGGCAAGGCCTACGAGCCACAGACCAGCCTGCGGCCGTACCGGCAACGCGGCGTGGCAAGCTGGTACGGGAAGAAGTTCCACGGCCTGAAGACCTCGATCGGCGAGCCGTACGACATGTTCGCGATGACCGCGGCGCATCCGACGCTGGCCATTCCATCCTACGTCCGGGTAACCCACGTCGGCAACGGCAAGTCGGTGGTCCTGCGCGTCACCGACCGTGGACCGTTTCACGCCGACCGGATCATCGACCTTTCGTACGCCGCCGCCTACCGCCTGGGTTACGTCGATAACGGCAGCGCGCTGGTCGAGGTGGAAGCGATCGTGCCGGCAGACGCCGCGGCGCTCGCCCTGTCCAGCGCGCCTGCCAGCGCGCCTGCCAGCGCGCCCGCCAGCGTACCGGCGAAAGTGGCGTTGACCGACGGTCGCGACGAAATCGAACTGCTGGCGGCCAGACTCGAGCGCCAGACGGCGGCGCCGCCGACTGCTGGCCAGGCGCCCAGGCTGCCGGCGCCGGGCTCGAGTGCTGCCTGGTCCGCGTCTGCCGTGCGCGGCATCTTCCTGCAACTGGGCGCTTTCGCCAGCCTCGACAACGCGGAAAGCCTGCGCGCCCATCTGGTGCGCGAACTCGATTGGCTGAGCGAAGAAATCGGCGTCAATCCCGGCGGCGGCATGCACCGTGTGCATCTCGGACCGTATGCCAGCCGGGCGGAAGCCGAGCGCGTTGCCGAACGGATTCGCCTGGCGCTGGGCTACAAGCCGACGGTCGTCAGCCGCTGATCAGCCGTTGCTCGCTTCGTCGATGAGCGGGCGAAAAACGCCCTGGACGACTTTCTTGCCCTTTTCCAGGTGGACCAACTGACCGGTGACTTCCACCGGGATGATTCTGCCGTCAGCGGCGATCACTTCGCTACGCAAGGCCTGCGCGCCATCCAGCCTGATCAGAGTGCCGATCACTGCGCGCGCCTCTTGCGTATCCCCGCTGGCATGCAGTTCGGCCTGCAGGATCCCGAGAAGTTGCTGCAGTTCGCGACCAAAGAGCCTTTCGGCCTGTGGGTTGGCATCGAGAATGTGCCCGCTGTCCGCATCGGAAATCAGGATGGCGTCGCGCGCGCCCATGAACAGCGCGTGGCGCAGACTGTTGGCGTCGTGCAGGTCTTCCTCGATCGTCGCGACATGATGCTGCAGCAGAGCGATCGCCACGAGGTTGCTGACGGCATGCGCCAGAAGGCGTTGTACCGAGGTCCACGCCGAGTGTGGCCCGACGCGTTCGATGCGCAACACGCCCTGCAGTTCGCCGTTGACGTGAATCGGCGAGGCGATCAGCGCACTGATCCCGTTCATCAGCAGGTAGTCGTCGGCAAACTCCTGAGTTGATGGATGTTTCAGCGCGTCGTCGGCGATGATCGGCTCACCTTGCGCGAGTGCGCGAAAGTACTCGGGATAGCGCGTGGCGTGCAGGACGACGCCGTTGCTGTGCCGGTTGCGCGACAGCTCGTAGAGATCGATGCACTCCAGTGTCAACTGTTCGGCGGTCAGTCCCCACAGGCTGACGCGTTCGATGTTGAGCATCTGCCCAGTCGCTGCGGTCAGTTGGCGCAGCGTTTCATGCAGACTGTTGCTGGCGAAGCCGCCACGCGAAAGTTGTGCAAAAGCGCTTTGCAGGTCAAGGGAATCCGCTAGAGGTCGAAAAGGCGGCAGCATGGGGTCCTGACTATGCCCATTTGTCCCATGGGCTTAATGGTCGAGCAAACGAGCACCATCCTAAGCTTCGCCGCTGCCCTGCGCTGTGGAGTACGTCACGCAGGCGGGATCGCTGGTCGCCGATCTGTCACAAAACGCGCACAGGCGCACTCAGGGGCGCTTGCTATAATCCGCGCTTTGCCTGGAACGTGTCCCCATGCGCAGGTTTCGCTCGGTCGTTTTCCTTCTGCTTTGCCTTCCCGCTCTCGTCTTCGCCCAGCAATTGCCGATTCCGCCGGTCCTGGGGGCCAAATCGTGGCTCCTGATCGAAGCTGCTTCGGGTCAGGAACTGGCCGCACAGGCCGCCGACCAGCGCCTGGAACCGGCGTCGCTGACTAAGCTGATGACCGCATACCTGAGTTTTGCCGCGCTTCGCCAAGGGACGATCAAGCTCGATCAGGCCGTACCGGTTTCGCAGAAGGCGTGGAAGACCGGCGGTTCGCGCATGTTCATTCAGATCGGCACCGAGGTGCGCATCGAGGACTTGCTCAAAGGAATGATCGTGCAGTCGGGTAACGATGCCTGCGTCGCGCTTGCGGAAGCCATTGCCGGTGATGAGGAAAACTTTGCCCAGTTGATGAATCGCGAGGCGCAACGTCTGGGCATGAAAGCTTCGAGTTTCCGCAATGCAAGCGGCCTGCCCGATCCACAGCACTACACGACGGCGAGAGACCTGGCGCTGTTGGCCGGCGCGCTGATTCGCGATTTTCCTGAAGAGTATGCGAAGTATTACTCGCTGAAAGAGTTCCGCTACAACAAGATCACCCAGCCGAACCGCAATCGTCTGCTCTGGCTCGACCCCACGGTCGATGGCCTGAAGACCGGACATACCGAGGGTGCCGGCTATTGTCTGGTGTCTTCGGCCAAGCGCGGCGCACGACGCCTGCTGGCGGTGGTGCTCGGTACCGCGTCGGACAACCAGCGCGCGCAGGAATCGCTCAAGCTGCTCAATTACGGCTTCCAGTTCTACGACGCAGTGCAGCTCTATGCCAGGAACGAACCCGTTTCCAGCCTGAAGGTGTGGAAAGGCAAGGAGAATGCGGTGAAGCTTGGTTTTGCCCACGATCTCGTTCTGGCCGTACCCAAAGGCTTCGGGCCGCGCCTGCGGACCGAACTCGTCTCGCAACAACCGCTGCTCGCGCCGATAACGCGCGGCCAGGTGCTCGGCACGCTCAAGGTGAGCATGGACGGCAAGCCCTATGGCGAGTATCCGGTCAGCGCGCTGGAAGCAGTCGAGCCCGCGGGAATCGTCGGCCGCGCGTTTGACGGCATCCGCCTCTGGCTGAACTAGGCGCCCGAGCCGCATGTCGCGCCCGACAAAACCGAATGAGGCAGAGCACGGCATCGACAACCGCTTGCCGAATCGTCGATAATTCAATGTTTGATTCACGGCGCTACGGATGAAATTCCTTTTCGACCTGTTCCCGGTCATCCTTTTCTTCATCGCCTACAAGGTCTGGGACATCTACACCGCGACCGCGGTGGCGATCGCCGCCACCTTCGCCCAGATCGGCTGGCTGTGGTTCA
>NZ_JAVMKF010000294.1:0-15076 GCF_031732815.1 Accumulibacter sp. | reverse complement strand
ACCTACGTCGATGACATCGTCGAGGGCGTCCTGCGCGTACTCGACCGGCCGGCGGCGGCCAATCCTGGCTACGACGCGGCACGGCCGGATCCGGCCACCAGCAACGTCCCGTACCGGGTCTTCAATATCGGTAACAACCAGCCGGTGCGGCTGATGGAGTACATCGCCGCGCTCGAGTCGGCGCTCGGGCGAAGCTCCGAGAAGCGCCTGCTGCCGCTGCAGCCGGGCGATGTTCCGGCTACTTATGCCGACACGACGCTGCTCGACGAGTGGGTTGCCTTCAAGCCGGCGACGCCGGTGACGGAGGGGGTGGCCCGTTTCGTCGAGTGGTACCGGGCCTACTACGGCTGATGGAGGCTATGACGCCCGCTTGCTGCTGCGGGCGGCCTGCTCTAGAATGCGCGTTCAACCGTTGAACAGACTGCCCGTGAACGACGCCGCTCACTACCGCCTTCTCAAGCTGATCGAGACTAATCCGGACATCAGCCAGCGTGAGCTCGCCCGCGAAATGGGGGTCAGCCTCGGCAAGGCGAATTACTGCCTGAAGGCGCTGGTTGCCAAGGGGTTCGTCAAGCTGGAAAATTTCGGTCGTCACCGCAACAAACTGGCCTATGCCTATCTGCTGACACCCGCCGGCATCGAGGAAAAAGCGCGTGTCACCGTATCGTTCCTGCGCCGCAAGGAACAGGAATTCGAAACCATCAAGCAGGAGATCGCCCGCCTGCGCGAAGAAGTGGAGCCCCGGCACGCCAGCCGCTAGCGCCAGCGCGCCGCCTTTTGAAAGTCGATCATGACAACCAGCAACCAGGACACCAGACTCGCCATCATCGGACTCGGCTATGTCGGTCTGCCATTGGCCGTCGAATTCGGCAAGAAGCGCAGCGTTGTCGGCTTCGACATCAACGAACGCCGCGTCGACGAACTGCGCTCCGGGCAGGACCACACGCTCGAGGTCAGCCCGGAAGAACTGGCGCAGGCGACGCATCTGCGTTACACCGCGACGCTGGGCGACCTGCGCGAATGCAACGTCTTCATCGTCACCGTGCCGACGCCGATCGACGAGCACAAGCGCCCGGACCTGACACCGCTGGTCAAGGCCAGCGAGACGATCGGCCAGGTGCTGAAGAAGGGCGACATCGTCATCTATGAATCGACCGTCTATCCCGGCGCCACCGAGGAGGACTGCGTGCCGGTGCTGGAAAAGGTCTCCGGTCTGCGCTTCAACGAGGACTTCTTCGCCGGCTACAGCCCGGAGCGGATCAACCCGGGCGACAAGGAGCACCGGGTGACGACGATCAGGAAGGTGACCTCGGGCTCGACGCCGGAAGTCGCCGAGCGCGTCGATGCGCTCTACAACGAGATCATCGTCGCCGGCACGCACCAGGCGCCGAGCATCCGCGTCGCCGAGGCGGCGAAGGTGATCGAGAACACCCAGCGCGACCTGAACATCGCACTGATCAACGAATTGGCGATCATCTTCAACAAGATGGGGATCGATACCGAGGCGGTGCTGCAGGCCGCCGGCACCAAGTGGAATTTCCTGCCGTTCCGTCCCGGCCTGGTCGGCGGCCACTGCATCGGCGTTGATCCCTACTACCTGACCCACAAGGCGCAGGCCATCGGCTACCACCCGGAGATCATCCTCGCCGGCCGCCGGCTGAACGACGGCATGGGCTCCTATGTGGTCGGCCAGCTGGTCAAGGCGATGACGAAGAAGCGCATCCACGTCGACGGCGCGCGCGTCCTCGTCATGGGTCTCACCTTCAAGGAGAACTGCCCGGACCTGCGCAACACCCGCGTCATCGACATCGTCCGCGAGCTGGGCGAGTACAACGTCTCGGTCGACATCCACGATCCGTGGGTCGACGCGGCGGAAGCGCAGCACGAATACGGCGTGACGCCGATCGCCGCACCGGAGGCCGGCGCCTACGACGCCATCGTCGTCGCCGTCGCCCATGCCCAGTTCCGCGAGCTGGGCGAGAAGCGTATCCGCGCTTTCGGGCGTCCCGCGCATGTGCTCTACGATCTGAAGTACATCCTGCCGGCCGACGCGTCGGATATCCGTCTTTGATAACGGAGTCTGCCATGCGCTCCTATCCCATCATCGACGGACGGAAAATCCGTCTGGCACTGGTCGGCTGCGGCCGCATCGCCAGGAACCACTTTGCCGCCATCGAGCAGCATGACGACCGCGTCGAGCTGGTCGACGTCTGCGACATCAACCCCGAAGCGCTGGCGCAGGCGGTCGAGGCCAGCGGTGCGACGGGCCACGCCTCGCTCGATTCGTTGCTGGCGACGACCAGCGCCGATCTGGTCGTGCTGACCACGCCGAGCGGCCTGCACCCGGAGCAGACGGTTCAGATCGCCGAATCCGGCCGCCACGTGATGACCGAGAAGCCGATGGCCACCCGCTGGCACGACGGGCTGCGCATGGTCAAGGCCTGCGACGACGTCAACGTCCGCCTGTTCGTGGTCAAGCAGAACCGGCGCAACGCCACGCTGCAGCTGCTCAAGCGGGCGGTCGAGCAGAAGCGTTTCGGCCGCATCTACATGGTCAACATCAACGTGTTCTGGACGCGGCCGCAGGGCTACTACGACAGCTCGTCCTGGCGCGGCACCTGGGAGTTCGACGGCGGCGCCTTCATGAACCAGGCCAGCCACTACGTCGACCTGCTCGACTGGCTGATCGGGCCGATCGAAAGCGTGCAGGCCTATACCGCGACGCTCGCCCGCGACATCGAGGTCGAGGACAGCGGCGTCATGAACATCCGCTGGCGCTCCGGCGCGCTGGGGTCGATGAACGTGACGATGCTCACCTATCCGAAGAACCTGGAAGGCAGCATCACCCTCATCGGCGAGAAGGGTACCGTCCGCGTCGGCGGCGTCGCGGTCAACGACATCCAGCACTGGGAGTTCGCCGAGCCGCATGCCGACGACGACCTGGTCCGCTCCGCCAGCTACGACACGACCTCGGTCTATGGCTTCGGCCACCCGCTCTACTACGACAACGTGATCAAGGTCCTGCGCGGCGAGGCGGAGCCGGAGACCGACGGCCGCGAAGGCCTGAAATCGCTGGAAGTGCTGATCGCCGCCTACCTTTCCGCGCGCGACGGGCGTCGCGTCGCCTTGCCGCTCGATTACTGAGCATGCCGGCGACCATCCATCCGACCGCCATCGTCGACGACGGAGCGACGCTCGGCGAGGGCACGCGGATCTGGCACTGGGTCCATATCTGCGGCGGTGCCCACATCGGCGCCAACTGTTCGCTCGGCCAGAACGTCTTCGTCGGCAACGACGTGGCCATCGGCGACAACGTCAAGATCCAGAACAACGTCTCCGTCTACGACGCGGTGACGCTGGAGGACGATGTCTTCTGCGGGCCGAGCATGGTGTTCACCAACGTCTTCAACCCGCGTGCGGCGGTCGTGCGCAAGAGCGAATACCGGCCGACGCTGGTCCGTCGCGGCGCGACGCTGGGAGCGAACTCGACGATCGTCTGCGGCACGACGGTGGGCCGTTACGCCTTCGTCGGCGCCGGCGCCGTCGTCACCCGCGACGTGCCCGACCACGCGCTGGTCGTCGGCGTTCCCGGCGTGCAGGTCGGCTGGATGAGCCGGCATGGCGAGCGTCTCGAACTCCCCGTCGACGGCGATGGAGATGCCGCATGTCCGGCGACCGGCGAGCGCTACCGCCTGCGCGGCGGCCGGCTCGAATTGCACGACGAGGTCTGAGCGTATGGACTTCATCGACCTGAAGACCCAGTACCGCGCACTGCAGCCGGCGATCGACGCGCGGATGCGGCAGGTTCTCGAACACGGCCAGTACATCATGGGCCCGGAAGTCGCCGAGCTGGAATCCCGCCTGGCCGGTTTCACGGAGGTCCGTCACTGCGTCACCGTCGCCAGCGGCACCGAAGCCCTGCTCATCGCATTGATGGCGCTCGGCGTGCGCGCCGGCGACGAGGTGATAACCACGCCGTTCACCTTCGTCGCCACGGCCGAGGCGATCGCGCTGCTTGGCGCGACGCCGGTCTTCGTCGACGTCGAGGAAGACACGGGCAACATCGATGCCGGCCTGATCGAACCGGCGATCACCGACCGCACCCGGGCGATCATGCCGGTGTCGCTCTACGGCCAGCCGGCCGACATGGATGCTGTCAACGACATCGCGGAGCGTCATGGGATCGCCGTCGTCGAGGATGCCGCGCAGAGCTTCGGCGCCACCTATCGGGGACGGCGCAGCTGCAACCTGTCGACCATCGGTTGCACCAGCTTCTTTCCGAGCAAGCCCCTCGGCTGCTACGGCGACGGCGGGGCAATCTTCACAAGCGACGACGCGCTCGCCAGGGCGATGCGCGAAATACGCGTACACGGCCAGGAGCACCGCTACTACCACACGCGCATCGGCGTCGGCGGCCGCATGGACACCCTGCAGTGCGCGGTCGTCCTCGCCAAGCTCGATCGTTTCGAACGGGAAATCGTCCGGCGTCGTGAGATCGGCGCGCGTTACGACCGTCATTTCGCGGGGCGGCTCGGATCGGTCGCGCAGCGTCCGGACCGGACAAGCGTCTTTGCGCAATACACCGTTTTCGCCGATGACCGCGCCCGGCTGCAGGAGGCGCTGAAGACGGCGGGCATCCCCACCGCCGTGCACTATCCCGTCCCGCTGCACCGGCAACCGGCGTATGCCGGCCGGTGCCGCATCCAGGGCAGCCTAGACGTCGCCGAGCATCTGGCCGAACGGGTGATCAGCTTGCCGATGGGGCCGGATCTTCGGGTAGAGGACCAGGATTGCGTGATCGCCGAAGTCCTGCGGGTGCTCGCCCCTGTTGCGGCGTGAAGATCGATTGATGAAACCGTTTTTCTGGAGCAATAAATGAATCTGAGCGGAGCGAAAATCTTGGTTATCGGCGGAGCCGGCTTCATCGGCAGCCACGTGGTCGCCGAACTGTTGAAGACCGACGTAGGCGAAGTCGTCATTTACGACAACTTCGCCCGGGGCAAGCGCACGCACATCGAGCCCTACCTGTCCGACCCGCGCTGCCGTCTGTACGCAAACGGCGGCGACATACGCGAGACCGACATCCTCGACGACGCGATGCGCGGCGTCGACGGCGTCATCCATCTGGCGGCGATGTGGCTGCTGCATTGCAAGGATTTCCCGCGCACCGCCTTCCACGTGAACATCGAAGGCACCTTCAACGTGCTCGAAGCCTGTGTCAAGCATAAGGTGAAGCGCCTCGTCTATTCCTCTTCGGCCTCGGTCTATGGCGACGCGGTCGAAGTGCCGATGACCGAGCAGCACCCGTTCAACAACCGCAACTTCTACGGCGCCAGCAAGATTGCCTGCGAGGCGATGTGCCGGGCCTTCCACGACCGCTACGGCCTCGACTACGTCGGCCTGCGCTACATGAACGTCTACGGGCCGCACCAGGACCAGACCGCCGCCTACACCGGCGTCATCCCGATCATGCTGAACAAGATCGACGCCAACGAGCCGCCGGTTATCAACGGCGACGGCACCCAAGCCTACGATTTTATCGACGTCGAGGACGTCGCACGCTGCAACGTATTGGCGCTGCAATCCGAGGCCACCGACCAGTTCTACAACGTCGGTTCCGGCGTGCAGACCAGCATCAAGCAGCTGTGCGACCTGATCCTCGAACTGAAGCAATCCGACCTCAAGGTCACCTACAAGCCCTACAGCGCCGATGACGCGCGGCGCATGGTGCAGAACCGCATCGGCTGCCCGAAGAAGGCCGAGGCAGACCTCGGCTTCAGGTACCGCTACGAGCTGCGCGAAGGCCTGCAGAAGCTGATCGCCTGGCGTGAAGCCAATAAGGGCCAGTACTGACATGGAGAAGCGATCGATCGCCATCTCCCTGCCGTGCACCGGCGACGACGAGTGGCAGGCCACCCGCGAACCGCTGACTACCGGCTGGCTGACCCAGGGACCCAAGGTTGCCGCCTTCGAGAAGGCCTTCGCCGAGCGCCACGGCGTCTCCCACGCACTGGCCACCACCAGCTGCACCACCGGCCTGCACCTGATCCTGGTGGCGATGGGTATCGGTCCCGGCGACGAGGTCATCGTCCCGGCCTTCACCTGGGTGGCCACCGCCAACGTCGTCGTCTATTGCGGCGCGACGCCGGTGTTCGCCGACGTCGACCGCGCCACCTGCAACATCGACCCCGCCGACGTCGCCCGCCGCATCACGCCGCGCACGAAGGCAGTCATCGCCGTCCACCTGTTCGGCCTCTGCGCCGACATGGACGCGCTGCGCGCGGTCTTGCCGCCGGAGGTGCCGATCATCGAGGATGCCGCCTGCGCTGCCGGCGCCGCCTACAAAGGAGTTCCCGCCGGCGCCCTCGGCCTGGCCGCCGCCTTCTCGTTCCACCCGCGTAAGTCGATCACCACCGGCGAGGGCGGGATGGTCACCACCAACGACGATGCGCTTGCCGACGTCGCCAACATGCTGCGCAACCACGGCGCGTCGATTTCCGAAGAGCAGCGCCACAAGGGGCCGCGCCCCTACCTGCTGCCCGAGTTCAACCTGCTCGGCTACAACTACCGCATGACCGACCTGCAGGGCGCGGTCGGCCTCGTCCAGCTGCAGAAGCTTGATCGCTTCATCGCCGAGCGCGAGCAGTGGGCGGCCTTCTACCGCGACGCGCTGGCCGGCCTCGGCTGGCTGTGCATGCCGCAGCTGCCGGCGGAGGGCGGACGCCACGCCTGGCAGGCCTTCGTCACCTACGTCGATCCCGAGACGGCGCCGCTGCCGCGCAACGAGATCATGGCCCGCCTGCAGGAGCGGGGTATCTCGACGCGCCCGGGAACGCATGCCGTGCACCTGCTCGGCTACTACCGCGAACGCTACGGGATCCGGCCCGACGACTATCCGGGCGCGCGCGACTGCGACGCGAACACGATGGCCATTCCGCTGCACAACCGTATGAGCAAGGAAGATTACGAATATGTCGTTCGATGCCTCCGTGAAATCGCAGACTGAGCCCGTAGCGCCGCTGGCGTCCTGGGTTGCCGGGGTGCTCGGCGTCCAGCAGCTCGACGAAGGCCGGGAATTTTCCCTGGGCGGCCAGCCGTTCGTCGTGCGCGATGGCCTGCCGCGCAGCAGCAAGCTGGTTTCGGCCGCGCAGGCGCAGACTCGCGAGACCTTCGGCTTCAAGTGGAAGAAGGTCGACACCTTCGATTCCCCCGCATCGCTGGCGCGCATGCGCGAATGGCTGATCGAGCGCTACGGCGATCTCGCCACGGTGCCGTGGCTGGCCGAGCATGGCGAGCAGCCGTTGCTGATCGACGCCGGCTGCGGCGCCGGCATGTCCGGACTGGAGCTCCTCGGCCCGCTGCTGCCGCGCATCCGCTATCTCGGCGTCGATGTTTCCGAGGCTGTGGACGTCGCCCGCCAGCGCTTTGCGCAGCAGGGCCACTCCTGCGGCTTCCTGCAGGCCGATATCAGTGACCTGCCGCTGCCGCCCGAATCGGTCGATCTGATCTTCTCCGAAGGCGTCCTGCACCACACCAACTCGACCGAGGGCGCCCTCAAGTCGCTGGCGCGCCTGCTCAAGCCGGGCGGCCGCTTCCTGTTCTACGTCTACAAGAAGAAGGGACCGATCCGTGAATTCACGGATGACTACATCCGCGACAAGCTGCAGACGATGTCGCCCGATGAAGCCTGGAAGGCGATGGAGCCGTTGACCCAGCTCGGAATTTCGCTCGGCGAACTGAATGCCGAAATCGACATCCCGCAGCCGATCGACGTACTCGGCATTCCCACCGGCCGGATCAACGTGCAGCGCCTGTTCTACTGGCACGTGGCCAAGATGTTCTACCGGCCGGAACTCAGCTTCGACGAAATGAACCACATCAACTTCGACTGGTACGCGCCGGCGAATGCGGCCCGCCAGTCGCCCGAGGAAGTGCGCGCCTGGTGTGCCGAGTCCGGCCTGACGGTGGAGCGCGAGGTCGTCGAGGACGCCGGCATCACCATCATTGCCCGCAAGGACTGAATCATGTGCGGCATCGCCGGCTATCTGCAGTTCAATGGCGACGCGGTATCGCCGGTCGTGCTGCGCCGCATGGGCGAGGCCATCGCGCATCGCGGCCCGGACGGCGAGGGAGTCTTCTCCGACGGCCCCTGCGGGCTGGTCCATCGTCGTCTGGCCATCATCGACCTTTCGCCCGCCGGCCATCAGCCGATGGCGACCGAGGACGGGCGTTACGTCATCTCCTACAATGGCGAAGTGTTCAACTTCCAGGAGCTGCGCATCGAGCTGGAAGCGCTGGGCTGGCACTTCCGTTCGCGTACCGACAGCGAGGTCGTACTCAAGGCCGTCGTCCAGTGGGGAACCGATGCGCTGTCACGCTTCAACGGGCAGTTCGCCTTCGCCGTCTGGGACCGCGTCGCCCGCCGCCTTCTGCTTGGCCGCGATCGCTACGGGATCAAGCCGGTCTATGTGCGCCGCACCGGCAATGCGCTGATCTTCGGCTCCGAGATCAAGGCCATCCTCCGCCATCCGGAGTGCCGCGCGGAAATCGACAAGGAAGGCCTCTTCGAGTACCTGTCGTTCCAGAACTTCTTCACGGAGCGCACCCTGTTCAAGTGCGTCAGCATCCTGCAGGCCGGCTCGTGGATGTCGGTGGCGGAGAACGGCGAAACGCAAACCGGCTGCTACTGGGATTTCCGCTTTTCCGAACCCGATTCGGCATCGGCTGCCAGCGAAGCCGAATATCGCGAGGAGCTTGACCGTCTGCTACGCCAGGCGGTCAAGCGCCAGCTGGTCGCCGACGTCGAGCTCGGCACCTATCTCAGCGGCGGCATGGACTCGGGCACGGTGACCGCGCTCGCCGCGCGCGAGCTTCCTTACATGCGCACCTTCACCTGCGGCTTCGACCTGCGTTCCGCCTCCGGCATCGAGCTGGGCATGGACGAGCGGGAGAAGGCCGAGCACATGTCCTACCTGTACCGGACCGAGCACTACCAGATGGTGCTCAAGGCAGGTGACATGGAACGCGTGTTGCCGAAGCTGGCCTGGCACCTCGAAGAGCCGCGCGTCGGCCAGAGCTATCCCAACTTCTACGTTGCGCAGCTGGCGAGCAAATTCTGCAAGGTGGTACTCTCGGGAGACGGCGGCGATGAGCTCTTCGCAGGCTATCCGTGGCGCTACTACCGGGCGGTGGTGAACGACGATTTCGAGCACTACACCGACAAGTATTTCCAGTACTGGCAGCGTCTGCTTCCCGCCGACCGGATTCCGCACATCTTCGGGCCGGTCTGGTCCGAGGTCTCGCACGTGTCGACGCGGGACATCTTCCGCGGCGTCTTCCACGAACACGCCCACCACCTGACCCTGCCGGAAGACTATATCAACCATTCGCTCTACTTCGAGGCCAAGACCTTCCTGCACGGTCTGCTGACGATCGAGGACAAGATCAGCATGGCGCACGGGCTGGAGACGCGGGTGCCATTCCTCGACAACGACCTGGTCGACTTTGCGTGCCGGGTACCGGTCGGGCTCAAGCTGGGCAACCTCGGTGAGGTGGTCCGGCTCGACGAGAACGAGCCGGGGCCGAAGACGGCGAAGTACTTCCAGCAGACGCGCGACGGCAAGCTCCTGCTGCGCCGGGTGATGGAGCGCTACGTTCCAGCAGACATCGCCGACGGCGTCAAGAAGGGCTTTTCGGCTCCCGACGCCAGCTGGTTTCGTGGGGACAGCATCGACTACGTGCGCCGCCGCCTGATGGGCCGCGATGCCTGCCTTTTCGACTACCTCGACCGGGCGGCGATCCAGTCGCTGATCGGCGACCATCTCGACGGCAAGGAAAACCGCCGCCTGCTGATCTGGTCGCTGCTCAGCATCGAGGAGTGGCTGCGCCATCTGGAGGCCGGTGCGTGGACGAACCCCTGACGCCGGAACGCTTTGCCGAGTTGCTGCGTGCGAGCTATCTTGCCGCAGACGAGCGCCTGCGCACCGAATACCAGCGCAGCCTGCCGTTCCAGGACGCGCTGTTCGACCGTTGGGAGCGCGCCCGGCGGCTCGGCTTCGCGCCGGACGCGAGCATCTACAACAGTGCCGCGGTCTTCGGCGAGGTGAGCGTCGGCACCGCCACCTGGATCGGCCCGAACACGCTGCTCGACGGTAGCGGCGGCGGCATCGAGATCGGCGCACACTGCTCCGTCTCGAGCGGTGTCCATATCTACACGCACGACACCGTCCTCTGGGCGCTTTCCGGCGGCACGCTCCAGCGCAAACAGGCACCCGTGCGCATCGGCGACTGCGTCTATATCGGCAGCCAGAGCGTGATCGCCGCCGGCGTCACGATCGGTTCTCGCTGCGTGGTGGCGGCCAACAGCTTCGTCAATGCAGATGTTCCAGATGGGACGATCGTCGGTGGTACGCCGGCGCGGAAAATCGGTTCGGTCGTCGGCGAAGGGGGGCAAGTGCGCATGGTCTTTGATTCGGGGGGCTAGAGCGGCGTGTCTACGAATTCGTTGTCGTTCCCAAGGCTGGTCAGGCAACTGGCTGCCGATATCCGCCAGCGCTATCGCTGGAGGATACCGGTACTGGTATTACTGATGACTGTCGTTGCCTTGAGCGAAGGCCTCGGCATGGTTCTGCTGCTACCCCTGCTCAACGCCGTAGGCATTTCCGGGCAGGCTGGCAGCGGAATGCTGGGGGGGGCAATCACGAGCGTCCTGTCGGCGTCAGGTGCCGGCGATTCGGCCTACCATCTGGCGTTGCTGGTGCTTGCCGTCTTTGCAGTGCAGTTGCTGCTCTTTCTCGCTCAGACCTGGTGGGTGTCCCGGCTGCAGCGCGACTACGGCGCCCAGTGGCAGAAAAATCTCTTCGGGCTCCTGCTGCACGCCCGCTGGAGCTTCATTTCCAACCTGAAGCTCGGTGCGATGACGAATCAGATCGCCCAGGAGACGATCCGCCTCTCCGGCGCCTTCCTCATCCTCGCGCAGTTGGCTGCCGTCGCCATTACCGCAGGCGTCTACGTGCTGTTCGCGTGCCTGATTTCGTGGCAGGTGACGTTGCTCATGGTCGGCTTCGCGGCGCTGCTCTTTCTGTCTGTCCGCGGAATCGGGCGCCGCAACTACCGCATCGGGTTGCGGCTCGGGCCACTTGCCGCAGAGCTCAATGTCCTGCTCACCGAGTTTCTCGGCGGGATCAAGCTGATCAAGGCGACAGCGACGGAAGGGGTTGCCGAAAAACGCGTCGCACGGGTGGTGGACGAACTCTGCGTTCAGCACACGTGGGCGACTTTCCTGCCGGCGCTGGTGCGCGCGATTTTCGAATTCGCGGCGATCTCCGGGCTTTGTCTTCTCCTCGTATTCGGCTACCGCAACCTGGACATTCCAGCCGCCAGCATGCTGGTGGTGCTTGCCCTGTTCATCCGTCTGCTGCCGCGCTTCAACGCACTGCAGCAGAATGTGCAGCTTCTGGCCACCTATGTGCCGGCGTTTTCCGATGCACAGCAGCTCGCTAGGTCGGCTGCCGCAGCGGCGGAGGAGGCTGTAGTTCCGCCGCATGCAGCCTGCGTTCCTGTGATGAACGGTCCGCTCGCCATCGACATCGCCGCTGGCGGCTATGATGGCGTCACCACCCTGCGCGATGTCAGGCTTCTCTTTCCCGAGGCTGGCGTCGTCGGCATCGTTGGCGAATCCGGTGCCGGCAAGTCGACGCTGGTGAATTGCCTGCTCGGACTGGCTGAAATCCAGCAAGGGAAAATCGCCTTCGGATGCTGCGAGATGCACTCCGTCGCGCTTTCCAAATGGCGCCGCCAGATCGGCTACGTCCCGCAGGAAACCGTCCTGTTCCATCAGTCGATCAGCGACAACATCGCTTGGGGCAATCCGGAAGCCGACGATCGTGCCGTCGAAGAGGCCGCCCGGCAGGCACTCGCGCATGGCTTCATCATGCAGCAGGCGGCGGCTTATGCGACGGTGGTCGGTGATCAGGGGGCGCGCCTTTCTGGCGGGCAGCGGCAGCGCCTGGGTATCGCGCGCGCATTGCTCGGTCGGCCACGGCTTTTGGTGATGGACGAAGCGACCAGTGCACTTGACTCCACTTCCGAGGCGGCGGTGCTCGAAACCGTCGAGAACCTTCGCCGCAACATATGCGTGATCATGGTTGCGCACCGTCTGGCGACCGTGCGTAACGCCGACATGATCGTCGTTCTCAGCCAGGGCCGGGTCGTCGAAACCGGAACTTGGTCGGCGCTGATAGCCAAGCAGGGCGTCTTTTTCCGGCTGGCGCAGGCCCAGCACATCGAATGAGCCGACAGGATATGGATTTCACCATCGATGCCTATGCCGAACTGGTTTCGGCAGCGGCGGCACGCTACCGCTTCCTCCGTTTCGCCGAATCCTCGACCGAAGGCGAGGTCGCGCTGTGGCGGCATGACATCGATTTCTCACCCCAGCGTGCGCTGGCGCTGGCCAGGGTCGAAGCCGCCAGCGGCGTTCCTGCGACCTATTTCGTCCAGGTGTCGTCGCGCTACTACAGCATCTTCGAGCCCGAGATCGCCGCCATACTGCGGCAGATCGTCGCGCTCGGCCACGACATCGGCCTGCATTTTGACGCCGAGGTCTGTGCGTACCAGTCTGTCCCCGATTTCGATAAGCGCATTGCTTTTGAGGCCAGTGCGCTTGAAGAAATTGTCGAAGCCCGTGTCGCCTCGTTCACCCTGCACAACCCGACGACGCTGGTTGGCGTGTCGCTTGATGAGCCTCTCCGGGCTGGACTGGTGAACGGGAGTTGCTCCGAATTTCGGGCAGCCTATGCCTATTGCTCCGATAGCAACGGCCTTTGGCGCTACCGTTCACTGGCGGAGATGATCGCCGACCCGGCGATCGGCCGGCTGTACGCCCTGACGCATCCCGAGTGGTGGCAGGTAGAGCCGATGCCGCCGCGGCAGCGATTGCAGCGCTGCATCGACGGTCGGGCGGAATTCTGCAGCCGCTATTACGACGGCCTGCTCGAAGAAAATAACCGGCCCAACATCGGAGCGCAGCGATGAGCGAATCCGATCGTGGCCTGCTCGTTGCTGGTCATCAGCCCAATTTCCTGCCTTGGTTCGGCTACTTCGAGAAGATGCTCAAGTGCGACCTGTTCGTCTACTCCGACGACGTCCAGTTTCCCAAGCAGTGCTACACCAACCGCGTCGAGATTCCGGTCGGCAAGGGGGCGACCTTCCTCACGCTGCCGGTGAGGAAGGGGGGGGACGCTCGCATTGCCGACAAGCGGTACGTCAAGGATCCGGCCACGTTGTCCCGGCTCGCCAAGACGCTCCGCATCAATTTCGGCGGGCTGCCGTACTTTTCCGATGTCGAGCCGGTGATCGACGAGTTCGAGCGTGCCTGCGCGCAGCACGATACGGTGGCCGACTTCAACATCCACATGAACCAGTATCTGGCGGCGGCATTCGGCATCCGCACGGCGGTCCGTCGCGGGACCGCGCTCGGACTGGAGGCGTTCCATCGCAATGAGCGCCTGATTGAGCGCTGCCGCCTACTGAATTCGCGCGACTACCTCTGTGGGCAGGGCGCTGACGATTATCAGGACGAGGGCATGCTGAAAGCGGCCGGCATCCGTCTGCACCGGATCGACTACGGCATCGGCCGCGCCCTGTTCGGCGATGCGCTGCGCTACTCGGTCCTCTACGGCCTGGGCCGGATCGGGCCGGCACGGATTCGCGACGCTGTCGCCGACTACCAGCGCAGCGCTGGGAGGCAATAGTGCGGGTACTGTACGTCGATGCCAACGCTTGGCACATCAATCCCACGGCCAACCTGCTGCCGGTGCTGGTTCGCGAGCGTTTTCCCGCCGTCCGCTTCTACGGACCGGGTTTCGTCGACGACGGAGTGATTGCGGGTGGCCTGCAGGCTTTTGTCGATCGCCACGGACCGTTTGACGTGGCGTTGCTCGGGCCGGCGACGCCGTTCCTCGGCGAAGGCGCCGATGCCGATCACGGCGCGGTCGCCTTCCTGCGCCGCTATGCCTCCCATCGCCTGGCCGACCGTACCCTGCTGGCCTTCTTTGCCGATGCGCGTGCCGTGTTCGGAAAGTTGCCGGTTGCCGTCCGGCTGGTGTCCGTCCTCAACTTCGACTACTACGCAACATCGCAGAAGCAGATCGACGTGCTGCTCGAACAGTCGCTTGCCGTGCTCGGACCCAACGACCAGTTCGTGCTGGCATTGGCCGACCTCCCTGATTTTGCCAGCCGCGAAAAACACTACGTCAAGAAGGCCGACCGTTTTACCGATGCCTGGCGGAACTTCCTGCTGCAGCACCCGGAACGCGTCGTCACCGCGACCCATTTCGTCGGTCCGCAGGAGTACTGCTTCGATCCGCTCTCCGTGCGTCCCTACGAAGTCGCCGTTCCCGGCGTCGAGTACCTGCTGCGCAAGGATGCGGTCAGACGGCTCGCCGGGACCCGGCTGCACAGCGCGTCGAAGACCTATTTTCACCTCTACCGACTGGTGAACCGCCTGGGCTTGCCGGCCTACTCCCATCCGCTGGCGCTGCGGCTGTACAACCTGTTTTTCCAGCGGACGCTCGCCGACACGCGCTGTGTCTATACCGCGCGCGGCGGCTTCGGCATCCCGATCCGCAAGTTCTTCGAGATTCCCGCCGCCGGCGGGTTGCTGATCTGCAGCCCGTGCAACGGGTACGCCGACCTCGGCTTCGAAGCCGGGCGACACTACGTACAGGCGGAACCCGATGCGCTGCTCGACGTCCTGTCCGAATGGCTGGCGAACCCGCGGGCGCAGGAGGTCGCAAGCGCCGGCCAGCAACTGGTCATCGCCAGGCATTCGATGGTGGCCCGCGGCGAGCAGATCGAACGCTGCCTGCGCGCGATGGTCACCAGAGGTTATCGTGGCGCACGCTGGCATCAGGGTGAATTCGTCGTCGACGAGGTGTCGCCATGTGCGGGCTGATCGCCGCCTGGGACCCGGCCGGTCTTGCCGATGCGCCGCTGGCCGCGGCGCTGGCCGACCTCCGTCATCGCGGTCCGGATGCACAGGCCAGCCTCTGGCGCGAGGATCACCGGCTGCATC
>NZ_JAVMKF010000293.1:0-79251 GCF_031732815.1 Accumulibacter sp. | reverse complement strand
TCTCGCGCGAACTGGTGCAGGCGATGGGCGGCGACATCGAGGTCGAGAGTACGCCTGGACAGGGCAGTTGTTTTCGCTTTTCTCTCCCGGTCCGCCTGGCCGAAACGCTTCCCGCGACGCCTGTGCAGACGACGAGGGCCGAACGAGAGAAGCTCTCTACCTCGTTCACGCTCAGCGAACTGGTTGCCGGACCGGTCCTGCTGGTCGACGACAACGAAGTCAACCTGGTGGTCGGAGCAGCGATGATCGAACAGTTGGGCTTGTCGTACGACACCGCGGCCACCGGGATCGAGGCCTTTCGCCGACATGCCGAGAAGAACTATGCGCTAATCCTGATGGACATGGAAATGCCGGAGATGGACGGCTTGAGCGCGACCCGCCAGATACGCGAGCGCGAAGCGCTCGCCGGGCGCCGGGTGCCGATCATCGCGATGACGGCAAACGCCCTGCAGGGCGATCGCGAACGCTGTTTCGAGGCCGGGATGGATGGCTATATCGCCAAGCCGATCAACCAGGCGGCGCTGGTTGACGAGATTCGACGGGTCATGACGCTGAACAAGGCTGGGCCAGCAGCGGCCGATGTCGAGTAGAATCGCGCCGGCAATATCATCCAACGGGCGAGTAGAGCGCATGGAACTTGCGGCAAGAAGGGTCGTTCTGGGGATCAGCGGCGGCATCGCTGCTTACAAGAGTGCCGAGCTCGTCCGCCTGCTGGTCGGCGCTGGCGCTTCGGTTCAGGTGGTGATGAGCGAAGCCGCGACGCGCTTCGTGACCCCGGTGACCTTCCAGGCGCTGTCCGGCAAGCCGGTGTTCACCGATCAATGGGACACGCGTGTAGCCAATAACATGGCACACATCGATCTCTCGCGCGGTGCCGACGCACTGCTCATCGCGCCGGCCTCGGCCGATTGCCTGGCCAAGCTGGCGCACGGACTGGCCGACGACCTGTTGAGCACGCTCGCCTTGGCCCGCGAGTGTCCACTGCTCGTCGCTCCGGCGATGAACCGGCAGATGTGGGAAAACCCGGCAACGCAGCGCAACGTCACCCTGCTGCGTTCCGATGGTGTGGAGATCATAGGACCGGCGACGGGCGAACAGGCTTGCGGCGAGAACGGACCAGGCCGCATGCTTGAAGCCGACGAAATCCTGGCCGCGCTGCTAGCCCATTTCCAGCCCAAGCTGCTGCGCGGCCGGCGTGTACTGCTGACCGCAGGTCCTACCTTCGAGGCCATCGACCCGGTGCGAGGAATCAGCAATCTTTCCTCCGGACGCATGGGTTACGCGATCGCCCGCGCGGCAAGCGATGCCGGCGCGCAGGTGACGCTCGTTTCGGGTCCGGTCGCGCTGTCCTGCCCCTACGGTGTGCGGCGCATAGCGGTGACCAGTGCGCTCGAAATGCACGCGGCGGTTCACCGGGAGGTCGCCGACAACGATGTGTTCATCGCCGTCGCGGCAGTCGCCGATTATCGTCCCGTCAAGCCGCTGGCAGAGAAAATCAAGAAGGGGATGCAGACCTCGCCACCGACGATCACCCTGGTCGAAAATCCCGACATCCTTGGCGAGGTCGCCGCGCTCGCCCGCCCGCCGCTGTGTGTGGGCTTTGCCGCGGAGAGTGAGAAGCTGCACGAATACGCTGAACGCAAGCGGCGCAGCAAGCGAATTCCGCTCATCGTTGGCAATCTGATTGGCGACGGGTTCGGCGGCGACGAGAATACCCTGGTCCTGTTCGACGACGAGGGTCAGCACCCCTTGCCCAAGGCACCGAAGATCGCCCTTGCTCGGCAACTCGTCGCGCGCATTTCCGCCCTGCTCGAAAGCCTGGCGTGGCAACACAGATCACTCGGCGCATAGACCTCCGTCTGCTTGACGAGCGCTTGCGCGATCAGTTGCCGCACTATGCAACAGCCGGTGCAGCCGGTCTCGATCTGCGCGCGTGTATCGCCGCCCCACTGGAGATCCCGCCGGGAGAGACGGTTCTGATCCCGACCGGAATCGCCATACACCTCGACGACCCAGGCCTTGCCGCGCTTATCCTGCCGCGTTCCGGTCTTGGCCACAAGCACGGCATCGTCCTCGGCAACCTGGTCGGCCTGATCGATTCGGACTACCAAGGCGAAATCATGGTCTCCGCCTGGAATCGAAGTTGCACCGGGTTTCTGCTGCAACCGCTCGACCGCCTGGCGCAACTGGTCGTCGTGCCGGTGGTGCAGGTCGGCTTTCAGATCGTCGACGACTTCGCGGCGAGTGACCGCGGCAACGGCGGCTTCGGCAGCACCGGTCAGGCATAGAGCTGCCGGCGGCAGCCGACAGGCAAGTGCGCTGGCTGGCGGACGCATGCAGGTCGCAGGCAGAGAAAAAAAGGGGCGCGCAGCGCCCCTTTTCCTCCCCCGTTCAGCCTACAGGATAGGCTTGTGCGCCACCTCCGGATGGGTGGAACCACTCGGTTCATAAACTACATGCGGGCGGCCGACGAGCAGCGGGTCGATCGGACCAATGGCTTCGATGTCCTTGCCGGTATAGTTCAGCTTGTGCAGGACGTAACGCATGGCATTCAAACGCGCCCGCTTCTTGCAGTCGGACTTGATCACCGTCCATGGCGTCTCGGCCGTGTCGGTGTGGAAGAACATCGACTCCTTGGCCTTGGTGTAATCGTCCCACTTGTCGAGCGACGCGAGATCGATCGGCGACAGCTTCCACTGCTTCAGGGGATGAACCTCGCGTTCCTTGAAGCGTCGCCGCTGCTCCTTGCGACTGACCGAAAACCAGAATTTGATCAGATGGATGCCACTGCGCACCAGGGTGCGTTCGACTTCCGGCGTCTGGCGCATGAACTCGTTGTACTCTTCTTCGGTGCAGAAGCCCATGACCCGTTCGACGCCGGCCCGGTTGTACCAGGAGCGGTCACAGAAGACGATTTCGCCAGCCGTCGGCAGATGCTTCACGTAACGCTGGAAATACCACTGCCCACGTTCGAGTTCGCTCGGCTTTTCGAGGGCGACGACGCGCCCGCCACGCGGGTTGAGGTGCTCGGTAAAGCGCTTGATCGCACCGCCCTTGCCGGCGGCATCGCGCCCCTCGAAGATGATCACGACGCGCTGTCCGGTCTCCTTGATCCAGTTCTGCAGCTTGAGGAGTTCGACCTGCAGGCGGTACTTCTGCTTCTCGTAGGCCTTGCGCGACATCAGATTGCGGTAGGGGTACGAATTGGTGTCGCGCCAGCTCGTTGCGAGCTCGTCATCGGGACTGGTCGCCTGCTTTGCTGCCGGAGGTTCGTCCTTGCCGAGCAATGCCTTGCGCAGCGCCATGGCATCATCGGGCGACGACCCGGTCATGATCGCTTCCAGAGTTTTCGCCAGCGAAGCCGTATCACCAACCGTCGCGTGCGCGATGATGTCACGCAGGGCAACCTTCTTGTGCTCGAGCGCCGAACTGGTGGCTTCGGCAACGTCATACGCTTCCATCGCGGCCGGCGTACGTGCCGGAGCCACGTCTCCGGCGGACGCCTTGCGCGGTTGGGCGGCGCGTTGCGCCGGCGACGCTGCGCGGTTTCTCGCGGTCCGCCGGGCTGGCGCCGGGGCCGATGAATCGCTGCTTTCGGCTGTTGTGTTGACTGCCGCCGTGCTGCCCTCAGGGTTCGCGTTGGCCGGCGGAGCTTTCTTGTCCATCAAATTTTCTCCCGATGTGGATGTACGTGTGACCAAAAACTGAAGCCATCGCCGTGCTTGACGGCATGCGTGATGATAGCGCCAAGATATCCGGCGCTTCAATGGCTTGTTGGCTTTTCGTGGGCTCTTTTGGTGCTTTTCCGGCGATCGGCCTGCTCCACCTGCAGAAATGTCAGGCGACGACGAAAGGCGGAGGCCCGCTGGCCGCCCGACGGGCCCACTTTCCGTTAGACTCTTGCCGATGTCCAAGCGGAGATGCTGCATGGCGCACACGGAAATTGGCCACGACCAGGAACACTTCGCTACCGAGACCGACTCGGCGCGTCGCTTTGGCGGCGTGGCGCGTCTGTACGGAGCATCCGCGCTGGACACCTTTCGTCGGTCGCACGTCACCGTCGTCGGCATCGGTGGAGTCGGTTCCTGGGCAGTCGAGGCCCTGGCGCGATCGGCTATCGGAAAACTCACGCTGATTGACCTCGACATGATCGCGGAATCGAACGTCAACCGGCAGGCGCACGCACTCGCCGGTGAGTTCGGCCGCGCCAAAGTGAGCGGCATGGCGCAGCGTATCCGCCTGATCAATCCGAGATGCGAAGTACACGAGATCGAGGATTTCGTCACCCCCGAGAACGTCGCGCAGTTGCTCTGCGCGAGCTGCGACTATGTGATCGATGCGACCGATCAGGTGCGGACGAAGGCGGCAATGATCGCCTGGGCAAAGCCGCGGGGAGTGCCCCTGATCACTGCCGGAAGCGCCGGCGGGCAGCTTGATCCGACACGCATCGCGATCACTGACCTGGCGCGGACGATACAGGACCCTCTGCTCGCCAGGGTTCGCTCGCGCTTACGCCGCGAGTGCGGCTTTCCGCGCGACCCGCGGCGCAAGTTTGGCATCCCCGCCGTGTTTTCGACCGAAGCGGTCCGCCCGCCGCTCGTCGAAGGGGCTTGCGGCGAACGCCCGTCCGCCGGCGGACTGAGCTGCGCTGGCTTTGGCTCGACCGTGTGCGTGACGGCGACCTTTGGCTTCATCGCTGCCGGCGAGGTTCTCCAGCATCTGGCGAGTCGGCGCTCAACAGTCGGTTGACGCGATTCGGCCTGCTGCGCCCCCGTCGGCGCCGGCCGCGAGCGCCACCCGCCACCGCTGCACGGCATTCCTCAAGCGACGAAAACGCGGTTCTTGCCGGCCTGTTTGGCGGCGTACATAGCTTCATCGGCGCGCTTGGTGACCAGCGCCAACGTGTCATCAGGACGCAGGTCACTGACTCCGGCACTGAAAGTGATCAGTTGCCGCGTATTGTCGTGCAGGAAGATACGCCGCGTCAGTTCGCGCTGCAGACGGACGATCGCCGTCTGCGCGTCACCTACGGGAGTCTCGGGCAGCAGGATGATGAACTCTTCACCGCCGTAGCGTGCCACCGTATCGTGTGGTCGCAGCGTTTCACGAATCACCGTACTCAAATGGATCAGCGCCTGGTCACCCGCCTGGTGGCCGAGCGAGTCATTGAGCTTCTTGAAGTTGTCGATGTCAAGCAAAGCGACGCAAAGCGTCGCCTGGCGACGCCGGGAACGCGCGACTTCCTTGTTGAAGGCTTCTTCCAGTCCACGCCGATTGAGCACGCCGGTCAACTGGTCGTGCCGGACAAGCGTACTCGCCTTGTCGAGTTCGGCCTGCAAGTGGCTGATGCGTTGGTCGGCTTCTTCGACGCGCCGGCGCGCGGCGCGCAACTCGTCGCGCGAGCGCTGCGCATTGAGCTGGATGATTTGCGTTTCGCGAATCACATCGGCGAGAACGTCTTCGAGCTGCGCAATGTCCTCCGCCTGGCTGATCCGGTCGGCACAGACTTCGATCTTGTCGTGATAGTCCGAGGTCGAATCGGCGAACTCGGCCAAGTGGTCGACGAAACCGGCCAACATCTGCTTGAGCGCTTCCTTGGCCTCGTTGAGGCTGTGCTTGAGCTGACTCTGCTTGAAGATGACCTCCTTCAAACGAGTCTCGGCGTCGCTCAGCGAGCGAATGCTCAGCGGCCGGGCAACGATGTCACGCACGATGTCGATCTGACCTTTCAACCAGTGGTCCTCGACGACCAGCTCGCCGATGTTCTCGATCAGCAGGCGCAACAGGTTGAGCAGACCCACATGCACTTCGCCGCGGTCCTCGGCCAGGAGCTCGAGGCGAAAGGCAAAATTCTGCAGTCGGGTCTGCAGTCCTTGCACCGCCGCCGGCGAGTTGGCCGTGCGCGCGCTGTCGGCCAGCATCCGGGTATCGGCAAGCAGTTCGGGTTCATCGGTCAACAGCGTCGGGATGATCACCGCCAGCGTATGGACGAACAAATCGCGCAATTCGTCGGTGGCAGCGACGACTCCTGTTGCCTCGCAAGGCGGCGACGCAGCACCGGCTGCGCCTTCAACCGGCAGGCCGAGCGGAGTCGCGCCTTCGACCAGCGGAATATCCTCGCCCACCGGCGCGTTCGATGCCCACGACCTGACGAGTCCTTGCAAGCGCGTGAAGAAAACCTCACTATTGCCGCCCGCTCCACTCGACAGGACGCGCTCGAGCGCCTCGCGTTTGCGCGCGACGGTCAGGCCGGCCTGCTTGGCATCCCATTGGCGAACGAAGTCGGCGAGAAGTTCACTCCATGGCAGATCGCCTTCCTTGCCGAGCTGCAGCACCAGGTCGGCCAGGCCAGCACGCAGTTCCGGCCAGTTCCTGGCCTTGAAAGCACTCTCGAAATTCCTTGCCAACCGTTGCTGGATCACGGTTTGCCGAGGCAAGGCGGCGAGCAGCGTTTTCAATTCCCGCTCCGGGAATGGCTCGCCGGCGTCGCTGGCGGTCCCGGCAATTTCGTGATACAGCGCCCGGTAGTTTTCGGGGGACGGGGGAAGGCGGCGAACCGCGAGCAGGCGCAAGGCTTCGCGGGCAATTTCAGAGGGATTCGACAAGTTTGCCATGGGCTTTCCCTGATCGCTTGATGGACGGATTCTACCAGTGGTACGTCGCAATCCGATCGCGCGAACTGCGCTTCCCGATGCGTGGTCGAGCGGTCGGCGTTCCGTCCCGGCGCGGCAGGCGTAGACTTCCGCTATAATCGACCGCTCGCTTCAGTCCGCCTCCGTAGCATGAAGGTCGTGCAGTTGATTTGTAATCATCTGGCGTTGGTTCGATTCCGACCGGAGGCACCATTCAAGACACTCGGTTGGAGCCTATGCAGCACGTCATCTGGATACTCTGGCCGGCGTTCATCGCTGCCGGCATTGCCGAAGGCCTGTTCTTCACGCTGATCGATCCACGGCAGCTGTACCTGTTCGGCCAACTTGTCGAGTGGCCACCGATCGCCACGTATTCGACCGGCTTCTTCCTGTTCTGGCTGGTCTGCCTGTGCGCCAGTCTGATGACCTACTTCATGATGCCGAATGCGGCCAAGGAAGCCCTCAGGAAAGCCGCCGCAGAGCGCGAGGATCTGGCGCGCCCGCGCCGCCGCGAGCCGAAAAGCGTAGACCGCTAGCTTGCGGCAAGGCCTCTTTCAAGGTCGTTCTGCAGGTCGGCGACGGCCTCGAGACCGACCGCAATGCGCAGCAGATCTTCGCCGATTCCGGCGGCAGCACGCTGCTCCTGGGTCAGGCGTCCGTGCGTCGTCGATGCCGGGTGCGTCAGCGTGGTCTTGGTGTCACCCAGGTTGGCGGTGATCGACAGCAGTCGACAACTGTCGATCACTTTCCACGCTTCGGCGCGCGCGCCCTTGACGGTAAAGGAGACGATCGCGCCGCCTCCTTTCTGTTGCCGCTGAACCAGATCGAATTGTCCATGCGAGGCCAGACCGGGGTAGTAGACGCGCGCGACACGCGGGTGCGCCTCCAGCCATTCGGCCAACTCGAGCGCCTTGGCTGACTGCGCCAACATCCGTATCTGGAGCGTCTCGAGACCCTTGAGCAGGATCCACGCGTTGAACGCGGAGAGCGTCGGGCCGGCCGTGCGCAGGAAACGGAAGACATCCTCGGTCAGCTTTCGCGGGCCGGCGACCGCGCCACCGAGGACGCGTCCTTGTCCGTCGAGGTACTTGGTTGCCGAGTGCACGACCAGATCGGCACCCAGATCGAGGGGGCGCTGCAGCACCGGTGTGCAGAAGCAGTTGTCGACCGCGAGCAGGATGTTGTGCCGCTGAGCGATGGCGGCCAGTGCGGCGATGTCGGCCACTTCGGTGAGCGGGTTCGACGGCGTCTCGAGGAAGAACAGCCGGGTTTCCGGCCTGATCGCCGCCTGCCATGCATCGAGGTCGGTCTGGCCAACGAACGTTGTCCGCAGGCCGAAGCGCGGCATGATCGTTCCGAGCAACTGTTGCGTGGCACCGAACAGTCCGGTTGACGCGACGAGATGATCGCCAGCGCTGCACAAGGCCATCAGCAGGGCAAGAATCGCCGACATCCCGGACGCCGTAGCAATGCAATCCTCGGCGCCTTCGAGTGTCGCCAGGCGATCCTGGAAGACCTTTACCGTTGGATTCGTGAAACGCGAGTAGACATTCCCTTCCTCCTCGCCGGAAAAACGGGCCGCCGCTTGCGCAGCGTTGGCAAAGACGAAGCTCGAAGTCAGATACAGGGCTTCGCTGTGCTCGTTGAACTGGCTGCGCTCCTGACCGGCGCGCACGGCCAGCGTTTCAAGCGAAAGAGGGACCTTGGTCTCGCGCATCGCGATCAGCCGACCGAGAGAAGGT
The DNA here is from genome assembly GCF_031732815.1 of Accumulibacter sp. Lineage (GTDB taxonomy): Bacteria > Pseudomonadota > Gammaproteobacteria > Burkholderiales > Rhodocyclaceae > Accumulibacter. Next base: position 70,877 of record NZ_JAVMKF010000293.1, on the reverse strand, counting down.
TGAGCTGCAGTTGCTTCGAAGTCCAGCGCTCGTCCTTGCTCAAATGATGATGCCCTTCACGCGCCTGCTCGATCGCCGTCAGGTACTCCGGGCTGACGTCACCGGTAACATAGGATCCGTTGAAGCACGATGTGTCGAAGCGGCAGAGCGTCGGCTTGAGGTCACGAATCGAAGCTTCGAGCGCCTGCAAGTCCTGATAGACGAGCGCATCAGCGCCAATTTCGCGGGCAATTTCTTCGCCCGTGCGACCGGTTGCGATCAATTCCGCGCGCGTCGGCATGTCGATGCCATAAACATTGGGGTAACGGACAGGCGGCGACGCGGAAGCGAAGTAAACCTTGAGCGCGCCGGCGGCACGCGCCATTTCGACGATCTCGCGACTCGTCGTGCCGCGCACGATCGAATCGTCGACGAGCAGGACGCGCTTGCCCTTGAACTCCTGGGCGACGGTATTGAGCTTCTGACGAACCGAGCGGCGCCGCGTCGCCTGACCCGGCATGATGAACGTCCGACCGATATAGCGATTCTTCACGAAGCCTTCGCGGTAGGGAACGCCGATTCGCTGCGCCAACTGCATGGCCGACGGTCGGCTCGAATCCGGTATCGGAATCACCACATCGATCTGGTCGACCGGAATGTACTGGATCAGCTTGTCGGCCAGGTGTTCACCCATGCGCAGGCGGGCTTCGTAAACCGAGACGCCATCGATTACCGAGTCCGGACGAGCCAGGTAGACGAACTCGAAGATGCACGGCGAAAGCGACGCGTTCGGCGCGCACTGACGCTGGTGCAGCCGGTGCTCGAGGTCGACGAAGATCGCTTCGCCGGGCTCGACATCGCGCAGAACCTGAAAGTTGAGCGTGTCGAGCGCGACGCTTTCCGAAGCGAAAAGGTACTCGGTTCCCTCGCGCGTTTCGTTGAAACCGAAGACCAGCGGACGAATCCCGTGCGGGTCACGAAAGGCGAGCATGCCGTAGCCGGCGATCATCGCCACGACGGCATAGGCGCCCCGGCAACGCCGATGGACACCGCTGACTGCGGCAAAGATGGTGTCCAGGTCGAGCCGACACCCCTTCGCCGTCGCTTGCAGTTCGTGCGCCAGCGCGTTGAGCAGTACCTCGGAGTCCGAGGTCGTATTGATGTGGCGCAGATCCTGGCGGAACATCTCTTCCTTCAGTTGCTGCGTATTGGTCAGGTTGCCGTTGTGTCCAAGGACGATGCCGAACGGCGAGTTGACGTAGAACGGCTGCGAGAGGGCGGAATCGAAGGCTGAACCGGCCGTCGGGTAGCGGCAATGGGCAATTCCCATGTTGCCCGGCAGCGCGCGCATGTTGCGCGTGCGAAAGACATCGCGCACCAGACCGGAACCCTTGTGCATGTGGAAGGTATCATCTTCGGTCGTGGCGATGCCCGCTGCGTCCTGCCCGCGGTGCTGCAGGACCATCAGGCCATCGTAGAGCAACTGGTTGACTGGCGTAGTCGCGACAACTCCAAGAATCCCGCACATCGACTTTCCCTACCCGAACCTGATTCGTTTGGCCACCTCTGCCGGCAACCATGGCTTGCTGGCGAGCACCGCCGTTTGCAGTGGCGGTGAGAAATACGCTTCACTCCACCACTTCTCGCGCGGCAAGGAGGTCATGCCGCCCAGCGCGACGAGCACCAGGACAATCGCCAGACCTCGCGCAACGCCGAAGATGACGCCCAGGAGGCGATCGGTCAGAGTCAGACCGAGCGCTTTGAGCATGCTTTGAACCGCCAGGCGAAGCAGGGCCATCGCGACCAGCACGCCAACGAATACCGTCAGCCAGCCGGCAAGCACGCGCAGTGAGGGCTCGGCGATCGTCGAGAATCCCTCGCCTGCCGCTGGTCCCCACCACTTGGCGGCCAGGAATGCGCCGATCCAGGCTGTCAACGCGATGACTTCCCCCACCACGCCTCGCCACAAGCCGAGCAGCAGCGAGGCGGCAACGACGAAAACCACAGCGTAATCGAAGACCGTCATTGCTTGCCGACAACAGCTCCGGTGACGCCAAGCTGCTTGAGCTTCTCCAGTGCCTTGTCGGCAGCTTCACGGCTGGGAAACGGACCGGCGCGTACGCGCGTGCGCGATCCGTCCGGCGAGTTGTACGACTCGGTGTAGGTGTCGACGCCAGCGCCACCGACCTTCCCCTGCAACTGCTTGGCCTTTTCCGCTTCGGTGAAGGCGCCAAGCTGTATGAAGTGCTGGGCGCGCGGCTTGCTCGCCGCCGCTTCGCTCGGCTTACCGCTCAGAATCGCCTTCGCCCGCTGCTGTTCCTGACGTGAAGGCTTGTCGTCCGATGCCGGTTTCGCGGCGGGCTTGGCTGCCTTTTGTGCGGCCGTCTTCTCCGCCGGCTTGGGCACGGGCTGAGTGGCCTGCTTGCTCGCCAACTGCGCCGGTGGCGAAGTCGCCTTCCGGTTTTCCGGGGCTTTTTCGCTTGCCTTGGGGGTTGTCCCGCCGCCCTCGGCGTCGCCCCGCCGGGCGTTTGGCGGGCCACCTGGACTGACTCTGGCACTCGCGACGTCGGCTGCGTCGCCGGGCACGGCAGCCACCGCCGGCGGCTGTCCGGCGGTCGCGCTGGCCGGCGGCGACACAGCCGCGGCGCCCGGTTTGAACGGCAACTGATCCTGCCCCGGTATGCGAATCTGAACGTTTTGCACCAGTGGCTTCGGCTCGTCGTCCATGACCATCGGCAACACGACCGCGGCCAGTCCCGCGAAAGCCACAGCTCCAACCAGACGGCGACGCGCCCGCTTCTTCAGCTGCAATTGGGGGTCACTGGTTTCAGTCATCGATAGCGTGGGTATGTACGGGCGTACCGCCGTCGCGTACTGGCGCTCTCTGCTCAGCGACCAAGGTTCAGTGCCTGCATGACGGCTGCGACCGTATGGAAAGATCCGAAGACGACGATTCTATCATCTTCCTTGGCCATCTTGGCCGCGCAGTCGAAAGCCACGCCGGGCGAAACGAAGCACTGGCAAGCACCGCCCGGCCCGGTACCGACAAAGCCCGCCAGTTGCACCGCGCTCGCCGCACGCGGGCCGGCCAGGTCGGCCAGCATCCACTCGTCTATCCTGCCGGCCAGAGGCGCCAGCGAAGCGGCAATGTCCTTGTCGGCCAGCATGCCGACGACGGCGAAAGTTCGCGCACAGTAGCCCAGGTCAGCCAGATTGCTCGCCAGCTCGCCGACCGCCTGCGGGTTGTGCGCGACATCCAGAATGATCGTCGGCTTTCCCGGGAGAACCTGAAATCGACCCGCAAGCGACAGATCAATCAAACCGCGCCGGACAGCCTGCATCGACAGGGGCAGGCGGTTGCGCAGCAACTCGCCAGCGGCGAGGGCGGCGCTCGCATTACGCAACTGGCAGCGGCCGCGCAGGACCGGATTCGCCAGGCCGCCACGACGTAGTCCGGCGCGGCCCCAGAAGGTCCACTGGTTGCGGTCGCCGAAGTAGCCGAAATCGCGTCCGAGCAGGTGCAGATCGGCTCCAACCGCCAGCGCGTGCTCGATCAGCGAGGCGGGGGGGTCGGGGTCGGCACACAGCGCCGGCCGACCGGGCCGAAAGATGCCGGCTTTCTCGAAACCGATGGCCGCGCGGGTACTGCCCAGCCATTCGGTATGGTCGAGCGCGACGCTGGTGACGATCGCACAGTCCGCATCGTAGGCATTCACCGCGTCGAGTCGACCGCCGAGCCCGACTTCAAGGATGACGACCTCCGCCTGGCAGGCGCAGAAGATCTCAATCGCCGCCAGCGTCGCGAACTCGAAGTAGGTCAATGCAATTGCGCCGGCGGCTTGCCGGGCGCTTTCAACACGACCAAAGGCCTGCGTCAGCGTGCCGTCGTCTACCGCCTGCCGATCGATCCGTATCCGCTCGTTGAAATCGATCAGGTGGGGCGACGTATAACAGCCGACACGGTAGCCCGCGAAGCTGTAGATGGCTTCCAGATAGGCGCAGGTGGAGCCCTTGCCGTTGGTTCCGCCGACGATGATCAGTGGGCACGACAGGTGCTGCTCGAGCGTCTGTTTGACCCGGACAACGCGTTCCAGACCGAGTTCGATCCCGCTCTGACCCTTGGGGTGCAAGGCTTCGAGATGCTTGAGCCAGAGCCTCAGCGGGGAATCCGGCGCGGGGGCTACAGCCTCTCCGCCCGGAACGCGGCCGGCAGCAGTCACGCGCCAAGCCTGCGCGGCAGGGTCGACGGGCAAGTCCGCCTGCCGCGCAGCGCAGCGCGGTCTGTCACCAACTTTCCTGGCCCGCGCGGCGGGCCACGTTTCTGCGCTGCGCAACAGCGCTCACGCTGCAGCTGGCCTCTTCTGCAACATGGCGAGCAGGCCGGCGATGCGCTCGCGCATCTCGCGACGGTCGACGATGAGGTCGATGGCGCCCTTCTCGAGCAGGAACTCAGAACGCTGGAAGCCCTCGGGCAGCGTTTCACGTACGGTCTGTTCGATCACGCGCGGGCCGGCAAAACCGATCAGAGCTCCCGGCTCGGCAATCACGATGTCGCCAATGAAGGCGAAGGATGCCGAAACACCGCCCATCGTCGGATCGGTGAGAATGGAAATGAAGGGCAACCGGGCCTGCCCAAGGCGCGTCAGGGCGGCCGTCGTCTTCGCCATCTGCATCAGCGAGAAGAGGCCTTCCTGCATGCGCGCACCACCCGAAGCGCTGACGCAAATAAATGCCAGCCGGTGCTCAAGCGCAGTCTGAACCCCGCGCACGAAACGTTCACCCAGCACGGAACCCATCGAGCCACCCATGAAGTCGAACTCGAAGGCAGCAAGTACCACGGGTAGCGTCTTGATCGAGCCGCGCACGACGACCAGCGCATCGCTTTCGCCGGTCGCCGCGGTTGCATCGCGCAGCCGCTCGGGATAGGGGCGGCTGTCCTTGAAGAGCAGGGAATCGACCGGCAGGACTTCGGATCCAATCTCCGAACGGCCCTCTGCGTCAAGCAGCAGGTCGATCCGGGCACGCGAACCGAGCCGGTTGTGGTGCCCGCATTTCGGGCAGACATTGCAGTTCCTGGCCAGATCGCTGGCATACAGCACCGCGTCACAGCCCGGACACTTGCTCCACAGCCCCTCCGGCAGGGCCGACCGGCGTTCGACGCCTGGCTCGCTGCGCTTGATCTTGGGAGGCAGCAATTTGTTCAACCAGCTCATGGTCTTCCTCGTGAGTCGGACGCCACGCCGTCGATTCCGCGCCGCAGCTCGGCCACTAATGCAGCAACGCGCGGGCAGACCTGCTCCGGCGTCGAGCACTCGATTTCTTCGATGATCCGGCTGCCAACAACCACTGCGTCGGCCACCGCCGCCACCGCTGCGGCAGTCGGTGCGTCGCGGATGCCGAAACCAACGCCGACTGGGACGCCAGTGCGCGCTCGGATCTCCGGAACATGCTCGGCGACCGCAGCGATGTCGAGCGCGCTGGAGCCGGTGACGCCCTTCAATGAAACATAATAGAGGTAACCGCGGGCCAGCTTGCCGACCTGAGCGATGCGTTCAGCCTGCGAGATAGGTGCCAGCAGGAAGATCGGCGCCAATGCATGGTGGCCGAGGATGGCGGCAAAATCGGCGCTTTCCTCGGGCGGATAGTCGACGACCAGCGCGCCGTCCACACCGGCCGAGGCTGCCGCTTCGGCAAAGACCTCGACGCCCATCGCTTCGATCGGGTTGGCATAGCCCATCAGGACGATCGGCGTCGCCTGGTCATCGACCCGGAAGTCGCGCACCATCGCCAGCACTTGGCGCAGGCTGACGCCTTGTGCCAAAGCGCGCTCCGAGGCGCGCTGGATCGTCGGTCCATCGGCCATCGGGTCGGAAAAGGGCACGCCCAGTTCGACGATGTCGGCGCCAGCGCTGACCAGCGTATGCAGCAAGGGAACCGTCATCGCCGATGTGGGATCACCGGCGGTGATGAAGGGAATCAGCGCCTTGCGCCCTTGCTCCCGGAGGCGGGCAAAGGTAGTTTCGATTCTTGCCATGGTCAGAAAGTGATGGCCGATTTCTCGGCGACGGTATGCATGTCCTTGTCACCACGCCCTGACAAATTGACCAGGAGCACGTCGTCCTTCGCCAGTGTCGGTGCCAGCTTGCCGGCGTAAGCCAGCGCGTGACTCGATTCGAGCGCCGGGATGATTCCTTCCAGATGGCAGAGATCGTGAAAGGCCTGCAGCGCCTCGGCGTCGCTGATGCTGACGTACTCCGCCCGGCCGCTATCCTTCAACCACGCGTGTTCGGGGCCGACCCCCGGATAGTCGAGGCCGGCCGAGATCGAGTGGGTGGCGATGATCTGGCCATTCTCGTCCTGCAGCAGATAGGTCCGGTTGCCATGCAGCACTCCGGGCCGCCCGGCCGTCAGCGAAGCGGCGTGGCGGCCAGTCGCAAGGCCGTCGCCGGCGGCCTCGACGCCGATCAGGCGAACACCCGCGACCGGGATGTACGGGTGGAAGATGCCCATGGCGTTCGACCCGCCGCCGACGCAGGCAATCACCGCGTTCGGCTGGCGGCCGCAGCGCTCCTGCATCTGGGCAATGGACTCGCGTCCGATCACCGATTGAAAGTCGCGTACCATCATCGGATAGGGATGCGGGCCGGCCACCGTACCAATGATGTAGAACGTATCGGAAACGTTCGTCACCCAGTCGCGCATGGCTTCATTCAAGGCATCCTTGAGCGTTTGGGAGCCGCTGGTCACCGGAACGACCTCGGCTCCCAGCAACTTCATGCGGTACACGTTGGCAGCTTGCCGCCGCATGTCCTCCGACCCCATATAGACGACGCACTGCATGCCGTAGCGCGCGGCGACTGTCGCCGTCGCGACGCCGTGCTGACCTGCACCGGTCTCGGCAATGACGCGCCGCTTGCCCATGCGACGGGCCAGGAGTGCTTGGCCAATGCAGTTGTTGATCTTGTGCGCACCGGTGTGGTTCAGGTCCTCGCGCTTCAGGTAGATCTGCGCGCCGGCGAGCGTTTCCGACCAGCGCCGAGCGTGATAGAGCGGACTTGGCCGGCCGACATAATGCTTCAGATCGCTTTCGAACTCGGCAACGAACTGCGCATCACGCCAGGCAGCGGCATACGCCTCACGCAGTTCGGCAAGCGCTGGAATCAGAGTTTCAGCCACGAAGACCCCGCCGTAGCGGCCAAAATGGCCTGTTGCATCAGGTAGATCGTACTCGGAACCCACTGTCCACAAACTCCTTGCGGTGCCACGACGTAAGGCCAGCGCGTGCTCGCCGTCGCCTCGGCACGGGCAGCCGTGAGGCTGCCCGTGCGCCGGCCCGGCCGTTTCGACGGATCGTACCGGCTGCCTAGTCGCCGGATTGGTCGGCTGCCCGCACTGCCTTGACGAAAGCGCGGATCTTTGCCGCATCCTTGATTCCCTTGCCGGCCTCGACTCCGGAGGAGACGTCAACGGCTGCCGGATTGAGGCACCGCACCGCCTCGCCAACATTGTCGGCATCCAGTCCGCCGGAAAGAATCAGTGGCTTGCCTAGCGTCGGCGGCACCAGCGACCAGTCGAAAACCTTGCCGCCGCCGCCATAACCGTCCACAAACGCATCAAGAAGGATCGCCTGCGCCGAGGGAAAGCCCGCCGCGTATTGTAGCAAATCCATGCCCGCCCGGACGCGCGCCGCTTTCACGTAGGGGCGATCGAACTGTCGGCAATACGCCTCGTCCTCGTCGCCGTGCATTTGCAGCAAATGGATGGGAACTGCAGCAAGCGTCGCACGCACCTGAGCCGGATCGGCATTGACGAACAGCCCGACGATCGTCACCAAGGGCGGCACGCAAGCGGCCAGTTGGGCGGCCGTCGTCAGATCCACGTAGCGCGGGCTGGGCGGGTAAAAGACCAGGCCCAAAGCATCGGCACCGGCGTCGACCGCGTCCTGCAGATCGCTGGCGCGCGTCAGACCACAGATCTTGATTCGCGTCTTCATCTTTCAACAGTCTTGGTGACGGCGCGCGAACCCACCGCGAAAGGCAGGAGAAGGGTATCGTCATCAAGCGGCAAGTTCCAGCATGCCGGGTAGTGGACGGTGACCAGATAGAGCCCATCGGCCGGAAAGGTTGGTGCAGCCAGTCGGCGGTCGCGGCTGGCCAGCAGGCTGCTGATCCATACGGGAGGCTGTTTGCCCTGGCCGACGTGTACCAGACTGCCGACCAGATTGCGCACCATGTGGTGGAGAAAAGCCGAGGCAGTGAAATCGAAGACGATGAGATCGCCGTTTCTCTCGATTCGCGCCTGATGCATGAACTTGACCGGCGATACGGCCTGGCATTCAGCGGCGCGAAAAGCTGAGAAGTCGTGTTCACCAAGGAGCAGGCCGGCTGCTTCCTGCATGTCCTGTAGCCTGAGAGGGTGATGATACCAGCCCAGCCGGGCATGCCCGACGCCGGGCCGATGCGCACGATTGAGCAGGAGATAGCGATAGTGACGGGCAAGCGCCGAAGCGCGTGCATGGAAGCCCTCTCCCACCACGTGCGCCCAACGGACGGCAACGCTGGCGGGCAGAAAGGTATTGCACCCGCGCACCCAGGCGTACAGCGAACGGTCAAGCGTGGTATCGAAATGGACGATCTGACCGAGCGCGTGCACTCCGGCGTCGGTCCGACCCGCACAAACAACCTTGATCGGCACGCCGGCAAATTTTCCAAGCGCTTCTTGCAGCGCGTCCTGTACGCTACCCCCAGCGGGCTGCTTCTGCCAACCACAGAAACGGCTGCCATCGTACTCGAGCGCGAGAGCGATTCGCACGCGCTACATCCGCTGGGCGAGGAAAACCGCCACCAGACCACATACCAGCAAGATCGCCAGGTAGTCCCGGTACGACAGCGGTTTATCCGCCAGTTCAATCACTTCGCCTCCCGCGACATGTTCGTGCGGCGCCAACAGACTGCGCCAGTCGCGCCAACTCGGAGGCATTTGGTCTGCCTGCCGCAAGACGAGGATCAGGCGTACGACGACACGATCAGTATCGATCCGCCAACGGCGAATCGGCTGCAGCAAGCCGTGCAAACCCCTGAGCAGGTCCGCCAAGGGCATCCCGTAGCGCAGGATGGCAACTGCCATCAGCACCAGCAGGAGGCGCCCGACTTGCGTCAGCGCTAAAGACAGGCCCTCCAGGGTAGGCGCCAACGCGCTTGGACAGACAGCTTCGCCCGCTTCTCCCCAGGCGAAAACGGCGAACAGGGAAACGATCAGCCAGCGCGAGCCCCACGCCAGGCGTTTCCAGTCTTGCCGGACGCCGGCACCGCAAGCCGATAGGAGCAGCAGGGTCAGCAGGATGTGCCAACCGGCAAGCGACTGCCCGACCAGCAGCAGGGAAAACCAGACGACCAGCAGCGTTGTCGGATGAAAGCCTGCTCGCTTGCCAGCCGCTGGCGGACGATTGACCTGCGGCTTGCCCGATTCCGCTGCTGCGTCGCGCACGACAAGATCAAGCCCAACCGATGACGGCTGGCAAGCTGGCGCAGGCAGTGTCAACCGCGGGGCAACAAGGCCTATTCACGTAATCCGGCAAGGAGGGCTTGTGCCGCCGTGCGCTGCGCCGCATCGCCATCTCTGAGGACCTCCTGCAACAACTCGCGCGCCCCCTCGACATCGCCCATTTCTTCATACGCCCTGGCGAGTTCGATCTTGGTAGACACTTCTTCGTTGGAACTGATCTCGATGTCGGAGACCATGTCCATTGCGGACGAGAAATCCGAGTTAACCAGAGTGTCTTCCTGTGTTCCGGAAAAACCCGGGTTGACCAGCGTGTCTTCCTGCTCCATGTCGAAGGCTGTCGCCTGAGCAGCACTGCTATCGGAGCGGCTACTCGGCGCAAAGACGTCCACTTCGGTCAAGTCCAGACTGATCGAGGCCATGTCGGCGGCCGACGGCACTTGCATCGCATGTCCGAGAACCGTCGAATCGGTCAGCTTCACGTCGAAATCGAGCGCGCCCTCATCCGCCGACCCGATGTCCACGACATCCTCTACCGCCCGTGCTGGCGCCAGTGGCTGCGCTTGCGGAGGAAGCTTGGCAGCAGGGGGCATCACGCCTGCGCTGCGCGCGCTGGGTGCAACAGGCTCCGGCGGTTCACTCGCCAGATCGAAATGGAAGCCGAGGTCCGTGTCGTCTGACGCGCCTCCTGCTGGCGGCCGCGGGGCGACCAGCATGGTAATCTCTGGCGGGTAAATTTCGTCGCTAACCGGCACCGCCCGACTGTCGTCATCGAAATCGTCGCTGGCAAGCGGCGCTGGAGTCGGCATGGACGCGCTCAGATCGAAATCGAGCGCGTCGCGCTGATCCGAGTTTCGATAGGCGATCGTCTTTTCGACAGCCAGTGCGTCACCACCAGTCGACTTCGGCGAACTCGCCCCGGACGCGTCGCTAGTGCCGAAGTCGAAGTCGAGATCTGCCAGGTCAGCGGTCTGCAGGCGCGTTTCCACCTCGGTCTGCCGGGGCGGAATAACCTGCGTAGGCGCCTCCGCGCCGACCGCGGCCTGCGCCATCTGCGCAAGCTGTCCCGGCTTGGCGATGGTACTCTGCAAGGCGTCGGGACGAACGATCAGCGTCGTCTCCGAATCGCGGGCCGGTCCCTCGGCGTTTCGCAAAGCGCCGGCAAACAGGGGGTTTTCCGGATCGACCTGCAGCCCCATCGCCGCCGCCTTCTCCCAGTCCGGTCCGACTCCGCCCGTTGCCTTGTAAAGCTCGCTGATCAGCAGGTCGAAAGGCTTGCTGTCTTTCCTCGCCAGATAGATCTCCAGCAGCTTCAGGTGTATGGCGTGGCGACCAGGGTCCTTCTGTTTTGCCTCGAGCAGGATTTCTTCCGCCTGTGCGTCACGGCCATAAGCCATGTACACATCGGCTTCGGCCACCGGGTCGACTTCATCGGTGTCGATGCTTCCCGGGCCGGCCTGGCTGAAGTCGGTTTGCGCCATCGAATGCGACGTGTCGACGCTCTGACCACCCGTGCTATGGAAAACCGAGTTGACCATCAGACTGTCACCCGCCGGGGTGAGTGTGCTGCTTGCTTCGAAGGGTCGACTGTTCTCCGCATCGCGCCGCCGCTTGACGAACCAATAGGCCGCAAGCAGGGCGATTATCCCGCCGCCGCCAGCAAGAAATGGCGTGCTGGTCGCCAGCTCTTCGAGAAAGCCGGGCTCTTCCGCCGGAGGGACGGTTGCCTTCGGCTTTGGCGGCTCGGCTGGCTTGGGCGCTTCGACCGGCTTCAGCGCTTCCGCCGGCTTGGCTGGCTCGACCGGACGGGCGACCTCGGGTTTCGCTTCGCTCGTCGGCTGAGTACCGCCCGTTTCGGTTCTTGGCGGAGTCTCAGGCTTTACCTCGGCCGGCCGCTCGGCAGGCTTGTCGGGCGGTTTTGCGGTCACCTCGGATGGTGCAGGCGCTGGCGTGGGCTCGACGCGGCCAGTCGGGGTTGCCGGGGCCGTCGGGGTGGCAACCGGCGGTGCAGTCGTGGCGCTTGCTGGTACGGCGGCACCCGCCGGCTTTCCGGGCTCGGCGGCCGGTGCACTCTTGCCGGTGGACTGCTTTTCGAGTTCGGCCAGCGTCTTGCTCTTGAGTTCGAGCAAACGCTGCAATTCGGCAACGCTGCGCTCGAGACTGGCCAATCGTTCGTTGGCCTCGCGCAACGCCTTCTCCTTGGCGATCAAGTCTTCGTCCGGACGCTTGCCGGCCGCCGGCGATCTGCTTGCCGCCGCCTCGGTGCGCGAGACGCGCAGTTGGTCCCTCGGCTCCTGACCGGCGGTTGCCCTATCCTCGACGCGTGTCGTCACCTTGCCGCTGGCCTGCGCCCGCGCGTCCTCGGCAGCGATCGGCGCCTCGCTGGCGGCCGTCGCCAGGCGGCGCCGATAGCCACTCCAGTCGGCCGATTGCGCGATGACCGTCCGCCTCGCGTCTTCGCGCGGAATCGCCTGCAGTGCATCTTTGTCAGGAACCGAGAGGACTTTTCCGGCCTTCAGGCGATTCATGTTGCCGCGATCGAAGGCATCAGGGTTGGCGCGATACAGTCCGGCCAGCATCTGATCGAGCGACACTCCGTCCGGTCGCAACTCGCTGGCGATCTGACCCAGCGTTTCACCGCGCCGCACCTCACGCGCAGTTGCACCGGCGCCCGCCGGAATCGGCGGTTCGCTCGGCCGGGGACGCGGGCTCGCCATACGCACCGGCCGCTCTGCGCGCGCCGGCGCGTCGGCAAACGGCGGCGGCAAGGCCACGGGCTTGGTGACTGCCGTGGCGGCATTCCTCGCCGCATAGTCGGGCGGATCGAGCAGGAAGGTGTACTCGCGAATCAGGCGGCCGCTCGACCAGTTCAATTCAAGCAGCAGGTCCATGAACGGCTCATTGATCGGCCGTTCCGAACTCAATCGGATGACCGGTTGCCCATTGGCTCGTCTGATCAGGGAAAAGTTGATGCCGTGCAAGGCCGGAGCGTAGTCCACGCCGGCCTGTTTGAAAGCGTCCGCCGCGGCAAGCTGCGCTTTCATTCCGGCGAGTTCCTCGCGCGTCGCAAAGACCTCCACTTCGGCCCGCAGAGGCTGGCCCAAGGCGGAGAGGACCGTCACCTTGCCCAAGCCAGCAGCGCTGGCGTACTGCGGAAAAGCGGCGAGCGCCAAAGACGAGGCGACTAACCAGGCCGAAGTCCTCAGTCTGAAAGCCCTTGGTGTGTAATGTTTGTTCTTGGCCACGCCGCCACCCTGAGCGTCGAAATCGGGATTATTAAAATAACATCATGAAGTTAGCCATGCAAGCCATACTTTTTGCCGACCTGCTGCCGATCATTTTCCGCGCCCCCCTGCACGTAAAATACTTATTACATTTTTTCAACTAGTTATCAATCAGTATACGAAGCATGCGACGGAGTGGTTCGGCAGCCCCCCACAAGAGCTGGTCACCGACTGTGAACGCCGCCAGATACTCCGGACCCAGCGCCAGCTTGTGCAGCCGGCCCACCGGTATGCTGAGGGTTCCAGTCACTGCCGCCGGCGTCAGTTCCCGCTCACTCAGCTCGCGTTCGTTGGCGACGACCTTCACCCAGGGGTTGCCTTGCGCAATAATCTCCTCGACTTCGTCCAACGGTACATCGCGGCGCAACTTGATGGTCAGTCCCTGAGCATGGCAACGCATCGCCCCGATGCGAACACACAGGCCGTCCACCGGTATGCTGCCGGCTGTGCGGAAAGCAGGACGTCCGAGGATTTTGTTGCACTCGGCGCCGCCTTTCCATTCCTCTTTCGACTGGCCGCCGTCGACCGGCACGTCGATCCAAGGAATCAGGCTGCCGGCGAGGGGCGCCTGACGGAAGTTTTTCGTCGGGAAAGCCGGCGAGCGCATCGTCTCGGCAACCTTGCGGTCGATCTCGAGGATTGCCGAGGCTGGCTGCGCCAGTTCGCTTTCGACCGCCTGGTACAAGGCGCCCATCTGCAGCAGCAACTCGCGCATGTTTTGCGCCCCGGCGCCGGAAGCCGCCTGGTAGGTCATCGCGCTGACCCATTCGACGAGGTCATGGTGAAACAGGCCGGCAAGGCCCATCAGCATCAGGGAAACCGTGCAGTTGCCGCCGATCCAGTTGCGCCCGCCGTTTGCTCGGGCGGCATCGATGACGCTGCGATTGACCGGATCCAGGATGATCACCGCGTCCTCCTGCATGCGCAGGGTAGACGCCGCGTCGATCCAGTGACCCTGCCAGCCAGCAGCGCGTAGACGCGGAAAAATCTCCCGCGTGTAGTCGCCCCCCTGGCAGGTCACGATGATGTCCATCGGCGCGAGGTCGCTCAGCGACATCGCATCGTGCAGCTTGCCCGCGTCCTTGCCGGCGATCACCGGGGCTGCTTCCCCCACTGCCGAGGTCGAGAAATACCGCGGTTCGATATGTTGAAAATCACCCTCTTCCAGCATGCGCTGCATGAGCACCGATCCAACCATGCCGCGCCAGCCCACCAGACCCACTCTATTCACCGATTTGCTCCTCCAGTTCTTCTCGTCCGAATCACAGGGCGGCGAGAACCGCATCACCCATCGCGCGCGTTCCCACCTTGCGCGTACCCGGCTCGTAGATGTCCGCCGTGCGGTATCCTTGCGCCAGAACGGCCTTTACTGCCTGCTCGACGCGCTGTGCCGAGGACTCCAACGCGAACGTATAGCGCAGCATCATCGCCGCCGAGAGAATCGTCGCCAGGGGATTCGCCACGCCCTCTCCGGCAATGTCCGGCGCCGACCCGTGGCAGGGCTCGTACAGTCCCTTCCGATTGGCGTCGAGCGAAGCGGAAGGCAGCATGCCAATCGAGCCGGTGAGCATCGAAGCCTCGTCCGACAGGATGTCGCCGAACATGTTGCCGGTCACCACGACATCGAATTGCTTCGGGTTTCTGACCAGTTGCATGGCGGCGTTGTCGACCAGCATGTGGCTCAGTTCGACATCGGGGTATTCGGTCGCTGTTTCTTCGGCAACGTCCCGCCACAACTGGGTGGTCTCCAACACGTTCATCTTGTCGACCGAACACAGCTTCTTCCTGCGTTGGCGCGCTGCCTCGAAGGCAACGCGCAGGATGCGGCGAATCTCGCTCTCGCTGTAGATCATCGTGTTGAAGCCTACTCGCTCGCGCTGGCCAGCCAGCTCGCGTACTTCGATGCCGCGTGGCTGACCGAAATAAATGTCGCCGGTCAGTTCCCGGACGATCAGGATATCCAACCCGGCGACCACTTCGCTCTTCAGCGTCGAAGCATTTGCCAACTCGGGATAAAGAATCGCCGGGCGCAGGTTGGCAAACAGGCCGAGATGCTTGCGGATTCCCAACAGCCCCCTTTCCGGGCGCTGCTCGCGCGGCAGCTTGTCCCATTGCGGGCCGCCGACAGCGCCGAGCAGGACCGCATCAGCATCCTGCGCAAGCTGTTGCGTCGCAGCCGGATACGGATCGCCGGTAGCGTCGACGGCGCAGCCGCCCAGCAGGGCCTCGTGCATTTCGAAATCCAGGTCGAGCGCACGCAGCACGCGTACCGCTTCGGCCATGATTTCCGGGCCAATGCCGTCCCCTGGAAGAACACAGATTTTCATTCGCATTTCCTCAAAGCACGCGATTATGTCACAGCCCCTGCTTCTCGTCAGATCGTGCCGGCGCTTCGCCGATCTGCCCAGCGCCTAGCGAGCGCGTCGCACACCGGCATACAAGGGGTACACGCGCTCGGCATAGACCCGCAAGTCGGCGATGCGCGACGCGTGCGACGGATGCGTAGACAGCCACTGCGGCGGTTGCCCACGCACGGTGCGGCCCATCTTCTCCCATAGGGCGATCGCCGCAAAGGGATCGTAGCCGGCGCGCGCGGCGAGTTCGACGCCGATGCGGTCTGCTTCCTGTTCCATCTCGCGCGAGTTCGGGCGCATGAACGCGAGATCGCCGACGGTTCCGATGATGCTCTGGCCGAGACCGGAATCGACACCGAAGTAAGCCCCGATCAAAGCGCCGCCAATGCTGGCTGCCACGTTTACGCCAGCCGCCCGACTCGCCTTCTCACGCCCGTGCTCGCGCAGGGCATGCGCGATCTCGTGTCCCATCACTCCGGCAAGTTCGTCATCGGTCAACTGCAGTTGCTCGAGCAGGCCGCTGTAGACGGCCATCTTGCCGCCTGGCATGCACCAGGCGTTCAACTCCGGAGAGGTGATGACATTGACTTCCCACGACCAGCCGGTCGCGTCGCTGCGGAAGGCTGCGGTGACCGGGATCAGCCGCTGGGCAACCAGGCGCACGCGCTCGAACTGTTGCGGGCTGCGATTGAGGCGGTTCCTCGCCTGCGCCTCGCGCATGGTCTCCTGGTAGGCCTTGGCGGCCGAGCGATTGATCTCGCCCGACGAAACGAGCATGGTTTGTTCGCGTTGAACGCCGACCGCTCCGCCAGCGGTCGTGCGGGTCGTCGCACAGCCGGTAGTCAGTCCGGCAAGCAGCGCTGCCAGGCAGCAACTGCGCAAGAGACCGATGATCATCGCGCTTTCCTCACGATCAGTATCAACTTCGGGCAACACACCGGGCGCGCTCAGCGCCGACGTCGGCCAGATCGCTGTGCTGGATCCAGCGGGCAACGAACAGGAGACCGACCACCGCAAAGCTCGCGCTGATCGTGTAGGTCGGCGCCGCCCCCAGCCGTTCCCACGACCATCCGCTGAGCAACCCGCCGAGCAGGCCACCGGCACCAAAAGAAACGCTCGAGTAGAGCGCCTGCCCACGGGCCTGACAGTTTCCGGAAAACCAACGATTCACCGCAGCAATAGCCGCTGCGTGGTAGGCACCAAAGGTCAGTCCGTGCAACAGTTGGGCAAGAAGAACCAATGGCCAGTGCTCGACACACCAGCCGATGAGCAGGAAGCGGATGGCGGCTGCGGCAAAACAGACGAGGAGAATGGTACGCAAGCCATAACGGCGGAGCAAGTCGACCATGAAGAAGAAGACAGCAATCTCGGCGAGTACGCCGAGCGACCACAGACCGCCAACGGACAGCTTGCTGTACTGATGATTGGCGAGGTGTATCGAGTAAAAGACGTAAAGCGCGCCGTGCGCCGCCGACATGGCAAAGCAGGCGGCAAACAAAGCGCGCACACGCGGCTGGCGAAGAATGTCTCCGATCGCTTGCTCCGATGCCACTCCGGCAGCCGTCCCGGCCGGCTCGGGGACCAGCGCGGCGCACAGCAGGGTGCTGCTCAGCAGACCCAGCATCACCCAGAGCAGGGCCGGCAGGTCCATTCTATCGAGTAGCGCACCCGTTGCCATCACCGCAACGATGAAACCGATCGATCCCCAGAGGCGGATCCGGCTGTAACCTTGGGGCTCATCACGCAGATGAGCAAAGGTCGCGGTTTCGACGAGGGGTAGCGCGGCGCTCCAGAAGAAGGCGAAAAGCGCCATGGCGAGCAACACGGCGGCGAAACTCCGCGTGAGGAAGAAGGCGGAAAAGCAGATCAGGCCGAGGGCTGCAGCGAGGCGGACGGCCGGCAGCCGGCGTACCAGCCGGTCGGCCAGTGCACCCCACAGGTAGGGGGCAAACAGCCGCATCAAGGGCAGCTGGGACATCAAAAGGCCGATGTCCCAGGCGGAAAAGGCGAGCGACTCGAGGTAAAGCCCGAAGTACGGTGAAAAAGCGCCGATGCAGGCAAAATGGAAAAAATAATAGCCCGAAAGCCGCCAATAGGGCAGAAGCTGCATCAGGCGCTTCTACCGGACGCCTGCCCGCGGGCCGGCACGCGCCGGCTCAGTCGCCGCTCTTGTGCGCAACGAGCATCCGGTACATCTGGTCCTTCAGACGAACCCGCTGCTTCTTCAGATTCTCAAACGCGAAATCATCCACCGGGACATCATCTTCCTCGAGCCGTTCGACTTCCCGCGTGAGCTGATGGTACTCGTCGTACAAGTTGCCGAATTTCTCGCTTGCCGCCTTGAGCGCGTGGATCGAGTCAACATACTCTGGGAAGTCAAGATGAAGGTCGTGGTGCTCAACTTGCATGATCATAGCCTCAGGAGACTCCGGCCGGCCGGATGCGCGACCAGACGGCGCGATTATACTGGCTAGTGCCGCCGGTCGTCACTTGCCCGGGACGTCCGGCAGATGCCCGGCAAGGCGCGGAGTAAGGCAGCGGACGTCGGCGCACTGGGCGCGATGGCGCAGGGCCAGATCGATCAGGACAAGCGCCAGCATCGCTTCGGCAACCGGGGTCGCCCGCAGACCAACGCAGGGGTCGTGCCGGCCGTGCGTCTCGACGATCATCGGCTGACCGTGCACGTCAATCGAGCGACGCGGCAGGCGGATGCTCGAGGTTGGCTTGACCGCCAGCCTGACGATGATCTCCTGTCCGCTCGAAATGCCACCCAGCACACCTCCGGCATGATTGGAGAGGAAGCCTTGCGGGGTCATCTCGTCGCCATGCTCGCTGCCCTTTTGTTCAACGCTGGCGAAACCGGCGCCAATCTCGACGCCCTTTACCGCGTTGATACTCATCATCGCATAAGCGATCTGGGCATCCAGCCGATCATAAACAGGTTGGCCCCAACCGGGTGGAACGCCGCTGGCGCTGACCGTGAGCAACGCACCGACCGAATCGCCCGCCTTGCGCAAGCGATCCATATAGTCTTCAAGTTGTGGAACGATCGTCGCGTTCGGTGCGAAGAAAGGGTTGCCGGCGATGTCTTCGCGCGCAACGAAGGGAATATCAATCGGCCCCAGACGACTCAACCAGCCGCAGATCGCCACGCCATGGCGTTCGGCCAGCCACTTGCGGGCAATCGCTCCGGCCGCTACGCGTACGGCGGTTTCGCGCGCCGAAGACCGCCCGCCACCACGTGGATCGCGCAGGCCGTACTTCTGCAGGTAAACATAGTCCGCATGGCCGGGGCGGAAAGTCGTCGCAATCTCAGCGTAATCCTTGCTCCGCTGGTCCTGGTTGCGGATCAGCAGGGCAATCGGCGTTCCCGTCGTCATGCCCGCGAAAACGCCAGAGAGAATCTCGACCTGATCCGGCTCGCGACGCTGCGTCACATGGCGTGAAGTTCCAGGCCGACGCCGGTCGAGATCGGCCTGGATATCCGCCGCGCTGATTGGCAGACCAGGCGGACACCCGTCCACCACGCAGCCGATAGCCGGCCCGTGCGACTCGCCAAACGATGTCACGCAAAACAGGGTGCCGATGGTGTTGCCGGACATAACTGCCTCGTCGAAGATGTGGTTGCCGGGTTGCGCATGCCGGCGGGCAGTCTACCACAGGGGTAGCGGGCCGATGCTCGCCGCCTGCCGCCGGCCAGCGGCGCCGGCTCAACCTCTGCCACCAAGGTCCTTCTGGTCCTCCGCCACCAGCTTTGCCGTAAGCCCGAAGTAAGTATTGCTGATTATGATCGGGCGCCAGTCATGGCAAGTGACTCGATCGACAACAGTCTCTTTTGGAGGAGGATAAGCAAAGTGAACGACGACATCGTTGCGCGGATTGAGGCCAATCCGAAGTTCCACCAGTTCGTGCAGAAGCGCAATTCCTACGGCATCATCATGTCCATCCTGATGATCATCGCCTACTACGGCTACATTCTGCTGATTGCTTTCAACAAGGAATGGCTGGCCACCAAGCTCGCACCCGGGATGGTGACTTCCATCGGAATTCCGCTCGGCGTCGGGGTCATCGTGTTTACGATCATTCTGACCAACATCTACATTCGGCGGGCCAACACGGAATTCGACGATCTCAATGCCCAGATCCTCAAGGAGGCGAACAAGAAATGATCAGCCAATCGACCCGCAAAATTCTCTTCGCTACGGCTGCTCTGCTCGCCACGGGCAGCGTCCTGGCGGCTGGCGCCGACCTCGGGAACACGACCAAGCAAGCCACCAACTGGGTGGCGATCGCCATGTTCGTCGTCTTCGTCGCGATTACGCTCGGCATCACCAAGTGGGCAGCGGCGCGCACCAAGACAGCAGCCGACTTCTACACGGCCGGTGGCGGAATCACCGGTTTCCAGAACGGCCTGGCGATTGGCGGCGACTACATGTCAGCCGCTTCCTTCCTCGGAATTTCCGGCCTGGTCTTCGCCAACGGCTTTGACGGCCTGATCTTCTCGATCGGCTGGCTGGTCGGCTGGCCGGTGATCACCTTCCTGATGGCCGAACGCCTGCGCAACCTCGGCAAGTTCACCTTTGCCGACGTCGCCGCGTATCGCTTTGCCCAAACGCCGATGCGCACCTTCGCTGCGACCGGTTCGCTGGTCGTCGTCGCGTTCTACATGATCGCCCAGATGGTCGGCGCCGGTCAGTTGATCAAAGTCCTCTTCGGTCTGGAATATACGGTGGCGGTGATCCTCGTCGGTGTGCTGATGATGTGCTACGTGCTCTTCGGTGGTATGACCGCGACGACCTGGGTGCAGATCATCAAAGCGATCATGCTGCTTACCGGTGCAACGTTCATGGCCCTCGCCGTGCTCTGGAAGTTCGGCTTCAACCCCGAGGCGCTGTTTGCCAAGGCGGTCGAGATCCATTCCAAACACGATGCCATCATGTCGCCTGGCGTGCTGATCAAGGACCCCGTATCGGCCATTTCCGTGGGAATGGCGCTGATGTTCGGTACCGCCGGCCTGCCACACATCCTGATGCGCTTCTTCACCGTGCCGAGCGCCAAAGAGGCGCGCAAGTCGGTTGGCTGGGCGACGACCTGGATCGGCTACTTCTACATTCTCACCTTCATCATCGGCTTCGGCGCCATCGTCATGCTCACGCAATCGCCCGAGCTGTACTACGTTGATGGCGATCTCGCCAAGGGTCTGAAGGGCGGCGGCAACATGGCCGCTGTACACCTGTCGAACGCCGTCGGTGGCAACTTGTTCCTCGGCTTCATCTCGGCCGTCGCCTTCGCGACGATTCTCGCCGTCGTTGCCGGCCTGACGCTATCCGGTGCCTCAGCCGTCTCGCACGACCTCTATGCAACGGTGCTCAAGCACGGCAATGCGGACTCCGCGTCGGAACTGCGCGTGTCGCGGATCACCACCATCTGCCTCGGCATCGTCGCGGTGTTCCTCGGCATCGCTTTCGAGAAGGAAAACGTCGCCTACATGGTGATGTTGGCCTTCGTCATCGCGTGCTCGGCAAACTTCCCGATTCTCTTCATGTCGGTGCTGTGGAAAGACTGCACGACCAAAGGCGCGGTCGCTGGCGGCGTCGTCGGACTGGTCAGCTCGGTCGTTCTGACGATTCTCTCGGCGTCGGTTTGGGAAGCGGTCCTGAAGAACCCGAAAGGAAGTGCGTGGTTCCCGTATTCGTCGCCCGCCATCTTCTCGATGACCGCTGCTTTCGTGGTCATCTACATCGTTTCGAAGATGGATAACAGCAAGCAGGCGCAGCTCGAGCGGTCGCTTTATCCAGCGCAGCGGGTTCGCTCCGAAACCGGTGTTGGCGCGGCGGCTGCCTCGGGTCACTGAGCGACGCTGAAAACTTGCTGTTGGACGGCGTGCGTAATGGTTTCCGGCATCCCACCCGATGAGCGTCGACTGGCCCAAGTGACCTACACCGGGGATACGTAGCCGCTATCGGCACGCTGGACAACACAACGGCTCGGGAGGAACACCTCCCGAGCCGTTTCTTGTTGGGATTGACCGATAGCAGGGAAAGCCGCTCGGCGCCTTGCTGCGCGGGCGCGCAGAACTGGGGCTCGACCTTACTCGACGGTCACCGACTTGGCCAGGTTGCGCGGTTTGTCAACGTCAGTTCCGCGGACCAGCGCAACATGATAGGCCAGCAACTGCAGCGGTACCACGTGCAACAGGGGCGACAGTGCGCCGTAGTGCTCGGGCAGATGCAGGACATGCACGCCGTCGGATTCCTTCATTTCGCTGTCTGCATCGGCGAAGACGTACAGTTCTCCGCCACGCGCGCGGACTTCCTGCAAATTTGACTTCAGCTTTTCGAGCAGGACATCATTTGGCGCGACGGCGATCACCGGCATCTCACGGTCGACCAAGGCGAGAGGTCCATGCTTCAGTTCGCCTGCCGGATACGCTTCAGCGTGAATGTAGGAGATTTCCTTCAGCTTCAACGCGCCCTCGAGCGCGATCGGGTAATGTCGACCGCGACCAAGGAAGAGCGCGTGCTGCTTCATCGAGAAGCGTTCCGACCACACGCGAATCTCCGGCTCCAGTTCGAGAGCGCTGGCGACCGCCATCGGCAGATGGCGAACAGCGTGCAACTCGGCCGCTTCTGCCTCCGGCGTGAGGCGGGAGCGTACCTTGGCGAGTACCAGCGTCAGCAGGTAAAGTGCAGCAAGCTGAGTGGTAAACGCCTTGGTTGAGGCAACGCCGATCTCCGGACCAGCGCGAGTGATGAAACGAAGGGCGTTTTCCCGCACCAGTGAGGACTCGGGAACGTTGCAGATGCATAGCGTGCGCGACATGCCGAGCGCCTTGGCGTGCTGCAGTGCCGCCAGCGTGTCGGCCGTTTCGCCGGACTGGGAAATGGTCACGACCAAGGTGCGCGGGTCGGGAACCGATTCGCGATAGCGGTACTCGCTCGCCACCTCCACAGCGCACGGTATTCCGGCAATCGACTCGAGCCAGTAACGGGCCACCAGGCCCGCGTGATAGCTCGTACCGCAGGCGATGATCAAGACCTGCCCAACTTCCTTGAGCAAAGCTTCGCTCTCGGCACCGAATAGCCCCGGTTGAATGCTGCGCGCCGCGCCAAGCATTTCCAGCGTATTCGCCAGGGCAACCGGCTGCTCGAAGATTTCCTTCTGCATGAAATGCCGGTAATGGCCCAACTCGATTGCGTCGGCCGACAGGTGCGACTCGGTTTCTGGTCGGTCAACCAGCGTACCATCGACTCGGGCAATCGTGTAGCGACTACGCAGCAGCTCGGCACAATCGCCGTTCTCGAGGTACACCATGCGCCGCGTCACCTGGACCAGAGCCGAGGCGTCCGAGGCTGCGTAGCAAGCGTCGTCGGTCAGGCCGAGGAGCAGCGGCGCCCCCTCGCGCGCAACGACGATGTGCTGCGGATCCTCTTCACGCAGGACGGCAATGGCATAAGCTCCCTGCAGTTGGCCGACCGCCCGGCGGACGGCGGTCAGCAAGTCGGGTTCGACTTTCAGTTCGTGCGCAACCAGATGCGCGACGACCTCGGTATCGGTATCAGAATCGAAGGCGTAGCCTTCGCTCTTCAGATACGCTCGCAAGGGCTCGTGGTTCTCGATGATCCCGTTGTGGACGACGGCCAGTCCATGCGAAACATGCGGATGCGCGTTGCGCTCGCAGGGAACACCGTGCGTCGCCCAGCGTGTGTGCGCAATGCCGGTGTTGCCCGCAGCCTGCAAGGCTTCAACCTGTGCCGTCAGTTCGGCGACGCGGCCAACCGAGCGCAGCCGCTGCAGACCAGCTTCGTTGATCAACGCCAAGCCAGCCGAATCGTAGCCACGATACTCCAACTTGCGCAGGCCTTCGAGAAGGATGGGAACAACATTGCGGTCGGCAACCGCGGCGACAATACCACACATGGCAGATCACTTTTTCGTTTTTTGGGGCCGTTGCCAGCCCGGGAGGGAAACCTGTCGAACACGCGAGAGGGTCAGCGTGTCCGCCGGTGCGTCCTTGGTCAGGGTCGTACCCGCACCGAGAGTCGCGCCGCGGCCAACCGTAACCGGTGCGACCAGTTGTGTATCCGAGCCGATGAAAGCGTCGTCCTCGATCACGGTCTTGAACTTGTTGGCGCCGTCATAGTTGCAGGTGATCGTTCCGGCGCCAATGTTGACCCGGCTGCCGACGACCGCGTCGCCGACGTAAGCCAGGTGATTGGCCTTCGACTGTATGCCGAGTTTCGTATTCTTCAGTTCGACGAAATTCCCGACATGCGCGCCGGCAGCGAGCTCGGTTCCTGGCCGCAAGCGGGCAAACGGACCGACGACAGCATCCGGCCCAACGACCGCATCTTCGATGTGGCTGAAAGCGGCCACGCGCACACCGGCACCGATCTGCGCATTCTTGAAGACGCAGGCAGGACCCACCTCGACAGCTTCGTCGAGAACCACGCGACCTTCGAAGACGCAGTTGACGTCGATGAAGACGTCGCGCCCGCAGATCAGCTCGCCGCGCACATCGAGGCGCGCCGGGTCGGCCAGGCGAACACCGCTTTCCATCAGACTCTCGGCAATTCTTCGCTGGACGATGCGCTCGAGTTCGGCGAGCTGTACCTTGCTGTTTACCCCCATCACTTCCCACTCGCCTTGCGGCTGAGCGGTGGTAATGGGCAAAGCCGCAGCAAGCGCCATGCCGACGATGTCAGTCAGATAATACTCACGTTGCGCATTGTCGTTTGACAGGCGGGCGAGCCAGCCGACCAGGCGATCCGTTGGCAGGGCGATGATTCCTGTGTTCACCTCGCGGATTGACCTCTCGCCAGCACTGGCATCCTTGTGCTCGACGATTCGCTGGACGGCGCCGGATGCGTCGCGCACGATGCGCCCATAGCCGGTCGGGTCAAGCAATTCGACGGTCAGGATGGCCAAGGCGTTCCGTGCAGCGTGTACCAGTCTTTGCAGTGTCTCGCCCTGGATCAGCGGCACGTCACCATACAGGATCAGTGTGGTTCCGCCCGGCGCCAACTGCGGCGCCGCCTGCATCACCGCATGTCCGGTGCCCAGCTGCGGATCCTGCAGGACCCAGGTCAAGTCTGGTGCGGCGAGTGCTGCGCGCACAGCATCGCCGCCGTGTCCGTAGACGACACACATCGTTCTTGGCGCGAGGCTGCGCGCCGTTTCGATGACGTGCCGAACCAATGGCTTGCCGGCCAGTGGATGCAGGACCTTGGGCAAATTCGAATGCATGCGCTTGCCCTGACCGGCAGCGAGGATAACGATGTTCATGGGCTTGAAATACCTGCGCTGAAGGTTGCTCCGACGCCTGCCGACGACGCGCGCAGCGCGCGTTCGACCAAGGCGGTACGGCGGGAAAGGAGGCAGGGCACCTGATCGCTTGCGGGAATTGTTCCACAACGGCCTGCCGACATCCGGAACAATATCACGATCGCCATTGTATCAAGTGCGCACGCGCTGCAGAGTAAACGTACGGCGCAGTCTGTCGGCAGGCGACGTCCGCTGCCTGCCGCTCTGCGCTGACGGCCCAAGCGCGCCGATTCACCGTGGCAAGGTCGAACTGCCCATCAGGAAGGCGTCGACCTCACGTGCGCATTGCCGACCTTCCCGAATCGCCCAGACGACGAGAGATTGTCCACGGCGCATGTCGCCGGCGGCAAAAACCTTGGCGACGTTGGTCGCGTAACAGCCGACGCCCTCGGTCGTCGCCTTGACGTTGCCGCGCGCATCGAGTTCGACCCCGATGTGCTCGAGCAAACCTTGCTGCACCGGCGAGACGAAACCCATGGCAAGCAACACCAGGTCGGCGCCGAGCTCGAACTGACTGCCGGCGACCTCGCTCATCCGGCCACCCTGCCACTCCACGCGTACGACGCGCAGGCCGGTAAGCTTGCCTTCCTTACCGAGAAATTCCTGCGTCGCGACCGCGAAGTCGCGCACGCAGCCCTCTTCGTGCGACGAAGATGTGCGTAACTTCAACGGCCAATACGGCCAGGTCAGACTCTTGTCTTCCTGCTCCGGCGGCTGTGGCATCAGCTCGAACTGGATGACCGAAGCAGCTCCCTGGCGGTTGCTCGTGCCGACACAATCCGAACCGGTATCGCCCCCGCCGATGACGACGACCCGCTTGCCGGTCGCCCGGATCTGTCCGCTGAGCCGATCACCCGCATTGACCTTGTTCTGTTGCGGCAGAAAATCCATCGCGAAATGCACTCCGGCAAGGTCACGCCCCGGCACGGGCAGGTCGCGTGGTGCCTCGGCACCGCCAGCGAGAACCAGCGCATCGAATTCGGCGAGCAACGTGGCAACCGGTAGCGCACCGGGTCCACTACCACCCACCGTCTGGTTGACACGAAAAGCGACGCCTTCCGCCTCCATCTGGCGAATGCGCAGGTCGATCAGCGACTTTTCCAGCTTGAAGTCGGGGATCCCGTAGCGCAGCAGACCGCCAATGCGATCATTCTTTTCAAAGACCACCACGGTGTGGCCGACACGCGCCAGTTGCTGGGCTGCCGCCAAGCCAGCCGGTCCGGAACCGACGATGGCCACTTTCCTGCCCGTTTTCGCCTTGGCTGGCTGCGGGCGAATCCACCCCTTTTCCCAACCCTTGTCGATGATCGCGTGCTCGATCGACTTGATGCCAACGGCGTCGGTGTTGATGTTCAGTGTGCAGCCGGCTTCACACGGGGCCGGACAAATGCGGCCAGTGAAGTCGGGAAAGTTGTTGGTCGAGTGCAGAACGGCCAGCGCCTGCTCCCAGTTGCCGCGATAAACCAGGTCGTTCCAGTCCGGGATGATGTTGTTGACCGGGCAAGCGTTACTGCAGAAGGGAATGCCGCAGTCCATGCAACGCGCACCCTGCATCCGCGCCTGCTCATCGTTCAGTACGTGCACGAACTCCCGGTAGTGCTTGAGCCGCGATTGACTCGGCTCGGCAGCTTCCGCCAAACGTTGGTACTCGATGAATCCGGTGGGCTTTCCCATGACTATGCTGCCTCCAGTTGCTTTTTCGCGGCCATTTCCGTGAGCACGCGCCGGTATTCGTGCGGCATGACCTTGACGAAGCGCGCGCGGTAGCGCTCCCACTCGGACAGCAGGCGCCTGGCCTGGCGGCTGCCGGTAAGGCCATAGTGTCTTTCGATCAGTCCTTTGAGCAGCGCCTCGTCGCTCTGACCAAGATGACGCAGATCGACTCGGCCGTGTCCCTCGAGATCCTCGCCGGCGTCGCTGTCCTTGCGCGCGGCGAACTCTTCGGCAATCGGTTCGAGCGAGACCTGTGCCATATTGCAGCGCGAGGCAAAGCTTCGCTCCTCGTCCAGGACGTAGGCTACGCCGCCCGACATCCCGGCCGCAAAGTTGCGGCCCGTCTGCCCGATGACGACCACCGTTCCGCCCGTCATGTACTCGCAGCCGTGGTCGCCGACGCCCTCGACGACCGCCGTCGCACCCGAGTTGCGCACGGCAAAGCGCTCGCCGGCGACGCCTGCGAAGAAAGCTTCGCCCTCGATCGCACCGTACAAAACCGTATTACCAATAATGATGTTGCTCGGAGTCTCGCCGCGAAAGCCGTGGTTCGGACGCACGATGACCCGCCCGCCAGACAAGCCTTTACCGACGTAGTCGTTGGCCTCACCAATCAGGTCGAAACTGATTCCGTGCGCCAGAAAAGCGCCGAAAGCCTGTCCCGCCGTACCCTTGAAGCGAACCTCGATGGTTCCGTCGGGCAAACCGGCGTGCCCGTAACGCTTCGCCACTTGCCCCGAAAGCATGGCGCCAACGGTGCGGTTGACGTTACGCAGCGGCAGTTCGAGGCTGACCTTTTCGCCTCGCTCGAGCGCGACCTGGGCCGCCTCGATGAGTTGCCGGTCGAGCGCACCGGCCAGGCCGTGCTCCTGCTCTTCGCAGTGAAAAGCCGGAACGTCGGCGGTGTTCGGCGGGCGCCGGAAGATTCGGCTGTAGTCGAGGCCGCGTGCTTTCCAATGCGCGATTCCCTTCTTCATCTCCAACAGATCGAAGCGGCCGACCAGGTCGTCGAAGCGCTTGATCCCGATTCGCGCCATCGCTTCGCGCAGTTCCTCGGCAACGAAGAAGAAGTAATTCACAACATGTTCGGGTTGACCGGAAAAGCGCCGACGCAGAACAGGATCCTGGGTCGCCACACCGACCGGACAGGTGTTCAGGTGGCACTTGCGCATCATGATGCAACCTTCAACGACCAGTGGCGCGGTGGCGAAGCCGAATTCATCGGCACCGAGCAGGGCACCGACCAGAACGTCGCGACCCGTCTTGATCTGGCCATCGACCTGGACGCGAACGCGTCCACGCAGCCGGTTGAGCACCAGCGTCTGTTGCGTTTCGGCCAGGCCCAGTTCCCATGGCGACCCGGCATGCTTGATCGAGGACAGCGGACTGGCCCCGGTTCCACCATCGTGACCGGCGATCACCAGATGATCGGCCTTGGCTTTCGTCACGCCGGCGGCCACCGTGCCAACCCCGACCTCGGAGACCAGCTTGACGCTGATCGACGCGCCGGGGTTGACGTTCTTCAGGTCATGAATGAGCTGTGCCAGGTCTTCAATCGAGTAGATATCGTGGTGCGGCGGTGGCGAAATCAGCCCGACGCCGGGCACCGAGTGGCGCAGGAAGCCTATGTATTCGGAAACCTTGTGGCCGGGCAACTGGCCGCCTTCACCGGGCTTCGCGCCCTGCGCCATCTTGATCTGGATCTGGTCGGCGTTGATCAGATATTCGGCGGTTACGCCGAAGCGACCGGATGCCACCTGCTTGATCGCCGAGCGCAGGCTGTCTCCGGGCTGCAAGACCAGGTCGCGCTCGATGCGTGACTTGCCGACCACATCCGAGAGCAGTTCGCCTCCCTGGAGCAGCTTGAAGCGCGCCGGGTCTTCACCGCCTTCCCCGGTGTTCGACTTGCCGCCCAGACGGTTCATGGCGATCGCCAGCGTCGAGTGCGCCTCGGTCGAGATCGAACCCAGCGACATCGCGCCGGTGGTGAAGCGCTTGACGATTTCCTTGGCCGATTCGACTTCCTCGAGCGGCACCGGCGGGCCTGCCGGCTTGATCTCGAACAGGCCGCGCAAGGTCATATGACGCGCCGTCTGATCGTTGATGATCTGGGCGTACTCCTTGTAGGTCGAGAACTGACCGCTGCGCGTCGCGTGCTGCAGTTTGGCAATCGCCTCGGGCGTCCACATGTGTTCCTCACCGCGCACGCGGTAAGCATATTCGCCGCCAGCGTCGAGCATGCCGGCAAGCACCGGGTCTTCGCTGAACGCCTGCTTGTGCAGACGAATAGCCTCTTCCATGATCTCGAAGACGCCAATTCCTTCGACCTGCGTGGACGTCCCGGTGAAGTACTTGTCGACGACGCGCTGCTGCAAGCCGACAGCTTCGAAGATCTGCGCCCCGGTATACGACATGTAGGTCGAAATGCCCATTTTGGACATGACCTTGAGCAGTCCCTTGCCGACCCCTTTGACGAAATGCTTGATCGCCTTGTCGCCCTTCTCGGCGTCGCCGCCGACCATTTGCTGGATCGTCTCCAGCACCAGGTAAGGATGCACGGCTTCAGCACCGTAGCCGGCGAGGACCGCGAAGTGATGCGTCTCACGCGCAGCGCCGGTTTCGACGACGAGACCGACGCGCGTACGCAAGCCCTTCATCACCAGGTGCTGATGGACTGCCGAGGTCGCCAGCAGGGCGGGGATGGCGACGTGCTCACGGTCGATCCGCCGATCGGA
Organism: Accumulibacter sp.; assembly: GCF_031732815.1. Lineage (GTDB taxonomy): Bacteria > Pseudomonadota > Gammaproteobacteria > Burkholderiales > Rhodocyclaceae > Accumulibacter. The sequence continues at coordinate 41,987 of NZ_JAVMKF010000293.1, read as the reverse complement.
AATGATCAGGATGCTCGAGCCTCGGAGCAGCACGTGGTCTTCGGCCTCGTGGCAGAGCGAGGCCAGGCGCGCCTCGACGCCTTCGTTGCCCCAGGCGATCGGGTAGCAGATATCGAGCTCGGCCGAGTGGAACTTGTTGCCCGTGTAGCTCGCGATGCGGCGAAGCTTGGCCATCTGGTCGAAGTCGAGAACGGGCTGCGCCACCTCAAGACGATAGGGGGGGTTGATCTCGTTGATTCCGAGCAGATTCGGTTTCGGGCCGATGAACGAGACGAGCGACATGACGATCTGCTCACGGATCGGATCGATCGGCGGATTGGTTACCTGCGCGAAAAGCTGGCGGAAATAGTTGAACAGGGGCTTGTTCCGATGCGACAGGACGGCGAGAGGCGAATCGTTGCCCATGGAGCCGGTCGCTTCCTCACCCGAAGTGGCCATCGGGTCGAGAATGAACTTGAGATCCTCCTGGCTGTAGCCGAAGGCCTGCTGCCGATCGAGCAACGAAGCGGGGGCGGCGCGCATCGGCGAGGTTTTCGGCGCCGGCAGGTCGTCGAGCTTGATGTTGATGCGGCTCAGCCAATCCTGGTAAGGCTTGCTGCGCGCCAGCGTGTCTTTCAGCTCGGCGTCTTCGATGATGCGACCCTGGTCGAGATCGATGAGGAACATCTTGCCTGGCTGCAGGCGCCACTTCTTGACGATTCTCTCCTCGGGAATCGGCAGGACACCGGCTTCCGACGCCATCACCACCAGATCGTCGTCGGTAATCAGATAGCGCGCCGGCCGTAGCCCGTTGCGGTCGAGCGTCGCGCCAATCTGCCGCCCATCGGTGAACGCGACGGCCGCGGGCCCGTCCCAGGGCTCGATCATCGCGGCGTGGTACTTGTAGAAGGCGCTGCGCCGTTCGTCCATCAAGGTATGCGACTCCCAGGCTTCAGGAATCAGCATCATCATCGCGTGCGCCAGCGAGTAGCCACCCATCACGAGCAGTTCGAGCGCATTGTCGAAACACGCCGAGTCCGACTGTCCCGGATAGATCAACGGCCAGATCTTCTCGAGGTCGCGCCCGAGAAGTGGCGAAGAAGTCCCTTTCTCCCGCGCCCGCATCCAGTTGTAGTTGCCGCGCAGTGTGTTGATTTCGCCATTGTGAGCGATCATCCTGAAGGGATGCGCCAAACGCCAGGTCGGGAAGGTATTGGTCGAGAAGCGCTGGTGTACCAGCGCGATCGCCGAAATGCACTGCGCCTGCTGCAAGTCGGTGTAGTACGCGCCAACCTGGTCGGCCAGGAGCAGACCCTTGTAGACGACGGTGCGCGCCGACATCGACGGTTGATAAAAGTCCTTCCCGTGCTTCAGGCCCAGCGCCAGAATGGCATTCGCGGCGCGCCGCCGGATGACGTAGAGCTTGCGCTCGAGCGCATCGGTAACCATGACATCGGCGCCACGGCCGACAAAGATCTGCCGGATCACCGGCTCACGCGCCCGCACCGTGGGCGACATCGGCAGACCATGATCGACCGGTACGTCGCGCCAGCCGAGAACGACCTGGCCTTCGGAACGTACCGCACGCTCGATTTCTTCCTGACAAGCGAGGCGCGACGCCGACTCCTTCGGCAGGAAGACCATACCAACGCCATAGTCGCCGACGGGCGGCAAATGGACACCCTTGGCAAGCATTTCGGCGCGATACAGTTCGTCCGGAATCTGGATGAGAATGCCAGCGCCATCACCCATCAAGGGATCGGCACCGACCGCACCGCGATGATCCAGGTTCTTCAGGATGAGCAGTCCCTGCTCAATGATCGAGTGACTCTTCTTGCCTCGGATTTGTGCTACAAAACCGACGCCGCAGGCGTCGTGTTCGTTGGCCGGGTCGTAAAGCCCCTGCCGCTCGGGTATGGCTGAATCGATCACACTCAAATCCTCACAAGACAAAGACGTTTGCCCGACAAGCGCTTGCGGGCAAGGCGCGCGCGACGCCCGCAAGCACGCCCCCAGGCCTCCGCGCGGGACTGGCGACTATACCCGGAATAGCCAAGCCGTTCAAGATGCTGCACCGCACCAAGGGAGTGCGCACGCTCGCTTCCGATGCTTCAATAAGGGGCGAAGGGGTCGCCAGGAAGCAAGCTTACGCAAATCCTGGGGCTCGACCCAAGCGGCGAGCAAAATGTATGCCGTCCCGGGACTGGACGCGGACCGCCCGCTCTCAGCCCGGGCGAGCATGCTCTCCTTCTGCTAAATGCCCTTGCCGTGCTAAAGTGCGCCTCCAGTCCGTGTGGCCGGGGCTGCACGGCTGCGACGCGCGGCAAGAAGCGCATGTTACCTGGGGCGCAGCAGTCCGGGTGAGGGGTGCCGCTGTGCGCACGTAAGGTTTGAGCAAGATGTTGCCTTCACCTCGCCGTTTGTGCACCGTCGCGGCCTGACTTCAGCACGCAGTCGAGGTGTGGCGAGCGTTGCCGCTGTTTGGCGGAGCAGTTTCAGAAGAGTTGAGACAAAAAATCATAGATGGAGGACCAAATGCCGCTGACAATTGGAGTTCCAAAAGAGATTGCGCCCGGGGAAAAACGCGTTGCAACCGTTCCCGAAGTCGTCGAGAAACTGATCAAACTGGGCTTCGCCGTGCGCGTCGAAACGGGCGCGGGGGACGCCGCGAACGTTTCCGACGACGTTTTTCGCGCCGCCGGAGCCGAAGTGGTGGACAACGCGACCGCGCTGTGGTCGTCATCGGACATCATTTTCAAGGTGCGCGGACCGACCGCCGAGGAAGTGAACCTGCTGCGTCCGGGCAGCACGCTGGTCAGCTTCATCTGGCCCGCGCAGAACCCTGAACTGCTGCAGCAACTGGCCGCGCGCCAGGTCACTGTGCTGGCGATGGATAGCGTACCGCGCATTTCACGCGCACAGAAGCTCGACGCGCTCAGCTCGATGGCCAACATCGCCGGCTATCGAGCCGTCATCGAAGCGGCACACCATTTTGGCCGCTTCTTTACCGGCCAGATTACCGCTGCGGGCAAGGTGCCACCCGCCAAAGTCTTCGTCATCGGCGCGGGGGTTGCCGGCTTGGCGGCGATCGGTGCCGCTTCCGGCCTCGGGGCCATCGTTCGCGCCAATGACACGCGTCCGGAGGTGGGCGATCAGGTCAAGTCGATGGGCGGCGAGTTCGTCACCGTCGATTACCAGGAGGAAGGATCCGGCGTCGGCGGCTACGCGAAGGTGATGAGCGAGGGCTTCCAGAAGGCTCAGCGCGAGGTCTTCGCCAAGCAGGCCAAGGAAGTCGACATCATCATCACGACCGCCCTGATTCCGGGCAAGCCAGCGCCTCGGCTGATTACCAGCGAAATGGTCCAGTCGATGAAGCCGGGCAGCGTCATCGTGGACATGGCGGCCGAGCAGGGCGGCAACTGCGAACTGACCGAGCCGGGTACGGTCACCGTCAAGCACGGCGTGACGATCATCGGTTACGCCGACCTGCCGAGCCGCCTGGCAAAACAGTCGAGCACGCTCTACGCGACCAACCTGCTGCGCCTGACCGAAGAGCTGTGCAAGAACAAGGACGGTGCAATCGACGTCAACATGGACGACGAGGTGATTCGCGGAACAACGGTGATCAAGGAAGGCACGATCACCTGGCCGCCACCGGCACCCAAGCTGTCGGCTGCGCCGCCGGCCGCCCCTGCTGCGGCAGCCAAACCACCGGTTGCCGCGAAGTCGCATGGGCACGGCAAGGGTGGGTCACCGATGTCGGGCCCGGCAATGGCCACCCTCTTCGCCGCTGCTGCCGTCGTCTTCTGGTTCATCGGGGCGAACGCACCGGCCGCGTTTCTCGGCCACTTCACGGTCTTCGTCCTTGCGTGTTTCGTCGGCTACATGGTGGTCTGGAACGTCACTCCGGCGCTGCACACACCATTGATGAGCGTGACCAACGCGATCAGCAGCATCATCGCGATTGGCGCACTCGTTCAGATCGCCCCCCCGGTGGACCCCGGCGTGAGCCGACCCGACGAATGGATCCGCTGGCTGGCGATCGGTGGCATCGTTCTCGCGACGATCAACATGTTCGGCGGTTTCGCCGTCACCCAGCGCATGCTGGCCATGTTCCGCAAGTAGGAGGAGTGCAAGATGTCTGAAAGCCTGGCAACCGTCTCCTACCTCGGAGCAACAATTCTCTTCATCCTCTGTCTCGGCGGCCTGAGCAACCAGGAGACCGCCCGCCGCGGCAATCTCTATGGCGTCATCGGCATGACGATTGCCGTGCTGGCGACGGTCCTCGGACCGCATGTCGGCACCTCGGGTTACGCCTGGTTGATCGGTGCCATGGTGGTCGGCGCGTCGATCGGCCTGTACGCGGCGCGCACCGTGCAGATGACCCAGATGCCTGAACTGGTCGCCCTGATGCACAGCATGGTCGGTTTGGCGGCGATGCTCGTCGGTTTCGCCAACTACATCGATCCAGTGGCCTCAGCGCACATGAGCGGTGCCGAGAAGGCGATTCACGAGGTCGAAATCTACGTCGGCATCCTGATCGGCGCCGTTACCTTCTCCGGCTCGGTGATCGCTTTCGGCAAGTTGTCCGGCAAGATCTCCGGCAACCCGCTCCTGCTGCCCGCCCGACACTGGATCAACCTGGCTGGACTGCTGGTCGTCATCTATTTTGGACGCGAATTCCTGCGCGCTGGCTCGGTTGGCGAGGGGATGACGCCACTGATCGTGATGACGGTGATCGCGCTGCTTTTCGGCATTCACATGGTCATGGCCATCGGCGGTGCCGACATGCCGGTGGTCGTCTCGATGCTGAACAGCTACTCCGGCTGGGCGGCGGCGGCTACCGGCTTCATGCTGTCTAACGACCTCCTGATCGTTACCGGTGCACTCGTCGGTTCAAGCGGCGCAATCCTCTCGTACATCATGTGCGCAGCGATGAACCGACACTTCATCAGCGTCATCGCCGGAGGCTTCGGTACCGGCGGCGGAACGCCAGCGGCCGCAGGAGCAGCGCAACCGGCCGGCGAAGTGGTCGCGATCAGCGCCCCGGACACAGCCGAACTGCTGCGTGAGGCGAAGAATGTCATCATCGTTCCGGGTTACGGTATGGCGGTCGCGCAGGCGCAGCACACGGTATACGAGATTACCCGCCTGCTGCGCGAGAAAGGCGTCAATGTGCGGTTCGGCATCCATCCAGTCGCCGGTCGGATGCCTGGTCACATGAACGTACTGCTGGCGGAAGCCAAGGTGCCTTACGATATCGTGCAGGAAATGGACGAACTGAACGATGATTTCCCGCAGACCGATGTCGCCATGGTCATCGGTGCCAACGACATCGTCAACCCAGGTGCGCAGGACGATCCGACGAGCCCGATCGCTGGCATGCCAGTGCTCGAAGTGTGGAAAGCCAAGACCTCGATCGTCATGAAGAGAAGCATGGCCTCGGGCTACGCCGGCGTAGACAACCCATTGTTCTACAAGGAGAACAACCGCATGCTGTTTGGTGATGCGAAGAAGATGCTGGACGAGGTTCTGGTCGCGCTGAAGGCCTGACAGGCGGACGGTATCTATCTGATAGAATTTCGCCGGCCGGCGTCAGACGCGTCGCCGGCGAGCAAACCAATCTCTAGGGGGTGACATGGAGGTCAAAGAAGTACTGCAGGTCAAAGATGCCAGGCTGTTCACGGTGCGTCCGGAAACGCCGCTCTCAGAAGCGGTGATCATGATGGCCGACAACGACATCGGTTCTGCCATTGTCATGGATGACGGCAAACTGGCGGGCATGCTGACCTTCCGCGAGGTTCTGGTGATCCTGGCCAAGCGGCAAACCGAGCGGCGGGTCGGCCCGACGCCACCGATTGCCGAAATCCTTGTTCTTGAGGCAATGGACCGCGATCCGCCCACGGCAACCCCTGATATGGACGTGGACGAGTTGCGCCGCATGATGGTGGACTCGCACACGCGCTATGTTCCTGTCATGGAGGACGACGCGGTGGTCGGCATCGTCTCTTTCCACGATGTCGCCAAGGCAGTGCTCGAAGAGCGCAACATGGAGAACAAGTTGCTCAAGGCGTACATCAAGGACTGGCCGGCCCCCTGAGCGGCGGCCGGTCGCTGGTCGGCAGGCGCTACGCGAGTGCGGCCGGCCAGCGCTCTACCGTGTCGACGGCAAACAGCCGTCGGTGCTCCTTGATCGCGTAGCGGTCGGTCATCCCGGCGATGTAGTCGGCAACCCGGCGCGGCGATGCGCCCGCGTGAGTCTGATACTGCGGCGGCAGCAAGCGTTGATCGTCGGTAAATGCCGAGAAGAGATCGGTAACGATGCGCCCCGCCTTGTTCGCCATTCGAAGCACATGGTAATGGTGGTACAAGTGTGTCCGCAGGAAGCGCTTCATGGCCTGCTGCTGCGCCGACAGCTCTTCGGAAAAAGCGACCAGCGGCGGGGCAAGACGTACGTCCGCCAATTCGCGCGGCGCGTGGCGAACGATATTGGCCCTGGTAGTTTCGATCAGGTCGCATACCAGCGTATTGATCACACGCCGGATGGTCTCGTGGATCAAGCGGCGCCCGGCAAGCTCGGGGTAAAGTTGTCGGACCTGGTCAGCATGCCGAGCGAAGAGAACAAGCTCTTGCAACTGCTCGAGGCTGATCAATCCGGCGCGCAGCCCGTCGTCGATATCGTGGTTGTTGTAAGCCACTTCATCCGCTAGGTTGCAGATCTGAGCTTCCAGCGATGGCTGCCGGCGGGTAAGAAAGCGCTCGCCCAGATCACCAAGCTGGCGTGCGTTTTCCGGTGAGCAGTGTTTGATGATTCCCTCGCGTGTCTCGAAGCAAAGATTCAGCCCTGGGAAAGCGGCGTAACGCTCCTCGAGAACATCGACCGTGCGCAGACTCTGCAGGTTATGCTCGAAGCCACCATGCTCGCGCATGCAGTCGTTGAGCGCTTCCTGTCCGGCGTGGCCAAACGGGGTATGCCCCAGGTCGTGCGCCAGCGAGACGGCTTCCGCCAAGTCTTCATTGAGCCTCAGCGCACGAGCGATCGCGCGCGCGATCTGCGCCACCTCGAGGCTGTGGGTCAGACGCGTGCGAAACAAGTCCCCTTCATGATTGACGAAGACTTGCGTCTTGTACTCCAGGCGGCGGAAAGCGGTCGAATGGACAATGCGGTCTCGGTCGCGCTGGAATTCTCCCCGGTAGATCGGCTCCGCATCCGGGTGCAGACGACCGCGCGAATTGACCGAGGAAACCGCAAAGGCTGCGAGCTCAGGCATTCGCGCAGCGCCGGCGGATGGCCTGTTCGATCGCGCCCAAGGGAACGCCGCTGACCAGTTGGGCTGTCCCCAGCTTCGGTAGAAGGACCAGCCGAAGCTGTCCGTTGGCGACCTTCTTGTCGTGCTGCATCAGCTCGACATAGCGGTCAACTGCCAGCGGAGCGCCATAAACCGGCAAGGCCGCGCGTAGCAGCAGTCGCTCGATGCGCTCGACATCATTGCTGGCCAGCCACCCGAGAAGTGCTGACAGCTCGACCGCCATCATGATCCCGGCAGCCACTGCTTCCCCGTGCAGCCACTGGCCGTAGCCTACACCTGTTTCGATCGCGTGGCCAAAGGTGTGTCCCAGGTTGAGCAGCGCGCGCTCGCCGTTCTCCCGCTCGTCGGCGGCAACCACCTGCGCCTTGTTCGCGCATGAACGGCAGATCGCTTCGGCAAGCGCCTGCGGGTCGCGCGCCAGCAGCCGCTCGACGTTGCGCTCAAGCCATTCGAGAAACGCCAGGTCGCGAATCAATCCGTACTTGATCACTTCCGCTAGTCCGGCCGACAGTTCGCGATCCGGGAGCGTATTGAGCGTGTCGGTGTCGGCGAGCACTACCATCGGCTGATGGAAGGCCCCCAGCATGTTCTTGCCGAGCGGGTGGTTGATTGCAGTCTTGCCGCCGACCGACGAATCAACCTGCGCCAACAGGCTTGTCGGCATCTGCAGGAAAGGGACGCCGCGCTGGTAGCAGGCGGCGGCAAAGCCGGTAATGTCGCCGACCACTCCACCGCCAAGTGCGATCAGCGTCGTCAAACGCTCACACCGCTGTCGGAGCAGCGCATCGAAGATCAGGTTGAGGGTTGGCCAGTCCTTGTATTGCTCACCATCGGGCAGGATGATCTCGATCACCTCGACACCCGCTTGCCGCAGTGGCTGGGCTACCTCCTGCAAGTACAAGGCGGCAACGGTCGTATTGGTTACGATTGCCGCTTTCGCCTGGCGCAGGTGCGGGATGATCAAGCCGGCGTTCCCGAGCAAAGCCTGCCCGACATGGATGGGGTAGGAACGGTCGCCCAAGGCAACAGTCAAGGTTTGCATTACGTTACGCTCTCCTTCCTGAGCGCGCGGCAGATCGCGCGCAGGGTAATGCGACTGCCGCTGATCACCACGTGAGCCACCTCTCGATATAGCGGGTCGCGCTCCACATGCAACTGCTGCAATCTAAGCAGCGGGTCGGCGACCTGCAGGAGCGGCCGGTTCCGGTCGCGCCGCGTTCGTTCCCCGAGCGTCGGCAACGGCACGTCCAGGTAAATGACCAGACCGCTGCTCCGCAAGCAGGCGCGATTTTCGCGCCGGAGAACCGCACCACCGCCGGTGGCCACGACGCACCGCCTGAAGTTGGCCAGTTCGGCGATGACCTGCGCTTCGCGTTTGCGAAATCCTTCTTCCCCTTCGATTTCGAAAATCGTCGCCAGGCGAACGCCTGTCCGCGCCTCGATTTCATGGTCCGAGTCCACAAACTGGTAGGCCAGACGCTTGGCCAGCGCCCGCCCTAAAGTCGTTTTCCCAGCGCCCATCAGCCCAACCAGGAAGATATTGTGTTGATCGTCGAAAGTGTTCACGCTTGCGGCAACTCACCCCATGGCCCGCACACTTGGCACCATGAGCAGCTCGGACAACAAAAAGCCGGCTGATCGCCGGCTTCCTGCTGAGTTCACCGGGGGTGCTCAACGCACCGACAGATTCTCGGAAATGATCCGCGGGGTAACGAAAACCAATAGTTCCGTCTTGTCGTCGATGACTTCGCGGTTCTTGAACAGCCAGCCAATATACGGCAGATCACCAAAAAATGGAATCCGCTGCGCGCCAGTACGCGTCGTCTGGGTGTAGATGCCGCCAATGACGACCGTTCCACCGTTGTCGACCAGAACCTCGGTCTTCACGTGACGCGTGTCGATCGCATATCCGCCGCCCTGTGTCGAGAAGCTCGGGCTCGGCGTGTCCTTGTTGATGTCGAGGGCCATGGTGATCTTTCCATCAGGCGTAATCTGAGGCTTGACCTTGAGCGACAGGTTTGCCTTGCGGAAGGCGACCGCTGTCGCGCCGGAAGCAGTCGCCATCTGATAAGGAAGCTCGAAGCCCTGCTCGATGATCGCTTCAACCTGATTCGCCGTCATCACGCGCGGACTCGAAACGACCTTGCCTCGCCCATCGGCCTCCAGGGCGGATATCTCGGCTGACAGGAACTGCGTAAAGCGCTGGTTGTACAAGGTGAAGGAGAGCAGACCGGCGCTTCCGACACGCGGCGTGGAGGGCAGGTTGACCGACGCGACCGTATTCAGGTTGCCGCTGAGCGCTGTCCCGTCGCTGCCGATACGCGCGGTGTCCAGGCGGTTGGCCTGATTCCACGACAAACGGATGCCCAGGTTCTTGGCGAAGCTGTCGCCTGCTTCAACGATGCGCGCTTCGATCATCACCTGTCGGGCGGGCATGTCGACCTTGGCAATCATCGCGCGCACGTCGTCCAGCCGGCTTGGCGTATCCTTGACGAACATCATGTTGGAGCGGTCATCGAGCAACGCACTGCCCCGCTTCGACAGCAGCGTCTGTTTCGGATCGACCAGAAGCTTCTGCACCGCTTCCGCCCGAATGTAGTTCATCTGAAAACTTTCAGTGAGCAGCGGCTCGAGGTCGCTGATCTGCGCTTTCGCCTCAAACTCCAGCTTCTCCTTCGTGGCGAGTTCCTCTCGCGGCGCAATCAGGATCACGTTGCCGTTCTTGCGCATGTCCAGGCCCTTCTGCTGCATGATGATATCGAGCGCCTGGTCCCAGGGAACATCTTTCAGAATCAGCGTGATGGATCCGCCAACAGAGTCGCTGACGACCATGTTCATGCCGGTAAACTCGCCGATCACCTGGAGCAGGCGGCGGACATCGACGTTCTGGAAGTTTAGCGACAGCTTTTCGCCCTGATAGCCGCCGCGCGTCCCTTGCACCAGTTTGTTCGGATTCTCGATGATCGGCTTGACTTCGATGACGAATTGCGTGTCGGTCTGATAGGCGTTGTGCTCCCATATCCCGCGCGGGGTGATCGTCATGCGTGCGCCCGATCCTTTGCTCACCGTGTTGACGGTCAGCACGGGCGTCGCGAAGTCGGTGACGTCAAGCCGCTTGCGCAGGTTCTCAGGAAGCGACACCTTGACAAAATCGACGATCAGGCTGGCTCCCTGCTGGCGAATGTCAATTCCAGCGTTGGCGTCGGTCAGGTCGACTGTGATCCGTCCCTCGCCGTCCTTGCCACGTCGGAAACTGATGTCGCGTATTTCATTCGGAACATCCAACTGACGGCTCTTGGCGAAATGCTCGACCGGTCCGGCACTCTCCGCCGTAGCCCGCGGGGCAAGCGTGAGAAGCAGGCTGCGACCGTCGATGGTTGCTTCGTGGTTCATCGTTTTCAGCAGATTGAGCACGACGCGAGTGCGATCTTCGACCTGGACGATGTTGGCGCTACGCAAGTCGCCTTCGTTGTACGTCTCGCTCACCTTGCCGAGGCCATTGGTCGTATTGGCGAAGTCGAAGGCGATACGTGGCGGCGTCGTCACACTGAAGGCCGGCGGCAGCGCCCTCAGCGGCTCCTTGAACGTGATCCGGACGTTGACCACGGAACCCTGTTGCGCGACGCTCATCGCTTCGATGGTATTCGTGCCACCTTCCTGCGCATTCGCCAAACCGAGCGCCAGCAGCACCAAACCAACAAGGCCGAGCAGGTGTTGCCTGATCTGTTTCATTCACTTCGCTCCCTTTTCCTGCAGCAGCAAGCTGCTCGTTCTCTCCACCCAGTCGCCGGCTGAATCCTGGACCAGTTCACGCAGAGTCACTTCGGATTCGGACACGCCAACGATGACGCCGAAGTTCTGTCCCATGTAGTTGCCGATGCGGACCTGGTACAGGGAGCCGTCGACCTGGATGAGTGCGTGCGAAGTCTTGTTCCGGGTCATCACGCCAACGTAGCGCAAGGTCTCGAGCGGGTAAGCCTCCAGCGGTTCTTTCGGGCGATCCAGGTCGGGCCGGAAACCGCCACCGCTACTCTTCTTCTCCTCGGGCGCCATCTTCCCCGGCCGGAACGGATCGATCAGCTTTCCTGCATCATAGGGGACCGGTTCGTAGGGCTCGACCACCGGGAGCGGCGGAATCTTGCCTTTGGTATCAAGGGCGACCGTCTTCATCCACTCCTGCAGGTCCTCGTGACCGCTGGTCGAGCAGGCCGCCAGAAAGATCGCGCACAAGACGATCGATAGTCGCCTCATTTCTTCGCCCCCTTGGCCGCTTGCGCCGCTTTCCTCTTCGCCGCCAACTCCTCTTCGTCGAGGTAACGGAAAGTCTTGGTCACGGCGTCGAGCGCCAAGGTACCGTCCTTGCTCTGCGCGCCGGCAACAATCGAGATGTTGTTCAAGGTGACAATTCTCGACAGCTTGCCGATGTCCCCGGCGAAAGCGCCGAAATCGTGGTAGGTGCCGGTCAGGCGAACATTGATCGGCAGTTCGGCGTAAAAGTCCTTCACCTGTTCGACGCCAGGTTTGAACAGTTCAAACTGGAGACCCCGACCCATGCCAGCCTGATTGATCTCGACCAGCAGCGCCTCGACCTCCGACTTGTTGGGCAATTGCTTGAGCAGGGCGCCGAACGAGCGATCGATATCGTTCAACTGCTGCACGTGCAGGTCGAGATTGACCGCCTGCTTCTTCTTGTTGACAAATTCGTCGCGCAGTTTCAGTTCGGCTTGCTGACTGGTTTCGAGAACCGCCATCTGGTCCAGCCAGAAGAACCACCAGCCACCGAGCACGATCACCAGGAGCACACCAACAAGGACGGCGATGCGCGGTGCCAGCGGCCACGCGCCGACATCCCGCGGATTAAGATTCTGGAAATCGCGCAGGATCGCCTGGTAATCGAACGTTGGAAGCGTGGGCGCCTTCAGTGTGGGCGCCTTCATTTCTGTTCTCCCTTCGCCACCACTGGAGCCCGCTTGATCGAGGCGTTCATGCTGAACTCGTTTACCCTGCGCTTGTCGACCGTAGCTGCCTTGATCTCGATCAACTGCGGCTTCTCAAGCCACGGCGATGCCTCGATGTTGCGCATCAGTGTCGAGACGCGCGCGCTCGACTGAGCCAGGCCGCCCAGGCTGATCCTCTGGCCTTCCTGCCTGAGCGAGCGGATATAGACTCCTTCCGGCATCTGCTTGGCCAGCTCGCTGAGCAGGCGAACGGCCTCGGCGCGGTCGCGCTGCAGCGATTCGATGATCTTCTTGCGCTCCATCAGCGCGTCACTTTGCTCCTTCAGTCGCTTGATCTGGTCGATTTGCTTGTCGAGGACGGCTATTTCCTTCTTGAGGAACTCGTTCCTGGCTTCCTGCGCGGCGATCTCGCGTGCGATCAGCAGATAGACGAGAAAAACCGCCAGCCCAGAAATGATCGTGACCAGACCGAAGAAAGCCCAGAACTGCTGACGTCTCGCCCGGCGCTTCTCTTCCCGGTGTGGAAGCAAGTTGATGCGGATCATGTGTCGAACCTCCGCAACGCCAGGCCGCAGGCGACCATCAAAGACGAAGCATCGGCGAGCAGGCTCTTGCTCCGGACGCGGTCGGCGAGCACCATGTCAGCGAAGGGATTGGCGATGATCGTATCAATCTGCGTGCGCGACGCGACCACTTCATCTGCCCGCGGGATGACCGCACAGCCACCAGCCAGGACGACATGATTGATCCGGCTGAACTGCGTCGAGGTGAAAAAGAACTGCAGCGCACGCGAGATTTCGAGAGCCATCGCCTCGCGAAACGGCTGCACCAATTCTGTTTCGCACTGTTCGGGCAAGTTGTTGCGGCGCTTCTCCGCCTCGGCCTCCTCAAAACTGATGCCAAGCGAGCGAGCGATGTCCTGGGTCAATTGGTTTCCCCCGAAGGCCTGCTCACGCGCGTAGATCTGCTGCCCGTTGCGCAGCACCGTCAGGTTCATCACGTTGGCACCGACATCGACCAGCGCGATGATGTTGCCCTTGCCTGGATCCGGCAGGCGCTTTTCGATCAGTTCGAAGGCGGAAAGAACGGCGTACGACTCGACGTCGAGAATGACCGGCTTGAGCCCGGCCGATTCGGCAACGGCCACCCGGTCTTCGACTTTCTCCTTGCGGGAGGCCGCAATCAGGACCTCGATTTCGTCCGGTGAGGAAGGCGCCGGGCCAATCACCTGGAAATCCAGGTTCACCTCATCGAGCGGAAATGGAATGTACTGGTTGGCCTCTGACTCGACAACGACTTCCAGTTCCTCCTCGCGCTGACCTCCCGCGACGATGATCTTCTTGGTGATGACGTGCGAGGTCGGAAGGGCGATTGCGACATGCCGCGTCGCCGTGGCAAGCTTTTTCCATGTCCGGCGAACGGACTCAGCGGCCGCTTCGAGGTTCACCACGTTGCCGTCAGAAATGACATCCCGTGGCAGGACCTCGATCGCGTAACGCTCCACACGATAACCGCCTTTGTTATCGCTGCCCAACTCGACCATCTTGACCGACGACGAGCTGACATCCAGGCCGATCAGCGAGCGAGCCTTGGGATTGAAGATCGAAAGATCAATCTGCAAACTGCTACCTCGTACCAAAAAACCCTTCAATAATTTGCAGTTAGCGCCACAATAAATATTCCACTTTAGATGCTAGCAACAAGCTCAGAGAGTGTAAAGTCATTTCTGTTGCAGCGCTATATAATATTGCAGATCTGCTTTCGCTGCCGGACACTGTCTTGCCTACTCTGCTGCGCTGGTTTCTTTACCCGATTGTCTTCGTTCTTGGTCTGGCCGGTATCGTGCTCGCCCTGGCGGTGGTCGTCCTCAGCCTGGCCTACCCGAACCTGCCGTCGCTCGACATCCTGACTGACTATCACCCCAAGATGCCGATGCGCATCTATACCGCGGACGGCTATCTGATCGGCGAGTTCGGTGAGGAGCGGCGAGCCTTCGTCAGCATCCAGGAGGTTCCGGAAATCATGAAGCAGGCCATCCTGGCGGCCGAGGATGAACGCTTCTACCAGCATCGGGGCGTCGATACGCTGGGCGTATTGCGCGCATTGCACGCCAACCTGATCGGCGGCGGCAAGCGGCAGGGCGCTTCGACGATCACCCAACAGGTGGCGAAGAACTTCTTTCTCTCGTCCGAGAAGACCTACACGCGAAAACTGTACGAAGCGCTGCTCTCCTTCAAGATCGAGCACAACCTGAGCAAAGACCAGATTCTTGAGCTTTACGTCAATCAGATCTTCCTGGGGCAGCGCGCTTACGGCTTCGCTGCTGCCGCCCAGACCTACTTCGGCAAGCCTCTCGGCGACCTGACGATCGCCGAGGCAGCCATGCTCGCCGGTCTGCCGAAAGCGCCATCGGCCTACAACCCGGTGATCAACCCGACGCGCGCGCGCCTGCGACAGCAGTATGTCCTGCGTCGCATGAACGAACTTGGGTTCATCAGCGCGGAGCAGCAGGAAGCTGCCCTGGCGCAGGCGCTGGTGATCAAACGCGAAGTTAACGAGATTCCTGTGCACGCCGAGTACGTCACCGAAATGGCGCGGCAGATCGCCGCCGAACGTTTTCCGGATGACGTCTATACCCGCGGCTTGCGGGTCTACACGACGATCCTGAAGAACGATCAGGAAGCGGCCTACAACAGCCTGCGGCGCGGCGTCCTGGAGTATGACCGGCGGCACGGCTATCGCGGTGCGGAAGCCTATGTCGACCTGAACGAGATCAAGTCGGAACAGGACGAGGCGCTCGACGAACTACTGCAGGATTTTCAGGATGCGGAAGACCTGCATCCGGCGATCATCCTGCAGATCGATCCGCGCAAGGTCCGCGCCTACCGCCGTGGCGGTGAGGTGGTGACGATCAGCGGCGACGGCCTGCGGTTTGCCGCCCGCATGCTTGACGACAAGGCCCCGCCGACCAAGCGACTGCGGCGTGGCGCGGTCATCCGCGTGCAGACCGACGAGAAGAATAATTGGCGGATCGTCCAGATGCCGGAAGCGGAAGCGGCTTTTCTGGCCGCCGATCCGCGCGACGGAGCGGTGCGCGCCCTGGTCGGAGGTTTCGATTTCAACCGCTCGCAGTTCAACCATGCGACACAGGCGTGGCGGCAACCGGGTTCGAGCTTCAAGCCTTTCATCTATTCGGGCGCGCTGGAGAAGGGCTTCACCCCGGCCTCGGTGATCAATGATGAACCGATCAGCTTCCCGGCGTCGGTAACCGGCAGCCAGTCGTGGGAGCCGAAGAACTACGACGGCAGGTACGAAGGGCCGATGCGCATGCGCACCGCGCTCGCCAAATCGAAGAACATGGTCTCGATACGCCTGCTGCAGGCAAGCGGCGTGCGCTTCGTGCAGGACTACGTGACGCGTTTCGGTTTCGACGCCGACAAGCATCCGCCCTACCTGACGATGGCGCTGGGCGCCGGTTCGGTGACGCCTTGGCAGATGGTTACTGCCTATGCCGTTTTTGCCAACGGCGGCTACCGTATTCGGCCGTACATCGTGAGCGAAATCCAGGATGACAAGAAGCAGGTGCTCGCCCGGGCCGAGCCGATCACCGCTGGCGAAGACAGCCTGCGCGCCATCGACGCGCGCAATGCCTACCTGATGGACAGCATGCTGCGCGACGTAACCATCTATGGCACTGCCGCGCGCGCCTCGGCAACGCTCAAGCGCAAGGACCTGGCCGGCAAGACCGGTACGACCAACGAGCATGTCGATGCCTGGTTCTGCGGCTATCAGCAAACCGTCGTTGGCTGCTCGTGGATCGGCTTCGATCAGCCGCGCAATCTGGGCAGCGGCGAAACCGGCGGCACTGCCGCTTTGCCGACCTGGATCGGCTACATGGCACGCGTTCTGAAAGATGTCCCCGAGTCCTTCCTGCCGCCACCGCAAGGCGTCGTCGCGCGGACTACGTCTGGTCGCAAGAAGGGTCCGTCGGAGGAGTTCTTCTACGAGGAGAATGCGCCCGATGAACTCGAGCCCGAGCCCGCCACTGACGAAGCGGCCAAACCCGAAGACTAGGAGCACGGCGGAATGAAGGACAGGCCAGGCATGGCAGTGCACGATGAGATCGCCTCGCTCGTGCGCAGAGCGGCAGAAATCGTCGTCTTTTCCGGTGCGGGCCTGTCGGCCGACAGTGGCATCCCGACCTTCCGCGATGGCGCAACCGGCTTGTGGAACAATGTCGATCCGGACGAGGTCGCCAGCATCGATGGTTTCATGCGCAATCCCCGCGTGGTCTGGAACTGGCTGCGCGAACTGAAAAACCTGGTCGACGACCGGCAGCCCAATCCTGGACATCAAGCAATCGCCCGGCTGGAAAGGATAGTCGCCGACAAGCGCCTGACGGTGGTCACGCAGAACATCGACGGTTACCACTCGCGCGCCGGAAATGGCGAGGTGCTCGAGGTGCATGGAACGATTCACCGATTGCGTTGCCACGCGCGCTGCGGTTTCGCCGACCAGTGGGGAGACGATCTGCGCGAACCGTTTCCCTGTCCGCACTGCGGTGCGCCGGCGCGGCCAGACCTGGTGCTCTTCGGCGAAGCGCTCGACCCGGAGGTGTTCACCGCCGCCGGGCGGCGCAGCGCGACGGCAGACGTCTTCTTCTGTGTTGGCACATCGTTTACTGTCCAACCGGCAGCGCACCTGCCGGTCTGGGCGAAAGCGTCAGGCGCCACGGTAGTCGAAATCAATCCACACCGGACGCCGCTGTCGGAGGTTGCGGATTACTCGATTAGAGCGGGCGCCTCGCAGTTCTTCGCCGCTCTCTGCCAGACGCTGGCGCCAGGCGCTGTGGACGCAGCTGACGCCTGAGCACGCCCGGCGGCGCCTGCCGGCCAGGCTATAATGCGCGCCTTTCGCCCCGTGCGCGCCGCGCCCTCCGCGGCCGCCACTTACCAGCCAAGCCAGACCAGCGAGTCGTCCTTCTTGCCGCTACCGCTTCCCCGAATGCCTCTGCCCGAGCCTGGCGAAAGGCGACAGCTTCCCCCTTTCGCCGGCTCAGCGGATGCACTGCTGCTCGCCGAACTGGCGAGCCAGGCGAAACGCGGCGGCGCGCCGCGCCTGCTCGCCGTGCTGACCGCGAGCGCCGGCGACGCACAGCGCTTGCTGAACGAGATCCCCTGGTTCGCGGCGGACTTGCGCGTGCGCTTGCTGCCCGACTGGGAAACCCTGCCCTACGACGTCTTCTCGCCGCATCACGACCTGATTTCCGAGCGCTTGGCGACGCTTTACGCCGTAACCCAGGGCGATTGCGATGTCCTGCTGGTGCCGGTGAGCACCGCCGTCTGCCGTTTGCCACCACCGGCTTATCTGGCAGGCTACACCTTCTTCCTCAAGCAGGGCGACAGACTCGATGCGGAACGCTTCCGGGCGCAGATGACGGTGGCCGGCTACGCGCACGTGACGCAGGTCGTTGCGCCCGGCGAATACGCGATTCGCGGGGGTCTGGTCGACCTGTTTCCGATGGGATCGCCATTGCCGTACCGCCTCGATCTGTTCGACGAGCAGATCGAAACGATCAAGACTTTCGACGCCGACAGCCAGCGCACGCTGTATCCGGTCGCCGAGGTTCGCCTTCTCCCGGCACGTGAATTTCCGCTCGACGAAACAGGACGAACGCGCTTTCGGCGCAACTTCCGAACGGCTTTCGAGGGTGATCCGCTGCGTGCCGGAATCTACAAGGACGTGTCCAGCGGCATTCCGGTACCGGGTCTCGAGTACTGGTTGCCGCTTTTCTTCGATGAAACGGCGACGCTCTTCGACTACCTGCCGGAGCGCAGCGTGGTCTGCCTGCACGCGGATGTTCCGGCTGCCCTCCGTGCTTTCTGGCATGAGGCGCAGGGCCGCCATCGGCTGCTTGCGGGCGACCGCAGCCGCCCGCTGCTGGCGCCGGAAGAACTTTTTCTCGCCGAGGAGACTTTCTTCGTCGCTGCCAGGTCTTACGCCCGGATCAGTCTCGACCGCGGCGACGGCGGCCCAAGCGGGCGCCTGCCATCGGTCGCCATTGACCGGCGCGCCGACGATCCGCTGGGTCGACTGAAGACCTTCGTCGAGGGCTACGCGGGGCGAGTCCTGCTGCTGGCGGAGAGCCCTGGGCGGCGCGAAACGCTTGCCGGCCTGTGCGCAGAGTTCGCCTTGCCGCTTGTTGCGTGTCCGGATCTGGCCAGCTTTCTCGCCGCCGACACCCGCCTCGCGCTCGCCGTCGGGCCGCTCCAGGAAGGTTTTCAGATCGGCCAACTCGCCTTGGTCACGGAAGCCGAGCTTTACGCGGACAGCCCATCGCGCCGTGGACGCCAGAGCGGCCAGCGCCGGTCCTCGGTCGACAACTGGCTGCGCGACCTGACTGAGCTCAAGGTGGGCGCGCCGGTCGTGCATGAGCAGCACGGCGTTGCGCGCTATCAGGGCCTGGTCCATCTCGACCTGGGCGAGGGCGCAATGGAGTTCCTCGAACTGCACTACGCCGACAACGCCAAGCTCTACGTCCCGGTGGCGCAACTGCACGTCATCTCGCGCTACTCGGGCGCCGATCCCGACGCCGCACCGCTGCACACACTAGGTTCGCCACACTGGGAAAAGGCCAAGCGCCGGGCCGCCCAGCAGGCGCGCGACACGGCCGCCGAACTGCTCGCGCTGTACGCGCTGCGCGCTGCGCGCCAGGGGCATGCCTGCCAGTACAAGGCGCACGACTACGATGCCTTCGCCGACGGCTTCGGTTTCGAGGAAACTCAGGATCAGGCAGCAGCCATCGCCGCCGTGCTCGAGGACATGAAATCGGGCCGCCCGATGGATCGCCTGGTATGCGGCGATGTCGGCTTCGGCAAGACCGAAGTGGCGCTGCGCGCCGCCTTCTGTGCGGTTGCCGGCGGCCGGCAAGTGGCAGTCCTCTGTCCGACGACGCTGCTCTGCGAACAGCATTTCGAGACCTTCCAGGACCGCTTTGCCGACTGGCCGGTCAACATTGCCGAGCTCTCACGCTTCCGCACGGCGCGCGAGGGGGCGCAAGTGGTCGACCGGCTGGCTGCCGGCAAACTCGACATCGTCATCGGGACGCATCGGCTGCTGCAGAAGGACATCCGGTTCAACCGTCTGGGCTTGGTCATCATCGACGAGGAGCACCGCTTCGGCGTCCGTCAGAAGGAGGCGCTGAAGGCCTTGCGCGCCGAGGTCGACGTTCTGACGCTGACGGCGACGCCAATTCCGCGCACCTTGGCAATGTCGCTCGAAGGCCTGCGCGACTTCTCGGTGATCGCCACCGCGCCGCAGAAGCGGCTGTCGATCAAGACCTTCGTCACCCGCTACTCGGAGGGCATCATTCGCGAAGCACTGCTGCGCGAGTTCAAGCGCGGCGGCCAGGTCTATTTCCTGCACAACGAGGTCGCCAGCATTGAGCGGATGCACGAGCACTTGCGCAGGATTCTGCCGGAAGCGCGCATCGTCGTTGGACATGGCCAGATGAACGAACGCGAGCTCGAACGCGTCATGCGCGAGTTCACCCAGCAGCGCGCCAATGTCCTCCTGTGCACGACGATCATCGAAACCGGCATCGACAACCCGCACGCGAATACGATGATCATCAACCAGGCCGAGAAGTTCGGCCTCGCCCAGCTGCACCAGTTACGCGGACGCGTCGGGCGTTCACACCATCAGGCCTATGCCTACCTGCTGACGCACGACGAAGGCGCGCTCAACAAACAGGCTCGCCAGCGGCTGGAAGCCATCCAGATGATGGATCAACTTGGCGCCGGCTTCTATCTGGCGATGCACGACCTCGAGATCCGCGGCGCCGGCGAGGTGCTCGGCGATAACCAGTCAGGCGAAATGCAGGAAGTCGGCTTCACCATGTTCAGCGAAATGTTGACGCGCGCCGTCGCCGCGCTGAAGCAGGGCAAGGAGGTCGATCCGGCAGCGCCACTGGCGCTTGCCTCGGAAATCAACCTGCATATGCCGGCGCTGCTGCCGGCGGACTACGCCTCCGACGTCAACGAACGTCTGACGCTGTACAAGCGACTGGCCGATTGCAGCGACGCCGACGAGCTGACCGCGTTGCACGAGGAACTCGTCGATCGTTTCGGCGAATTGCCGGAGCCAGCCCGCGCGCTGCTCGACGGCCACCGTCTGCGCCTCCTCTGCAAGCCGTTGGGGATAAGCAAGCTCGACGTCACGGCCGGGCAAGTTGTTCTTCAGTTTTCGCCCGAAACGCCGATCGAACCGATACGGATCATCAATCTTGTCCAGAAGGACCGCAACTGCCGCCTTGCCGGTCCGGACAAACTCATCCTCAAGCGGCAAAGCACGACGCTCGCTGAGCGCGTAGCGGCCGTGCGGGATCTTGTTCAACGCCTAGCCAACTGAATCTGACCTTCCATGACGACCATCGACCTCGACAACATCAACGTTACCGCATTCGACCCGATGCCCTCTCCGGAGGAGATTCTCACGCATCTGCCGCTGACGCCGAGCGCCGCCGGCACCGTCCGGCGTGGCCGGGCCGTGTTGAGCCACATTCTCGACCGCCAGGATCATCGTTTGTTCGTCATCGTCGGACCTTGCTCGATCCACGACCCGGTTGCCGGGCTGGACTACGCCCATCGTCTGCTCGAACTGGCGCGCGAGGTCGAGGACACGCTCTATCTCGTCATGCGCGTCTACTTCGAAAAACCGCGCACGACGACCGGCTGGAAAGGCTACATCAACGATCCGGACATGGACGACTCGTTCCACGTCGACGAAGGAATGCGCAAGGCACGCAGCTTCCTCCTGCAACTGGCCGAACTCGGACTGCCGGCGGGCACCGAAGCGCTTGATCCGATCTCGCCGCAATACCTTGGCGACCTCATTTCGTGGACGGCGATCGGCGCGCGCACCAGCGAGTCGCAGACGCATCGCGAGATATCGTCCGGCCTGTCGACCCCGGTGGGGTTCAAGAACGGCACCAACGGCGACATCGGGATCGCCGTGAATGCCATTCTTTCCGCAGCGCACCCGCACAGCTTCCTCGGCATCAACGAGCAGGGCAGGACGGCGATTGTACGTACGCGCGGCAACCGCCATGGCCACCTGGTTCTGCGTGGCGGCGGCGACCGGCCGAATTACGACACCGTGAGCGTTCAGATGGCTGAAATCGCCCTGCGCAAGGCGGGCTTGTCGAGCAACGTGGTGATCGACTGCTCGCACGCCAACAGCTACAAGAAGTACGAACTGCAGCCTTTGGTGATGGCTGATGTGGTCAATCAGGTTCGCCTGGGCAACCGCTCGATCGTCGGCATGATGATCGAATCGAACATCGTAGCCGGCAACCAGCCGATTCCCGAGGATCTGTCGCAGTTGATCTACGGCTGTTCGGTCACCGACTCGTGCGTCGATTGGGCCACCACCGAACGGATGATTCGCGACGCGGCCGGTTTGTTGCGCGAGGTGCTGCCCGCCCGCCTCGCGCGTGCCTAGCGCGCGACGGGCGGCCTTTGTGCGGGCAACAGCCTGCGAATAGCGGGCGATCCTGAGCGCTGCCACGCACCGGCGGGGCTGACCGCCGCGCCTTGCGCCAAGCGCTTGCCGCACGCCAGCAGGCACGGCCGCAGCGCCCGGCAAATGCCGCATAATCGCCCCTGTCGGTGCAGCCGCGGTGACGCACCGCTCGGTGCAGGAGCAGGAGGATACGGATGGATATCATGTTCGGTATGCTGATCGGACTGCTTGCCTGGTTGCTAGCGCGCTACGGGCTCAACTGCTTGTACACGGTGGACCAGAACGAACGTGCCGTGAAGACCGTCTTCGGTCGCGTGCAGCGTGTTGGTGAGACAATGACCGCGCAGTCGGCACTCGGCGAAAGCCTGAGCGATGACGACAAGGCGCGCTACAACTATCCGCAGCTGCGCGTCATTCCGCCCGGCGGGCCTTACTTCAAATGGCCCTGGGAAAGGATCTACAAGGTCTCGATCGCCACGCAGACGATGAACATGGCGCACGACCCGGAGGATCCGACGGCCAACGCGCACGGGACGGTACTCGATGCGGTGACCAAGGACCAGCTCGACACCGGCCTGACGGGCCAGATTCGCTACCGCGTTGCCGAAAGCAATCTCTACGCCTACCTTTTTGGCGTCAAGCACCCGATCTCGCACGTCATGGGCTACTTTGTTTCGGTGCTGCGCGAGCGCATCGCGGGTTTTGCTGCACCAAATGGCGCTGAAGCCGCACGCGGTGGCGAAATGAGTGCCGTCACCGGCGTTTCGATCAACGATCTGCGCAAAAATCTACGCGACCTGAACGAACACATGGAACGTGAGTGCGCCTCGTCGGCTGCGCGCTACGGGATCATCCTCGATGCCTCGCTGATCACCGGGATCGACCCGCCGGGCGAGGTGGAAACCGCGCTGGCGGCAATCAACACAGCTTATAACCAGGTTTCTTCCGACATCAGCCTGGCGCAGGCACTGGCCGATCAGAAGATCGTCCAGTCGAGGCGTGCGGTCGAAATCCAGACACTCAATGCGCAAGCGGAAGTAGAGCCGCTGGTTGCGCTGGCCAGAGAACTCGGCGTCTTGCGCGAAAGCGGTCCGGATACGCTGCGCGCGTACTTGCGCAACGTCCGCGTGCCTCTCTTTTCGCATGCGCGCAGCGTCATCCGCGAGGTGAAAGAATGAGCGCCTGGATCGGCTTCCCGACCGCTGCCGCAGCGACCTTCATTGCCTTATGGGCCGTCGTCCCGCTGACCCTGTTGCTCCTCCAGCGTCTCGGCTTGTACACCATCGTCCAGGAGGGAACCTGCCAGGTCTTCGTTCTCTTCGGGCGGGTGGTCGGGATTCTGAACGAGCCGGGGTTGCACTTCCTGCCGCTCAGCATTGGTCTGCCCGCATTCCTGGTGATGTGGCTCGGCCGGCGCGAGGTCCTCGACATGCGGCTCGACCAGCAATACCTGCGCAGCAACCCGGTCAACTCGGAAGAGGGCGCGCCGATGGGCGTTGGCATCTGGTACGAGATGTACATCAGCCAGCCGTTGGCCTACCTCTTCCGCAACGCCGACCCGCGCGGCTCGCTGGCGGCGAACGTGAGCAATGCGGTCGTCCGTTCCTTGAGCAACATGCCGCTCGAACAGATGCTGATCAACCGGCACGGAATGAGCAAGGCGGTGCGCGAGGAAGTGTCGCCGCGTTCGCACGAATGGGGCTATAAACTCGGTTCGGTCTATATCCGCAAGGTGCATTTCCGCGATGCGGGAATGACCCGGCACATCCAGGAGAAAGTCGTCAACCGCCTGCGTCAGGTGACTTCGGCGATCAAGCAGGATGGCGCCAACCAGGTGAACATCATCACCAGCACTGCCGAGCGCCTGGCGGCGATCGAGTTCGCCAAGGCGGGCGCGACCCGGCCACAGATCGTCGGCCAGGCGATCCAGGTGATCGCCGCCGACCGGGAAGTCGCCGATGCGCTCTTCGAGATCCTGGAGGTTCAGCAGTTGCTTGCCAGCAAGGGCCAGCTCACGCTGCTACCGCCGCATGATGAACTGCTCAAGTCCTTGATCGCCGCCCGCCATGGACCGCAGCCGTAGTGCACAGCCGCACGCGACGAACGCGATGATGCGCGCCGCCCTGGTGGCCGGCAGGCGCGGCTGGCCCGAGTCTCTACTGTCCGGCCTCCCGTCATGCCCGCCTGGAAAGCGCTGCGCCGAGCTGCTCGCAGTCGCGACGCAGCGGGGCAGCACGATGCGTTACGCGCTTGCTTCTCCAGTGCGCCGCGCCGGAAGCGCCGACCACTTCATTGCTGCCACCTGGCGGTGCCGCGCAACTTGGCCTTGCCGCTTGCGCGGCGAATGCTGCGCACGGCTTCAGTGGACACGACAAGGAGCTTGCCCCCGGGAGCGCGCGCTTCGTTCGAGGTGGAGAGTACGACCGATGATCAACATGCTTCTGGTAACTTTCTACGCGCTGGCCTTGTCGGCCAGTGTGCATGCCGGCGGGCCTTGGCGAGCGAGCGAAGCGAACACGCGCGGGTGGCAACTGATGACGCCTGAGGAACGAATTGAGCATCAGGCGCGCATCCGCGGCTTTCGGACGTACGAAGAATGTCAGCGTTACCGCCTGGCGCACCACGAACAGATGGAAGAACGTGCCCGCCAGCGCGGGCTTGAATTGCCGCGTGGCAAGCGCGACATCTGCGAGCACCTGCAAGCGGACAAGCCGTCCGGCTGACTTTGGGCCGTCTTCCGTTTCCGCTCATGAACCTGATTCGCCGCCTGTCGATTCCGCTGCTTGTCGTCGCGTGCACGGCTGTTCCCGTCTGGTGGGCGTTTCCCGATGGACTGTCGCTGGCGCGCAGCCTGGGTATCGTGCTTGGCTGGGCGGGCTGTGGACTGCTCCTGGCCAGTCTCTTCCTGATGTTGCGCGAGACCTGGCTGGCGCCCTGGCTGGGCGGCCTGGAAAGAATGTACCACTGGCACCATCGGATCGGCGTGGCAGCCTATCTTCTGCTTCTGGCGCATCCGCTGGCGCTCGCCGCGGATGCCTGGATGGATTCGCCGCAACTCGCCTGGCAAATCCTTTTCCCTGCCCCCCAGCTCTGGCCGATCTGGCTCGGCTGGCTTGCGCTGTTCCTTCTCATGCTGGGCCTGGCGGCGACGTTTGCTCAGCGCCTGGCCTACCGGAGCTGGCGCCGGCTGCATTTCGTTCTGGGTATCGGCGTTCTTTGCGGACTGCTGCACCTCTTCCTGCTCGGAATCGACGGGCCCGTCCTGCCACTGCTCGCGCTGTGCGTGCTGTTGCTTGGCTGGCGACTGCTCGGCGAGGACTCGGCACGGACTGCACGGCCCTATCTCGTCCGGGCCGCCGTGCACGTCACCGACGACGTGCTCGAGATTGCCCTGTCACCACTGGCTCGGCCGATCGCCGCCAGCGCTGGGCAGTTTGTTCTGGTCGCCTTCTTTTCCGGCGCCGGCTTCCGGGGCTGCGGCGAGTTTCACCCGTTCACGGTCAGCGCCGTCGATGCTGACGGCGATCTGCGGATTGCTGTCAAGGCACTCGGCGACTGTACACGGCGCATGCAATTGATCGCGCCAGGCGTGCCGGCGCGTGTCCACGGTCCATTCGGATCGTTCCTCGCCGACCGGCCGGTCGCACGCCAGCTCTGGTTGGCCGGCGGCATCGGCATTACGCCATTCCTGGCGCTGCTACGCTCCTCCCGGCTAGTCCAGCCGACGACCCTGCTCTATCTTTATCGCAGCACAGCCGACGCGGCTTTCGTCGATGAGTTGCAGGCGCTGGCCGCTGCTGACCCGAAGCTTGCCCTCTATACCCTGGCAACCGGCGATGAAGCACCGAATCTCGAGCTGCTGCTGGCCGAAGCGGGCGCGCTGGTGACTGGCCAGGAGTGCTACTTTTGTGGGCCGCCGGGAATGTTGGCGGCGGCGCGAAGAACCCTGCTCAAGCGGGGAACAAGTCCGCGACAGATCCACTTCGAAAGCTTCGGGTTCCGCTGATGCAGCGTTTGTACGTGGGTGCAACCGTGGCCTTCTGGCTGTTCGTAGCGGCCTTCTGGAGTAGCACCTACTGGCGGCCTGAGGTTCCGCTACCGGCGGTTGCCGTGCGCGAGCGACAGGTCTCGCCGGTTGAGCTGGCGCGGCACGCGACGCCGGAGGATTGCTGGATGGCCATTCGCGGCAGCGTCTACGATGTCAGCCCGTATCTTCCCGAGCATCCTTCGCGTCCCGAGCTCGTTCTCCCCTGGTGTGGCCGGGAAGCAAGCCAGGCGTACGCAACCAAGAACAAGGGACGCACCCATTCCGAACGGGCGGACGAGTTGCTGGCGCAATACCGGATTGGCAGTCTTGTTGCCGACTGATTCCAGCGAGCAGCACGAAAGCGGTCACGCAGGCCTGCGCAGCGGGGCAGTGCGCCCCTCTTCTACGCTTTGCCACTTCGTCGATGCCCTGCATTGTTCAGGTCGCGGGCTGTAAACAGGCAGCGGCCCGCGCGCCCAAGCACGCTGATCACGTGGGGTCGCCTGAGTTTGTGCCGCAGGTCGGGGGTTCCGGCCTGGATCAGGTCGGCGATTGCCCAGCACAGGGCGTGCGTCTGACCAGGCGTAGAGGATCGGCCGCAACGGCCGCTGAAGCAGTTTTTTCCTAGAATCTGTAAGCAATTGCCGGATGAACGCGTCTAAGCAGTGTCGGAGGCCTCGCCGCATCGCTGCGGACTTCGGCGTCTTCCACACCCCATTACGAGGAGAGACTCATGTCGAACAAAATGTCTGGTGTTGCCCTCGCGACCGCTGCCGCCGCCCTTTTTGCCGCCGGAACACTGGTCGTACCGAGCGTTGGCGCAGCCGAGAGCGCGGCCGTTCACTGTGCCGGGATCAACGCCTGCAAGGGCCAGTCGGAATGCAAGACGGCAAAAAGCGAGTGCAAGGGAATGAACGCCTGCAAGGGCCAGGGTTGGGTCAACAAGGGCAGCGCCAAGGAGTGTACGGACGCTGGCGGCAAGGTCGTCAAATAGGGTAGGCAAGGCACGCCAGCACGTCAGGCTGGCGTGCGTCAGCCCACCATCGTCGCCCCTCGACACCCTGGGCGGCCATGGGGCTGCGTGGAAATTGGCGAGGAGCTTGTCTTGAGTGAAGCGATTGCCGGGTTCGGTCTCGGCCTGCGCAGCGCGCATTATGGTGATTTCATCGCTGCCAGGCAGCCGGTCGACTGGCTGGAGATCATCTCCGAGAACTATATGGTCGCGGGCGGCAAGCCGCTCCATTTCGTCGAGCAGATTCGGCGCGACTATCCGATGGTGATGCATGGTGTGTCGCTGTCGATCGGCAGCCTCGACCCACTCGATCCGGCTTACCTGGGACAACTCAAGGCGCTGATCGATCGACTGGAACCCGCCTGGGTATCCGATCACTTGTGCTGGACGGGGGTTGCCGGGGTGAACCTGCACGACCTCCTGCCGCTGCCTTACACGGCGGAGACGCTGCGTCACCTGACGGCACGTATCGATCAGGTGCAGGAGTTTCTTCGCTGCCAGCTCGTCCTGGAAAATGTTTCGAGCTACGTTTCCTTCCTTGCCGACGAGATGAGCGAATGGGAGTTCATCGCTCAACTGGTCGCGCGAACCGGTTGCGAGCTCCTGCTCGACATCAACAATGCCTATGTGAGCAGCGTCAATCACGGCTTCGACGCACGCACCTTCATCGATGCGATACCGCCGGCAGCCGTGCGTCAGATTCACCTGGCCGGGCACGAAACGCACCCCGACATCCTGATCGATACACACGATCAGCCGGTATGTCAGGCGGTCTGGGAGCTCTACGCCTACGCGCTGCAGCGGCTCGGAACGGTGCCGACGATGATCGAGCGCGACGACGATATTCCGCCGCTCGCGCTGCTGATCGGCGAGTTGGTGTGTGCGCGCGAGCTTGCCGAGCGCAGTCAGGGGCACGCGGAGCGGGTGCGATGAATTCGCTGGAGGCGATCGAAAACGGCTTGCAGGCTGCCATTCTGGTCGACGCTTCGGCGTCTGACCTGCTTGCCAACGCGGCGCAACGATCCGCGCGCGGCCTGGAGGTCTATCGTGTGGCCTACCGCGCCCGTCTGACAGCCGCTTTGCGCGACAACTTTCCGGTTCTGCTGCGCGCCCTGGGCGACGATGCCTTTGCCGCGCTGGCCAGCGCCTACATCGATGCTCACCCTTCGCGGCAGCGCTCGATCCGCTGGTTTGGCGATTCGCTGGTCGATTACCTGAGCCGCACCAGCGAACAACTACCGCATCCGGCGCTGGTCGACCTGGCGCGTATGGACTGGGCGATGCGGGCGGCTTTCGACGCTGCCGATGCGCCGTGCCTGACGCGCGACGAGCTCATCGCATTGGCGCCGGACGACTGGCCCGGCCGGCGCTATCGGCTGGTGCCATCGCTGCAGACGATCGACCTGCAGTGGCGCGTCGAACCCGTCTGGCATGCGCTCAACGACGATCCGGCAGCGCTCACCGAGGCGCCGCAGCGCCTGGCGCACACGCTGCTCGTCTGGCGCCGCAAGCTCGACTGCTTATGGCGTTCGGCGGATAATCGGGAAGGCGCTGCCTTGCGTGCCTTGGCCGACGGCGCCACGTTTGCCGAATGCTGTTCGCTGCTCGCCGAGGACGGCGACGCGGCGGCCGTGCAGGGCGTTGTCGCCGTTCTTGGGCGCTGGCTGGACGAGGGCCTGCTGGCCAGGGATTGAGCGCAAAGGAAAGGAATCAAGTCGTGTCGGAAGAAATATTGCGCAGCATCTGCAGCGCCTGCGGCGCATCCTTCGTGTGCGGCGCCGCCGCCGGTCTGGCGTCGTGCTGGTGCATGCAGCAACCGCCATTGGCGTTTACCCCGCTGCCCGGTGGCAGTTGTTACTGCCCGGACTGCTTGACCGAAAAAGCTAGCCAGGAGAACGTCGCCGCTCGTTCAGCATGAGAATGGCGTCACGGTTGCTCCACGAAAAGCACTTGGCGGCTGCTTCACGCTGCGCCAACCAGCAGTAGGCGAGATGCTCGTTGAGCGCCAGACGGATTGGCTGGACGACTGGCAACTCGAGCGAGAACACGTGCTCGGTATTGTGCGTCACACCCGGTGCATAGCGCTGCCGCCACTCGGCGAAGATTTCGTAGGTGTTGGTAAACTGCCAGTCGAGCAGGGCGGCCGGATCGGCTTCGATGCCGGTCTCCTCGGCAATCTCGCGCAGTGCCGTCTGGACCAGCGTTTCTCCGGCTTCCTGGCTGCCGGTCACCGATTGCCAATAGCCGGCGTGTGCCGCCCGCTCGAGCAGGAGAACCTGCAGGTCTGGCGTGTGAATGACGACGAGTACCGAAACTGGCCGTTTGTACGTCGTCACGTCAGCGTCGGAAGCGTCGCCAGCCCGTTGGTACGCAGATCGTAAAAGACCCACAGCGGGAAGCCTTGCTCGCGCCATTCGTCAATGGCCGCGTTGAACACCTGGTTGAGAGTATGAAACTTGTCGGGGTTCTCGCGCTGCAGCACTTCCGCGTGTGAAATGATCAGCACATAGCCAGCGGCTTCGCACCACGAGAAATCGGTCAGGCAGTCCTTCAGGGCGTCGAAGTTGTTGCCATACCATTCCGGAAAATCAAGGTCGCGCCCGAGTCCGGCAAGGACCGCATCGATCTGCGCCGAGTCGGCAAAACTGACTTCGAAGCAGACCATGCCGCCAGCTTCGGCGGCATGGCGTACCGCCGTCCGGCCGCTTTCGGGAAGGTGGAAAATGCCGGTTTGCCCGGCGTCTTCGAGCAGTTCTTGCAGCCTGGTATGTGTCATGGGCGTTCGCGTATGCGGCGGAAGCTGCGGTAGTGGTCATCGGTGTAGTAGTACTCGCCGCGTGCGATCTGGCCGGCAACGATCCGGCGAGCCCCGCGATCGCGCCGGCCGGGCGTAGGCACCGTGTATTCGCGGTAATAGCCACGCGCCTGCAGCGGAAGACGTCGCTCGAAGTTCCCGAAAATGCTGCCATCCTTGCGCGGGTAAGGAAATGGGCCACCCTGTTCGATCAGGCGCAAGGTGGCCTGCGCCTCGGCCGGCAAGTCGGCGAAGAGAACGCTTGGCAGCGAGTCCGCGCCGCGGGCGTACGCCGGCGAAGCGAGGGCGAACAGGCCGAGAAAAGCGGCGAGCAGTATGGAGCGACAGAAGGCGGCGACTTCCTGCATGGCGCTTCAGCTCCGGCCGACGTCGACTTGCGTTTCGATCTTCTGGCGCAGGCGAATATGCAGCTCGCGCAACTGTTTCTCGTCTACCGCGCTCGGCGCATCGGTCAACAGGCACTGCGCGCGTTGCGTCTTCGGGAAGGCGATCACGTCGCGAATCGACTCGGCACCGGCCATCATGGTGACAATCCGGTCAAGCCCGAAGGCCAGGCCGCCGTGTGGCGGAGCACCATACTTGAGGGCTTCGAGCAGGAAACCGAACTTGCTGCGCGCCTCCTCGTCGCCGATGCCGAGTGCCTTGAAAACACTCTCCTGGACGCTTGAACGATGAATGCGGACGGAACCGCCACCCAGTTCGCTGCCGTTCAGGGCGAGGTCGTAGGCCTTGGCCAGGCACTTGCCCGGATCGCTGTCGAGCAACTCCAGGTGTTCGTCCTTCGGGCTGGTAAATGGGTGGTGGCAGGCATTCCAGCGCTTTTCGTCTTCGTCGTATTCGAACATCGGGAAATCGACGATCCACACCGGCTCCCAGGCCCGCCCGTTGAGGAACGCTTTCTCGTGACCGATCTTGACGCGCAACGCGCCGAGGGCGTCGTTGACCACCTTGCGTTTGTCCGCACCGAAAAAGATCAGGTCCCCCGATTGCGCGCCAGTGCGCTCGAGGATCGCCTGCAGCGCAGTTGCATGCAAATTCTTGACGATCGGCGACTGCAGACCGTTTTCGTTTGGCTGCCTGACGTCGTTGACCTTGATGTAGGCCAGGCCGCGCGCACCGTAGATGCCGACGAACTGCGTATAGGCGTCGATCTCGCTGCGCGTCAGGCTGGCTCCGCCCGGCACTCGCAACGCGGCGACCCGCCCGCCCGCGCTGTTGGCCACGTTGGCGAACACCTTGAACGCGACGTCGCGCAGAACGTCGGTCACCTCAACCAATTCCAGCGTCACGCGCAGGTCGGGCTTGTCCGATCCGTAACGTGCCATTGCCTCATCGTAGCTCAAACGCGGGAAGGGATTCGGCAACTGCACAGCAATCACCTCGGCGAAGACCGAGCGCATCAGTTCCTCCATCAGCGCGATGATCTCGCCTTCGTGCATGAACGAGGTCTCGATATCCACCTGGGTAAACTCGGGTTGCCGGTCGGCGCGCAGATCTTCGTCGCGAAAACACTTGGTAATCTGATAGTAGCGGTCAAAGCCGGCGATCATCAGCAACTGCTTGAAGAGCTGCGGCGATTGTGGGAGGGCAAAGAAATACCCGGGATGCACGCGCGAGGGAACCAGGTAATCGCGCGCACCTTCCGGCGTGCTCTTCGTCAACATCGGCGTTTCGATGTCGATGAAACCGGCCTCGTCGAGAAAGCGGCGGAAAGCGCGTGCGGTACGGTAGCGCAACTGCAGATTGCGCTGCATCTGCAGTCGGCGCAGGTCGAGCACCCGGTGCAGCAGGCGCGTGTTCTCCGCCAGATTGTCCTCGTCGAGCTGGAAAGGCGGGGTCAGCGAGGGATTGAGCACCTCGATCTCGTGACAGAGAATCTCCACTTCGCCGCTCGCGATGTTGCGGTTCACCGTGCCTTCCGGGCGTGCGCGAACCTGGCCGACGACCTTCAGGCAGAACTCGCTGCGCACGACTTCCGCTGTCCTGAACATCTGCGGCCGATCCGGGTCGCAGACGATCTGAGCCAGACCTTCCCGGTCGCGCAAGTCAATGAAGATGACACCACCGTGGTCGCGCCGCCGGTGAGCCCAGCCGCAAAGCGTGATCTGTTGGCCGATCAGGCGGCCATTCACTTGTCCGCAATAATGAGTGCGCATACCTTTGTCCGCGGTAAGAAGGTCAGGCGACGGCGCTCCGTCGGCCGGGGCGATCGCCCGCCGGTGCTGGCGGCGGGGCGACGACGCCCATCGAAATGACGTACTTGAGTGCCGTATCGACGCTCATGTCGAGTTCAATCACATCCGCTTTGGCGATCATCAGGAAGAAGCCCGACGTCGGGTTGGGCGTCGTCGGCACGTAGACGCTGACGAAGTCGCCGTCGAGGTGTTGCAGGACATCGCTGCCCGGCTTGCCGGTGAGAAAGGCAATGGTCCACGCTCCGCGCCGTGGATACTCGATCAGCAACGCTTTGCGAAACGCGTTGCCGGACGACGAAAACAGCGTATCCGAAACCTGCTTGACGCTGGTGTAGATCGAATTGACGACGGGGATTCTGGCGAGCAGCCGCTCCCACCAGATGACCAGGCGTTGCCCGATAAAATTCGTCGCGAGCAGACCGGTGAGCACGATGATCAGCAGCGTGAGCACCGCGCCGACACCCGGCAGGTCGAAGCCGAGCAGATTTCGCGGGTGGATGGCTGCCGGCAGCAGGTGCAGCGACTGGTCCATCGTGCTGACGATCAGCACGAGCACCCAGGCGGTGATCGCCAGGGGAACCCAGATCAGCAACCCGGTAAGAAAGTAGCGCTTGATCAACTGGCCGTGCACGGGCCGCTTTCTGCTGTGCCGGCGCTTTCTGCGGCGGGTTGCTCAACTTTTTCCGGTTTCTCGGTGGCGGTCGGCGGTGGCTTGTTCCCGCCTTTGAAATCGGTGACGTACCAGCCGCTACCCTTCAACTGAAAACCGGCCGCGGTCACCTGCTTGCTGTAGGTCGCCTGGCCGCACTGCGGGCAGACACGCAACTCCGGGTCGTTAAGTTTCTGCAGGTGATCTTTCTCGCAGCCGCAGGCAGAACATCGATACGCGTATATCGGCATGGCCAAGCTTCAGACATTACGGGGAAAAGGCGGATTATACGCCACGCGCGCGCGGCCGACGCCACCAGCGACACCGGCCTGAGCCAGCGGCCAGTTGCGCTCAGCCCGACACTGCACACGCGATGCGCCATCGCGGTGCCGACCCTGGCCCGCCGATGACGGACAATCGGCTGATCCTGGCTGAAGGAATTCGGGATTCGCTCGGCGCCTCGCGCAGCAGCCCCGGCAAGATGCCACCTCAGTCTCGCGCAGCCGTCGGGAATAGCCACGCCCGCCGCGCAGTCCACCGCTGCCCGGCGGGCGATCACACTGCGTCCTGCGCGAGTCGTTTCACCGCCAACGCGCCGCATTTCGAACAAACCGGCCGCAAACATTGGCGCACTCCAGAAGACGGCGCACCGCGACATCCGTCAACACGGCGGTTGACCGGAAACTCTTGTCGGACGCGGGCGCCTTCCCCCGGCCTTGCTCGCCCGCGACGGCCATCGCGTGCGAGCAAGGCAAGCGCACGGCGCGGCTGCAAAGCCTGCCCGCCCGTGGGCTTCGCCCCCCGCCAGCCGAGCGTCGACAGCATCGCGCGCGCTTTTGCCGACCGTGTGCATCCAGGCGGGCCAGGCAAGCGTAGTTCTCAGCAGGTGGCGTCTTTCGGTTGCCGCCCGACTATGGACAACGAATGGAGGAATGCACGATGAAAAGCAGAAGAGGAAACGCGCTGGCACTACTCGTCGCAGCGTTGACGATCGGCCTGGCGGCGCCCGCCGCGAGCGAGGAAGCGACACTGTACAAGCGCCTGGGCGGCTACGACGCGCTCGCTGCGGTTACCGACGACTTTCTCGGCCGCCTGGTGCAGGACCCGAAGCTGGGCAGATTCTTCGTCGGCCACAGTAGCGCCTCGGTGGCGCGGATTCGTGGCGATGTGATCGACTTCCTCTGCGTGGTCAGCAAGGGTCCGTGCTCTTACCGTGGACGCGACATGAAGACCTCGCACAGCGGGCTGAAGATCACCGACGATGACTGGGAGATTTCGCTCAGGGCCTTGTCGGCGACGTTCGACCGCTTCAAGGTGCCGGCGGCCGAACGCGGCGAAGTGCTGCAGGCGATCTCCGGGCTGAAGAGCGATATCGTCGGCCGCTGAGTCGTCAACCGGAGAGGCGCGCGCGCCGGCGCCAGCCGTCCTGCCCTGGTCACACTTGAGCAGAGGGTACAAACGCTCGTCTGCTCGAGCGAAGCGTCGCCGCCAAGCGGGACGCCAAGCTGCGAGGTGCAGCAGATTCGCGCCTGCCGGCCAGTATTTCCCCTTGCTACCTGGCCGGCAGTGCGCTGGCGGTCGCCTGCCTTCAACGGTTCTCCAGCCGGCTGTAGTCGAGCAATCCACCGGCGATCGGCGCCAGGCGCAGGTGCTCGTCCTGCAGCGCATCGCTGATGCGCCAGAAATCGGCCTGTGTGCGGCGAACGGCGTAGCGGTCGGCCAGTGCGCGGTAGTCGTCCTCGCGGGCGAGCGTGCGCAGCGCCGCGGCCAGCGCGCCGATTTCCTTGCGCTGCACGCGGAAGATGGCGTTCGGATACGAGCCAAGGATGCCGGCGACGACGGTCAGCGTGTTTTCGTCCGGCTGCAGCTCGCGCCCTTCGCGCAGCAGGCTGGTCACATGGCGATGACCGGTATTGCGCAGCACGGTGAAGTAGCGCGTCACGTGCGCGGGATCGTCGACGCGCAGGATGAGCACTTCCGGCAACCATGACAGCGACGCGCCGCGCACGCCGGCGAGGGCGGCGAGAGCTTGGCGCAGACCGACATCGGGAACGCTCGCCAGATCGCGCTGGCCTTCGAGCACCGGCGCCAGCCGTTGGCGCAGCATGCCATGCAACTCGGCCAGCGGCGCCTGCGTCTGAAAGCGAATTCCGCTGTCGACCTCGAAACGCGCCAGGGTGCCGTAGACGTGCTCTTTCACCTCGTCGTCAGCGTCCCGGTACCAGTGGTCACGTACGGCTCGCCGACTTGTCAGTGGCAGGAAGACGAGCGCGTTGAACTCGGCCTCCATGCGCATGAAGTCCATGTACAGCCGCGACAGCGCCTGATGACCGACGTTGCCATACACGTCGAAACCGGCGACGAGCAGGTAGTGGATACGTTCGAGCAGCGGGTAGCTGAGCACCCAGACCGTTTTCGGTGGCTCGCCGAGCAGTCCTTTGCTGACCGAAGCGCTGTCGTAGTGACGAAAGACGGTCAGCGCAGCGTTCGGGTTGACGCCGTCGCCGTCCCAGATCCAGTCGAGGGCCGGGCGCCCATTCGCCTGCGCGTGTTCGCTCAGCGCCGCCGACTTGTGGCGCAGGTATTGCGCTTCGAGCCGCGCGTACTCGCGCCAGGGACCGATGATTCCGCTCGCGCTGCCGGCCTCCGCCGGCAGGCGGAGAAAAGCGGCTTCGCGGGCGAGAAAGTCATCACGCTGTTGCGGCAACCGCTGGTCGGCGAGAAAGAAAACCCAGAAACGGTCCTGGATCACGTCCAGTGCGACCTGCCCACGACAGACCGGACCCTTGATGAAGCCCATGATCGTGAACTCCGCTTCGTCGATCAGAAAGCGGTAGCGCGCGCTGACCGGCAGCGCACGAAAGGCGAGGAAGGGATTGGCGGCGACCACCGCATCGTACGAGGGTAGTTGGTCGACCACGTAATCCGGCGTGAGGAACCACGCGCGCCAGCGCGCCATGCGCTCGGCGCCCAGCGCGTAGGGCATGTGCGTCTTGTCGACGATCGTCTCCTGCTCGCGTTGCAGGCGGTAGTAGACGCGCTCGCCGCCCGGGTCGTCGTAAGGCCGGCGGGTGGCGATCGGCTCAGCCGCCACCCCGGGCGGCGTGCGCGAGCGGATCAGGCGGAAATAGTGGCGCTGCGCATCGTCGTCGAAGTAGAGGTGGGCGAGAAAGAGGTGTTCGTAGAGGTAGCGGCTGACCAGGCGCTGCTTGGCCGAATCGCCGTTGAAAAACGCCTCCCATTCGGCAAGCTGGCGCTCGACCTTGTCCGGCAGCGGCGGTAGTCCCTCGAAAGGCGCGCCGGCTTCCAGCCAGCGGCGGACCTGGTCCATTTCGCCCGCGCTCAGGCCGGGCAGGCCGAAAGGCATTCCCCACAAGGGATGCTCGTGCGCGAAGCGATCGAACTCGGCCAGTTGCGGGCAGCTCTGCGCACGATCAAGCGAGAAATCGAAAGTCGGCGGTAGGATCGCGACCTGCGGCAGTGGATGACGCTCCTTCAATTGCAGACTGCGATAGAGCACGCTGCCGGCGAGATTGAATTCGGCCGTCGCCTGGCGTTCGTTGAGTACCGGCGAAAAACCGAGCTGGCGCCACTCGGAAGCCTTGCCTGCGTCTTCGAAAAGCCGCGTCGGCGCTGCTTCGCCCAGGCGCGTCTCGTACACCCGCTGCTTGCTGCTGCCGCGCGCGATTCCTTCCCAGGCGCCGAGCTTCTGCTGACACGGCGCGTCGTAGCACGCATGGCAAAGCACGCAGCGCCGCTCGATAATCGGCTGCACATCGCGCCGGTAGGAAATCTCACCCGTGCTGGCAAGCGGCACGTCGTGACGCGTCGGGTCGGCCGCCCCGAACTGCTGGTCGAGCGCATCGCGCGAAAGCACTGCGCAGCCGGCGACGAGCAGCGCGCCGAGCAGTGCCACGATGCCCCGCGCGCTCATCGACCGGATCCCGGCACGCGGCGATAGCGCGCTGGGGTCGTGGTCGGATGCTCGGGAGGATCTGCGGCAGGAGCGGACGAAGGAGGCAGCATGGCAGTTCGACGGGCGGGAGGCAGGTGGGCGGGCGACCGACAGCCCTGGATGGCGCAGTGTCGACCGGGCGAAAGCCGGGCCGGCCGCGCGGTGCGTGCGCGAACCAGGCGCCAGATCGGCTGCACAGCGCGCTTCGATGGCCCGACTCGGCACGCCCGGACGCGGCCATTGTAAAGGATCGGCGCGCACACGGGCGCCCCTGGAAGCTGGCTCGACGACCGTCCAGGATCGATCGTTTCGAGCAGCCAGCTGGCAAAGAAACTGCCGAGAGCATTGACCGTGTTTCGCTGGGAAGCGGATACTATCTGGAAGTTCGACTACCGCGCAGAGCGGCCGCGGGAACCGCCACGCCGCGGGCGGGCAGCATGCCCGGGTTGTGGCCGTCCAGACGAGCGGCTGGCTCATGGCCGGGGCACGCGGTGAGGTTCACCCGACGAACGTATGCTGCCGTTTTCTTGACTGCTTTTGATGAAAGGATTCTTCCATGAGGCGTGCCCTGATTATCTGCCTTGCCGCACTGGCCCTCTTTGTCAACACGCCTTCCTTCGCCACCGAGTCCACGGTAGCGCAGGAACGCGCGGAAATCAGAAAGACCTCGCAGAGCATTCTGCGCCAACTCTACCGAAGCTCTCCGGCGGCAAAGAAGCGGATCGCGGCAAGTGCCGGCTATGCCACCTTCAGCAACTTCGGAATGAAGATTTTCCTTGCCGGCGGCGGCGCCGGCAGCGGGGTGGCAGTCAACAACCGCACACAGCGCGAAATCTTCATGAAGATGGTCGAGGTACAGGCCGGGTTCGGTATCGGCATCAAGAAGTTCTCGCTGGTCTTCGTCTTTGACAACGAAGATGCCCTGACGAACTTCGTCGACTCGGGCTGGGAATCGAGCGCGCAGGCGACTGCGGCGGCAACCGACGGTAAGCAGGGCGGCGCCTTCGAGGGCGCGGTGCTCGTGGCACCCGGTGTCCACGTGTACCAGATGACCGACAAGGGGCTTGCCCTCGATGCCACGCTGAAGGGAACGAAGTATTATCGGAACAACGACTTGAACTAGTCGGCTGGGGCCAGCGGGGAGGCCGCCAGCGGTTCTGCCGAGGCCGCAAGGCAGGGCGGCTGGGCCTGCGGCTCCCGGTGTTCGTTGCCAATAGCCAGGATTTCCGGCAGGTGCTCCTGAAAGCAGCGCACCACATCCGGATCGAAGTGGCTGCCGCTGCTGTCGATGACGTAGGCCACCGCCTCGTCGACCGACCACGCCCGCTTGTAGGATCGGTTCGAGCTTAGCGCGTCAAAGACGTCGGCGACGGCGACGATGCGCCCCGCCTCGGGGATGTCGCCACCCGCCAGGCCGGCCGGATAGCCGCTGCCATCCCACTTCTCGTGGTGGGTGAGCGCTATCGTTTGCGCCAGGCAGAGCAGTTCGGAGCGGTCGCCCGCCAACAGGCTGGCACCGATTTCCGGATGCGTCCGGATGATCGCCATTTCGTTCTCGTCCAGCCTGCCCGGCTTGAGCAGAACCGCATCGGGAATGCCGATCTTGCCGATGTCGTGCATCGGGCTGGCATTGAGCATCAGATCACAAGCCGCCTTGTCCCAGCCGAGGCGTTGCGCGAGAAGAGCGGAGTACTTGCTCATGCGCAGAATGTGGTAGCCGGTCTCGTTGTCGCGGTATTCGGCCGCACGGCCCAGGCGGCGCACGACCTGCAGGCGGGTCTGATTCAGCTCTTCCGTACGCTGGCGCACCATCTCTTCAAGCATGCCCTTCTGATCGTGCAGCATGCGGTGCGCCAGGTGAGCATCGAGCAGGTTATTGACCCGCATCATGAGTTCGGCCATGTCGAACGGCTTGCCAATGAAATCGCGTGCACCCGCAGCCAGCGCCTTGAGCAGCGTGTCGCGCCCATGCTGAGCCGTGAGAATGACGATCGGCGGGAGCAGCGGATCGGCCAGCGCCTGTAATTGGGCCATCACCTGATAGCCGTCGAGGTGTGGCATGTTGATGTCGAGCAGAATCAGGTCCGGGCGGTTGGCGCGATAGGCGTCGATGACTTGCCGCGCGTCCTGGAGGGGCACAAGATGCTCGTACTGGCGGCTCGCCAGCATCTTGGTCAGGAGCTTCAGATTCGCCGGCTCATCGTCGACCAAGAAAATGCACGCGTTCTTGCGCAGCGGGTCGTTCACACATCCTCCATTGTCGCCTCGGTCGTCGATGCAGCAGTCGGCAAGCCCCCGGCGCGCGAAGGAGCT
This sequence comes from Accumulibacter sp., assembly GCF_031732815.1. Taxonomy (GTDB): domain Bacteria; phylum Pseudomonadota; class Gammaproteobacteria; order Burkholderiales; family Rhodocyclaceae; genus Accumulibacter. The sequence goes on along the minus strand of NZ_JAVMKF010000293.1, from coordinate 3,252 downwards.
CGCCTGACAACGATATCGCTGATCGTGTGGCCGATGTGCGCTGGCATTTCGATCGCGGCTACGGCTGATCCTGCAGCGCGTCCTCGACCACACGCAGGAAAGCGGTGACATCGATCGGCTTGATGATGTAGTCGCGAAAGCGGGCCGCCCGGCCACGCTCGATGTCACGGGCGAGTGCGTTGGCGGTGATCGCGATCACCGGCGTTCGCCTGGTGAGGGGTTCGTGGCGCAGGATGGCGAGCACCTGGTAGCCGTCCATTCCCGGCATGTTGATGTCGAGCAGAATGAGGTGCGGGCGGTGCGCCAGCGCCAGCTCGATTCCCAGGTGCGGTGCGTGCGCTGCCAGCAGGCGAAGATTGGTGCGCCGACCGAGTATCTGGGTCATCAGTTTCAGGTTCGACGGGTTGTCGTCGATGCACAGGACGCGCCGCTCGTCGCTCGCCGCCAAGGCCTGCGTCCGCGCGCCGAGGCTGACGTTGCTCGGGTCATCGTGCCGTGCGACGCCGGCACTGGGAAGATCGATCCAGAAGCGACTGCCAACGCCGAGTTCACTTTCGGCACCGATTTCGCCCCCCATCAGCTCAATCAGCCTCTGGGTGATCGTCAGCCCGATGCCGGTACCCTCGATCTCGCTTTGCTCGCCGACCAACCGGGTGAAGGGCTGAAAGACTGCGTTCAGGCGCTCGGCAGCAATACCGATGCCGGTGTCCGCGACACTGATGCTGATGCGCGGTCCACCATCGCTCTGGCGCGCCTGGGCGACGAGGTGAATCCTGCCCTGCTCGCGATTGTACTTGACGGCATTCGACAGCAGGTTGAGCAGCGCCTGCTTGAGGCGGACGCGATCGGCAGTCACCCAGGTACCGTCGGGAACGTCGGTGACCAGCACGATGCCGTAGGGCGCGGCGAGTGGCTCGACCAGGTGCCGACAGTCGTCGACGACGGCGGCAACGTTGGTGGCCTCGAGCGACAGTTCGATGCGCCCCGATTCGATCCGCGAAAGGTCGAGGACTTCGTTGATCAGATCTAGCAAGTGCCGACTCGCCTTGAGAATCTCTTGCACGCTGTCGCGCTGGTTGGCGTTCAGTTCGCCATCGTACTCGAGCATCTGGGCAAAACCGATGATCGCGTTCATGGGCGTGCGCAGTTCGTGGCTCATGCTCGACAGGAAGTCGGACTTGGCGCGATTGGCGGTTTCTGCCGCTTCCTTGGCCGCCGACAGCTCCAATGTGCGCTGCCCGACGAGAACCTCCAGGTGCGTGCGGTAGCGTTCAAGTTCTTCCTCCGCCGCCCTGCGTTCAGTAATGTCGGCGCCTGAGCTGAGCGTACCGACGATATGCCCGGCGTCGTCGATCAGCGGCGCCGTCTTCCAGCCAATCAAGCGCTGCGATCCGTCGCGACAAATCACCATATCCTCTCCGGCCAGGTTGGCCTTGAGTTCGCCAGCGATGACTCGCCGAAAGAGCGGCAAGCTGTGCTTTATTCCCTTGTCTTGTGGCAGGCAGGTGGTGAACCAGTATCGGCCGAGCAGCTCGTCACCGGTGTAGCCGAGCAACTCGCGCCCGGCACGGTTGATCATCGTGATCCGCCCCTCGGAATCGAGTGCGAGCATCAGGCTCTGCACCGTATCCAGGTAGAACTGTGCCAGGTCGCGCTGCTGCTGGACGAGCAGTTCCGCCGCCTTGCGCGCGGAGATGTCACGCAGCACGAGCAAGACGTGCAAACCACCGCCGGGCGGCTGTACGAAGGTCGTATGGACCTGCAGCGTCCGCCGCTCGCCACTGCCGCTACGTATCGTCCACTCCTCACCGCGCAGATGGTCACCGTAGCGCATGCGCTCAGCCCGCAGGCGAGCCTCCTCTCGCCTTGCTTCCTCAACCGGTAGCGCGCATTGCCAGCCCACTTCGTTGACGTCGCTCAGGCTGTATCCGGTGAGCTTCTGCATTGCCGGATTCCAGACCGTGAAGCGCACGTAGGGTGGCGTTGCGGTGTCATGGCAGACGCCGATGCCGTCGCCCATCGCCTCGACCAGACAGTTGGTGAACTCGGCCTGCCGCTTGAGTACCGATTCCATCTCAACGAGCGCGCTGACGTCGCGCGCCGAGTAGAAGTACAGCGTTTGACTCTCTATCGTCAGCGGCACGCCATTGACATCAACGTCGATCAGGCTGCCATCCTTGCGCCGATAGACGCTGCGCACGAGGCGGCGTTGCGTACTTGTGGCGTCCGGTCGCCACGCCGGTCTCCCTTCGTCAGGGACGTAGCGCGTGTCCCAGCGCGCGATGTTGCTCCCCAGGACTTCGGCGCGCGAGCAGCCGAGCATGGCGCAAAAGGAATCGCTCACCTCGACGATGTTGCCTCTACTGTCGAGGACATGCACGCCGTCGCTGGCCGAGCGGAGCAAGGCCTGGTTCTTCTCGCTTTCGCGCTTGAGCTCGGCCTGCGCACGGCGCAGCTCGGTGACCTCCGAGATCAGGTGCAGGGCATTGGTCGTCCGCGTCGCATTGAACGACGGGACGAGATCAGCCAACAGGCGCGATTCCTTGGCCATCCGCGCGCCCGCTTGCTGCCGAGCTTGCTCGCGGCCAAGACCCGCCCGCAGCGCAAGCACCACACCGGCCATGTAGCGGTCGCCCTTAAGGATGTGCGAGATCAGCCAGCTCGCCAGAAAGGCCAGCGTTCGCTCCGCCGCACGTGTCGTCGACGGCGAGCTCTGCTCCGCACGCAGGCGTTGCACCTGGTCGACGAAGCTTTCGTGCGCCTGCCGATGATTGGCTTCATCCTCGTCGCCAGCCAGGTACTCGTACCACACGCTTTCCTCTGTCTGGAAGTGGTAAACCGCATATCCGGCCAGTTCGTCGAACATCGCATCGAGTTGCGGCACGTCCGTCCGGAACGCGACGTGGCTGGCGAGCGCGTTGATCATCTGCACCAGGTGCCGGTGCTGCGCGTCGACCGCCGGCAGTCCACAGTCGAAGCTATCCTCCCAGGGTAGAAAATCGATTGAATGCATGACTTGGCGGCTCCGCAAACGTTGACAGGTACAGCCCGATGCCTGCATCGGATAACGGCAATGCACTCCTGAGCTTTAGTCTGGCGGCCGACGAGCTGCGACAGCGGCCGAGCGGCGTCCGAGTGAGGCTTCGCCGGTTGATCAGGGCCTCGCGCCGAGCCGGTTGCTGGGCAAGAATCCCCCTGTCCACGCCGCCAGTCGATCGGGCTGGCAGCGCCGCGTGCTGGCGCTGGCCGGAG
>NZ_JAVMKF010000292.1:0-2538 GCF_031732815.1 Accumulibacter sp. | reverse complement strand
GAGCGCCCGTGGCCGCGGCCGCGACCAGCGCCTGAAACAATCGCGCCGGCGAAGGTGGCCATTCCGGCCGGCCGTGAAAGCGCCCGTCATGAAAGCGCACAGCAATGAGCAGGGCGCGGGGCATGGCTCCCCTCACGCAGTTTCGCTTACTTTGTCTTGGTTCTTGCTCTTGGCCTTCTTATCCTTCTTAGAGTCCTCGACTGCACGCTCTTTACTGAACGTCAGGCGCCGGTTCGCACCAACACCAAACGCTTTTGCAGCCGCAAGGGCAAATTCCCGCGCCGTTGATGCACCAAGAGCGACTGCCGAGCGGGTGCCCGTCCGCTCAACCAGCGACCATTCAGCCCGCCTCTCGGGATCCGGCACGATCAGGCAGCCCTGCCGCAGGAACGGATCGAGCGGATCGGTCGCGGCAATGAGCGAAAGGCCAAGCACGTAGCGGCGGAGGGCTTGGGCATTCTCGCCGTTCAGGCGCCGCAATGCGACAAGATTGACGGTGACGTCGCGCTGGATCGGGCCGTGGGCGACAATGCCTCCCAACGCTCCCGCAGCGGGCACATGGACAAAACCTCGCTTTGCCAACGGGCTCTTCGGATCCCCCTCTTGCTTGGCTTTTTCCTCTTCTCCGAAAACGTCGAGGGCAGAGTAGTCGAGCGGAGGATTGTACTGTGCCGAACGTTGCAGGACTTCGACGTCCCAGGCGCGGATGACCGATTGGACGATCCGCGGCAGTTTCGCCTGGGTGTCGCGCGAGTCCCACACGCCAAAGACGAGCGACGTCGGCGCGAGCTTTGCGATCGCGGCTGCATCGTTCGTGCGCTGGAAGACGTCAAACGCCTCATGGGCCGCAGCTCGCAAGTCAAAGCCGCTCGCGTCGTCCTTGGCGACGCAACGGATCAGGGCATCGCCGAGGCGATGGCCGGCATCGAGGATGCTGACCGTCCGCTCGTTGCCGTAGGCGATCTCGATCTGCGGCACCAACGCGTCGTACGGGGGGTGCTTGAAGATCGGCTCCATGCGGTTGGCCTGGCTGCCGACGCTGTCGATGGTGGCGACCTTGGTGCCGTCGGCAAGCGTATCGATGTTGTAGCCGATGTCGGCGTACGTAGGCGGGAAGATGACGCCACCCTTGCCCTCGACCGGCAACAGTTCCTGCCTGAGATGCAACGCCACTGGGCCGTTGTCGTCGTCGGCCCAGGAATTGATTGTTTCGTGCGAGAGGGATTGCGGCGCGGTCACGGATTGGGCTCCTCTATGACATTAAGAATGCACCGGGCCTGGTTTTCCTGGCCGGGCCAGCCGAGCTGCATACGAAAGGTGCGTTGCAAGAATGGAAGCTGGGAACAGCCAAGTGCTGCGCGGAGAAACATGGGATCGAGCCACACGTCGGCGATCCCCCCACTTGCAACACCGTACCGGTATTCCAGTTTCGTCAAACGTTGGGGCCTTGCGTGGCCGAGACCGACCGCCGCCAGCACTTCCGTCAGCGGATAGCCCATCATCGTGATTTGTCCGTGCTCGTTTGGTGAGAAGCCGGCATCGATCGGGATGTAATCGCGCCGCCACTCGAAACGAAAACTGCTGCTCTGCGGCGCTGAGACCGCGAACGGGTCATTGAGCGCACCTTCCGACTTTGCGTGCGCGAGGGCGAGCGCGTCCCGCGCGAGTGCGGCCCCGGGATAGCCGGCAGCGCCGGCCCAGAACTTGACATTGTCACGGACGGTCGCGTCGCCCCAGTGATCGAGCACGAGGGAGCATGTCCCGACCGAAAGCCGCGCCGGCAGCGTTGCGGGACTGGAAGGATCGGGAAACGGAAACGGCTCGCCTTCGCGCAGCAGGGCGGTTGGGATAGTCCACTTCTCGGTGCGGTGCTCAGACCGGAGCGGCGCTACCGAGTTGACAGTTGCCGCCGCCAGGAACGCCAGCACCGCTGCGACCGGGTTGTCATCGCCCCGGGCGCGCAAGTGGAAACGCACGTTGGCTTCATCCGACCAATCGAAGCGTCCTTCGGCGTCGCCGAGCAGGATCTCCGCCGCCTCGAGGAAGCCCAGGCAGGCGAAGACCTGGCCGGGATTGAACAGATCGACCGGGATGGCGGCTTCAGCCATCGCGCTGGCTTTCCGCTTCCAGCGCGCGCGAGGCTTGCTGGTCAGCGGCGCGGACCAGCGCTTCCAGCCAGGCGAGGCCCCAGGGGCCGAAGCGCTTCTGCAGTCGGGCGAAACGCAGGGCGACGTCGCGAGCACGGGCCTGCAGGAGGCTCGGCGGGCCGTCGTCGCAGCCGTCCGTCTCGATCACCGGACGCGCGCGGCCGTGATGCGCCGCGATCAGGTGCAGGACTAGGTCCTTGAGATCGTCCGGGAGCACTGCCAAGGCGTTGTTCCTTTCTGCCCGCAACAGCGAGCCGAACTCGTGCCGATAGCCGCCGAGGACAGCGAAATCTGGCGGTCGCTTGCTGCCGGTTTTCGCGTACGGGCGGCCGTCCTTCGGCGTGTGGAACGCTCCCTGCCAGCGCCGGGCCGCCTTACCCTCGTCATGCAG
>NZ_JAVMKF010000291.1:0-2538 GCF_031732815.1 Accumulibacter sp. | reverse complement strand
GAGCGCCCGTGGCCGCGGCCGCGACCAGCGCCTGAAACAATCGCGCCGGCGAAGGCGGCCATTCCGGCCGGCCGTGAAAGCGCCCGTCATGAAAGCGTACAGCAATGAGCAGGGCGCGGGGCATGGCTCCCCTCACGCACTTTCGCTTACTTTGTCTTGGCTCTTGCTCTTGGTTTTCTTGTCCTTCTTGGAGTCCTCGACTGCACGTTCTTTACTGAACGTCAGGCGCCGGTTCGCACCAATACCGAACGCTTTTGCAGCCGCAAGGGCAAATTCCTTCGCCGTTGATGCACCAAGAGCGACTGCCGAGCGGGCGCCCCTCCGCTCAACCAGCGACCACTCCGCCCGCCCCTCGGGATCGGGGACGATCAGGCAGCCTTGCCGCAGGAACGGATCGAGCGGATCGGTCGCGGCAATGAGCGAAAGGCCAAGCACGTAGCGGCGGAGGGCTTGGGCATTCTCGCCGTTCAGGCGCCGCAATGCGACAAGATTGACGGTGACGTCGCGCTGGATCGGGCCGTGGGCGACAATGCCTCCCAACGCTCCCGCAGCGGGCACATGGACAAAACCTCGCTTTGCCAACGGGCTCTTCGGATCCCCCTCTTGCTTGGCTTTTTCCTCTTCTCCGAAAACGTCGAGGGCAGAGTAGTCGAGCGGAGGATTGTACTGTGCCGAACGTTGCAGGACTTCGACGTCCCAGGCGCGGATGACCGATTGGACGATCCGCGGCAGTTTCGCCTGGGTGTCGCGCGAGTCCCACACGCCAAAGACGAGCGACGTCGGCGCGAGCTTTGCGATCGCGGCTGCATCGTTCGTGCGCTGGAAGACGTCAAACGCCTCATGGGCCGCAGCTCGCAAGTCAAAGCCGCTCGCGTCGTCCTTGGCGACGCAACGGATCAGGGCATCGCCGAGGCGATGGCCGGCATCGAGGATGCTGACCGTCCGCTCGTTGCCGTAGGCGATCTCGATCTGCGGCACCAACGCGTCGTACGGGGGGTGCTTGAAGATCGGCTCCATGCGGTTGGCCTGGCTGCCGACGCTGTCGATGGTGGCGACCTTGGTGCCGTCGGCAAGCGTATCGATGTTGTAGCCGATGTCGGCGTACGTAGGCGGGAAGATGACGCCACCCTTGCCCTCGACCGGCAACAGTTCCTGCCTGAGATGCAACGCCACTGGGCCGTTGTCGTCGTCGGCCCAGGAATTGATTGTTTCGTGCGAGAGGGATTGCGGCGCGGTCACGGATTGGGCTCCTCTATGACATTAAGAATGCACCGGGCCTGGTTTTCCTGGCCGGGCCAGCCGAGCTGCATACGAAAGGTGCGTTGCAAGAATGGAAGCTGGGAACAGCCAAGTGCTGCGCGGAGAAACATGGGATCGAGCCACACGTCGGCGATCCCCCCACTTGCAACACCGTACCGGTATTCCAGTTTCGTCAAACGTTGGGGCCTTGCGTGGCCGAGACCGACCGCCGCCAGCACTTCCGTCAGCGGATAGCCCATCATCGTGATTTGTCCGTGCTCGTTTGGTGAGAAGCCGGCATCGATCGGGATGTAATCGCGCCGCCACTCGAAACGAAAACTGCTGCTCTGCGGCGCTGAGACCGCGAACGGGTCATTGAGCGCACCTTCCGACTTTGCGTGCGCGAGGGCGAGCGCGTCCCGCGCGAGTGCGGCCCCGGGATAGCCGGCAGCGCCGGCCCAGAACTTGACATTGTCACGGACGGTCGCGTCGCCCCAGTGATCGAGCACGAGGGAGCATGTCCCGACCGAAAGCCGCGCCGGCAGCGTTGCGGGACTGGAAGGATCGGGAAACGGAAACGGCTCGCCTTCGCGCAGCAGGGCGGTTGGGATAGTCCACTTCTCGGTGCGGTGCTCAGACCGGAGCGGCGCTACCGAGTTGACAGTTGCCGCCGCCAGGAACGCCAGCACCGCTGCGACCGGGTTGTCATCGCCCCGGGCGCGCAAGTGGAAACGCACGTTGGCTTCATCCGACCAATCGAAGCGTCCTTCGGCGTCGCCGAGCAGGATCTCCGCCGCCTCGAGGAAGCCCAGGCAGGCGAAGACCTGGCCGGGATTGAACAGATCGACCGGGATTGCGGCTTCAGCCATCGCGCTGGTTCTCCGCTTCCAGCGCGCGCGAGGCCTGCTGGTCAGCGGCGCGGACCAGCGCCTCCAGCCAGGCGAGGCCCCAGGGGCCGAAGCGCTTCTGCAACCGCGCAAAGCGCAGGGCAACGTCGCGGGCGCGGGCGGCAAGCAGGCTCGGCGGGCCGTCGTCGCAGCCGTCCGTCTCAATCAGCGGACGCGCGCGGCCGTGATGCGCCGCGATCAGGTGCAGGACCAGGTCCTTGAACTCGTCCGGCAGCATTGCCAAGGCGTTGTTCCTTTCCGCCCGCAATAGCGAGCCGAACTCGTGCCGGTAGCCGCCGAGGACAGCGAAATCTGGCGGCCGTTTGCTCCCGGTTTTCGCGTACGGGCGGCCGCCCGTCGGCGTGTGGAACGCTCCCTGCCAGCGCCGGGCCGCCTTACCCTCGTCATGCAG
>NZ_JAVMKF010000290.1:0-15321 GCF_031732815.1 Accumulibacter sp. | reverse complement strand
CGCTCGCCAGCCGAGACGGTAGGCTGCTGCCACGGCAAAGCCCGCGGCCGGCCAGATCGGCATCGGCAGAATCCCACCGCGCTTGAACAGCGCCCAATTGAGCCACGAAATCGCCCAGTAGGCGAGGCTCACGCCGGCGACGATGAGGAGCATGCGCCATGGCTCGTCGGGCAGGGTCAGGCGGCCGTCCTGCCTGGCTTCCGGCGGCGCCAGTACGGCCGGCCAGCGCAAGGCTGGCGCTCCCCTCGTCGAGTTGTGGTTGATCACCTGAGCCTCTTTACTCGCGGCACAAGGCCCGTTCGATCGGCTCGAAGTCGAAATTGTCGGCATGGCTGCGCAGCGCCTGGGCGAGTGCCGGATCGTACTCGCCGATCTGCCCGATCAACGTGGTGATGCGCGTGGTGTCGAGCGTCAATAGCGCGTCGGCCAGTTCGCCGCGCAGTTCTTGCGGCAGCGCCGCGAGTGCTGCGCTGTTCAACGCGCCTGGCGACAGCGCAGGGGGTAGCGGATGTGCACTGGGTCGGCGCAGAAAGCGCGCGCCGAGATGACGTTGCAGGCAGCCGAACACCTCGGCCAGGCGCAGTGGTTTGTGCAGGACATCGTCCATCCCCGCCGCCAGCATCTCGCTCCGCTGTTCGGCGAACACCGATGCGGTCAGCGCGACGATCTTTACTGTTGCGCCCCCTTCCAACGCGCGGATGTGCCGGCTGGCCTCCAAGCCGCTCATCACCGGCATGCGCTGGTCCATCCAGATGAAGTGGGGCCGCCATTGCTGGAAGCATTCGACGCCTTCGGCGCCATTTGCCGCCCGACGCACGCGGAATCCGGCGTCTTCCAGCAGGCGGCTGAGCAGCAGGTTGCTCTCCGGCTGATCCTCGACGACCAGAATCCGCCACTCGGGCTGGCCCGGCGCCAGCGTCAGCAGCTCGTCGCCCGCCTGTTGCGGGTCGGACACGTCACTCGCCGTCGCGAGCTCGAGCGGCAGGTCGATCCAGAAACGGCTGCCTTGTCCGACGCGGCTGCTCATCCCGAGCCGTCCCCCCATCAACTCGACGAACTGGCGGGTGATCGCCAAGCCCAGCCCGGTACCTTTCTGGTCGGAAGCCGGGCCTGCCTGAACGAAAGGCTCGAACACTCGCGCCTGGTCTTCCGACGCAATTCCCGGGCCGGTGTCTTCCACCTCGATCAGAAGCCGCGGCGCGCCGCCGTCCGCTGCCGCGTTGACGCGCAGGGTGACCTCGCCGGCTGCGGTGAACTTGATCGCGTTGCTCAGCAGGTTGACCAGGAGCTGGCGCAGTCGGGTCTGATCGCCCCGGATGTAGCGCGCGACACGCGGCGAGCGCTCCAGCTTCAGCGTCAGGCCCTTCTCCTGCGCACGCTGGCGCATCATGCCGACGACGTCATCTACCGTCGCCGCCAGATCGAGCGGGAGCTTGACCAACTCGATACGTCCGGCTTCGATCTTGGCCATGTCGAGAACATCGTTGATCAACCCGAGCAGGTGTTCGCCGCTGCGCTTGATGATGTCCAGATACTCGAGCATCTGTTCGCTCAGCCCGGAATTCTGGCGGAGCAGCGCCGAAAAGCCGAGGATGGCGTTTAACGGGGTGCGCAGCTCGTGGCTCATGTTGGCGAGGAACGTGCTTTTTGCCCGGTTCGCCGCTTCGGCACCTTCCTTGGCGGTCTGCAGTTCCGACGTGCGCGCCGAGACCAGTTCTTCCAGGTGAGCCCGGTAGGTACTCAGCTCGGCTTCGGCGTGCTTGGCGGCAGTGATGTCGCGATTCAGACCGGTCATGCGCAGTGCGTTGCCGGTGGTGTCACGCAGGACCAGGGCATCCGCCTTGACCCAACGCAGCGTGCCGTCCGGGCGCAGGATGCGGAACTCGGTGTTGAAATCCCGCTCACCTTGCAGCGCCGCCTGGCATTCGCGGTAGGCTCGCTCACGGTCATCCGGGTGCAGGCTGTGTTCCCAGGTGCTCACGTCATTGGTGAAAGCCTCCCGGCTGATGCCGTACAGGTCGAGCATGCGCTCGTCCCAGAGCATCGCATTGGTGCGCACATCCCAGTCCCAGATGGCCAGGCGGCCCGATTCGGTGGCCAGCTTGAGACGTTCCTCGCTCTGACGCAGTTCCACTTCCAGGCGTTCACGTTCGGTCAGCTCGGTGCGCAACTGCTCGTTCATCCGGCGCAGCTCGGCCGTGCGTTCGCGGATGATGTGCTCCTGCTGTTCGTAGAGGAAGGCGTTGCGCAGGACCAGCGCGAGGACCGAGGACAGCGTGTCAAGCAGCTTGGTCGTGGACGCCAGCTTGGCGTCATCGGGGAAGCCGAGCAAGAGCATCACGCCGACCCGATGAACACCGACGCTCAGCGGTATCGCCATCGACAGGCCGAATCCCTCTGCACGCAGGATCTCGGCCTCTTCCGAAGTTTCATCCGGCGACCAGGTGCAAATCGCCTGCAGCTCGCGCGTGATCCCGCACAGGCGACGGAATCCGGCCGATGCCGCCCAGCGCTGGCGGCGGTGCGGGTTGACGCTGATCAAGCGGTCGCCGCCGGTCGGCAGCGCATCGTCGTACTGCACGAAGACGACACAGCGTACGCCGGTCAGGGCGCGAATCTCTTCGGCCAGACAGGCACCCAGGTCGCCTGGATGATCTGCCCGTTCGAGGACGTTGCTCAGGATGTCCATGGTCATCACGGGCAACGCTGGATCGCGCATGGTGGTCTCCACTAGTCGGGTGCGGCCAACGCGTCGAGCCGCTGCAGTGCGTCCTCGATGACCGCGCGCAAACGATCGAGCGAGACCGGCAGGATTTCCCATGGCAAGCCGCAGTGGCGGGAGACCGACTGCAGTCCCTGCTCGGGGATCGGCGTCACGCCAGTATCCAGGTAGAGCAGGGTGTTGTGCGAGTCGCGCATCAGGCTGGTGGCGTTGTCGCGATTCAAGCCCAGGTCGCGCCGGAAGTAGCGGTCGCCCTGTGCCGCCCATTCGGGGAGCAGAAAGAACGCGCCAGCGCGCAATAGCCGCACGTACTCCTTGTGCCCAAGGACCATCTCGGCGCAGTTGCCGCCGCGCGTACGCGCGACGCCCGGTCGTGATTCCAACTCGCCCATGCCGGGAAAGCATTCCCCGTAGACGAGAACCACGCGGTGGCCTTGGCGCAGCTCGTTGTCGACGACCATTTCCAGCCGGCAACCGAGCTTGACCGGGTTCATGTGCAGCATCGAGCTTTGAAAGGGGACCTTCAGATGGGGCCAACACGTCTTCCACAAGTGGGTGACCTCGGCGCGAAACACCGAGCAGGTGACCAGGACGACCGGACTTTGCGGCGAAGGCGTCATCAGCGTTCGCTCGCCCAGGACTCGACGGCGCGCCGTACGGCGTGAATGTTTTCCGGCGGTGTGTCGAGCCAGAGGTCAGCCCCCGAATTGCACAGGATGAAGCGCGGGTCGTCGCGCCGATCTTCCAGAACCGCGCGGCAAGTGGCTTCGACCTCGCCGCTGGTCCCCTGGCGCAGCAAGCGAACCTCGGGTCCGCCGAGCAGGATCGGCTGGCGGCCAAGCAACGTGCGTGCCTGACTCAGGCTGTCGGCCGAAGCGAGGCTGAAGCCGCCGACCGCCGGCAGGTCGGCGAGCAGGTCGAGGTGCGGCAGCAAGGGGGGGTCGAGGTGGTGCAGCGCGACCGGTCCGCGCAGTTGCGCCAGAGCCTCGGCCATGATTGGGCGCGAAAACTGCTCGGCGATCGTCCGTGGCACGATTCCCGGCGAGGCAAACGCGCACGGTAGTATTACGTAGGCCGCACCGTCGTCCAGGTAGCCGTTCGTCATCGTGACGAAAAACGGAATCAGGCTGCGCGCGATGCGCTGCGCCGCGGGGCGGTCGAAGAGCACGGTGTCCATCCAGGCGTCCATGCCCATGACCAGCATCGGGATGTCGACCGGCGTCAGAAACAGGGCAGCGACGGGCACCTGATCGCGGTGTTCGGCGACCATGCGGCGCAGCGCCTCGCGCACGAAAACCAGATGTGGCTGCCGCTCGGGGTCGGGAATGTTCAGGTCTTGCCATTCGCCGGCCGATTCGATCGCCGGTTGGGCAAGCGTCGGCGCGTTGCTCGTCAGATAGCGCAGCCTGCCGCCAAAAGCCGCCCCGATCAGGGCAACGGCCACCGGCGCGAAGAGCACGTCGGGCTGGAAGGTCTCACGCACGGCCGACTGGCCACGCGCGTAGGCGAGGGGGTCGGTGTAGTGCTGGTCGAGCGGGCAAGCCGTCAGGCGCGCACCGTAGAGGCTGAGGACCAGCGTGAACAGGCGCCGGTCGGTCGGCTGGTCACGCAGCAGGTTGGCGAACCGCATAGCGCTATGCATGGCTCAACTCCGCCTGTAGCGAGGCTTGCCAAAGCCGGTCGAAGAGGGCGGGGGCGGCAAACATGCTGCTCGCCGTACCGTCGCCGCCAACGTCCTCGGCCAGACCCGGCATGACCAGGAAGACAGCGCCACCGACGGCCAGTTGTATTCGACCGCGCAGACCACGCGCGTCGATTTCCTGGCGCAAGGCGCGGATACCCTGTGCGGTGGTCATCGTCATCGCCGAAACGCCAATGATGCGCGCGCCGGTGGCCAGTGCCTGACCGATGAATTCCTCCGCCGGGACATCGTTGCCAAGATCGTGGATGAGCCAGCCCTTGGAGCGCAGCATCGTAGCCACCATCCGACGCCCGAGGGCGTGAAAGTCACCCTCCGGATTGCCGAGCACCACCGGGCCCTTTGCCGGTTCGTCGTGGTCGCTGGCTCCCGGCTGATTTACCGCCCGGGTGAGCATGTCCTCGGCTACCTTGGCCGCGACGTAGGCCTGAGCCAGGGTATGTTTTTCGCCGGTGATCGACTCGCCGATGCCGATCAGCGCCGGTTCGAGAAGTTCCTTGAAGACTTGCTCATAGCCGTGATGTGCCGCCCACGAATTGAGGAGCGCGTTCGCTCCGGCTCGGTCAGCCTGCTTGATCAGGCTGACTAGCGACTGTCGAACCTGCGCCAGCGTCGGCGCGGTCTCGTTGCATAGTTCTAACGACATCAGCTTGGTCTCATCCAACGTTGTGCGAATTCGGCGCGCCGGAAGGTGCTGCCGCTGCGCCCTTGCCGATTCGCGCGAGATCTGCCGCTGGCCTCGCCGCGTCGGAAAGCGCTCGGTAGCGGCCGGATCGGTGCTGCAGGACTCGTTGCTCGCCGCTCGGCACTGCACGGTGACTTTGTTGTCGCGCAAGCGGCTCGTTCTCGCCGGCTGCCTTTCCCGATCCAACTAACACAACGGCAGGAACGGTGAGCAACTTGAGGCGATATCCGCGTGGCGGGCGCACTTTGTGCAGCCGGAAGGGGGAGAACGTGGGCCGGGGGCCCGGGCGCGACAGCGCGCGCTGGCGAGCGAGCTGGATTTCCCCTCGCCCGGGCAAGCGACGACTTTCCTCCGCGTCGGGAAACCCGGCATGCGCGACGCAGCGGAAGCGGGGGGCGGCAAGCTATAGTATAGTGGCGCTCGCCCGCCGAACGTCAGCGAGCGCCTTGGTGCTTGCGCCGACCCCGATCTAAGGAAATTCGCTACCGATGCCCGATGCCGCAGCCCCGATCCCACCCGGGATAGCGCATCCCGAGTCGCCGGACGCGCTGTCGCCGTGGCTGGCGGTCGTTCCTGCGCTGCTGCTGGCAGCCCTCGTCCTGATCGACACGGCGCCGATCGATTTCCTCGTCGAAAGCTGGTTCTACCAGCCTGGGATCGGTTTTGTCGGCCGCCACGTGTGGCTCGTCGAGACGCTCATGCACGACATTCTCAAGAAGGTCATCATCGGCTTCGGCGTGCTCCTGGCGCTTGCCTGGCTGTTGACCTGGACGCGTGGCGAGTGGCAGCGCTGGCGCCGGCCGCTCGGTTATCTGGTTGCCGCGATCGGCTGCGCCTCGCTGGTCGTCACGCCGCTCAAGGAATTGACCGGGGTGCACTGTCCCTGGGACCTCGCGCAGTTTGGCGGCCGCTACGCGTACGTGCATGTCGGCGGCGCCGCGCCCGAGGGTCAGCCGGCCGGCCACTGCTGGCCGGCGGGGCATGCGGCCAGCGGCTTTTCGCTGCTCGCCCTGTTCTTCTTTCTGCGTGACGAGCGGCCGCGGCTGGCGCGCCAGGTGCTCTGCGCAGTACTGCTGTTTGCCTCGCTGATCGGTGCTGGCCGGATGATCCAGGGGGCGCATTTCCTCTCGCACACCGTTGCCACCGGGTTGATCGACTGGCTCATCTGCCTTGCCCTTTACCGGCTGCTGCTTTATCGCAAGGCGCCGGGCGCAGTCGCGCCAGCCGCCTGCTGAGCACGCGCCAGGCTTGCCGAAGCATGGACGACATGGCAGCAGCGAGTGGGAAATGGCGCGAGCGGATCGTTCTCTACGAGCGCCTGATGCGGCTCGACAAACCGATCGGCATCCTGCTGCTGCTCTGGCCGACCTTGTGGGGCTTGTGGCTCGCCGGCCGTGGTCAACCCGACTGGCGGGTCGTCGTGATCTTCGTTCTGGGTACCGTCTTCATGCGCTCGGCGGGCTGCGTGATCAACGACCTGGCTGACCGTGACTTCGATCCGCACGTTGCACGCACGCGCCACCGTCCGCTGGCCGCCGGACGCGTTTCGCCGCGCGAGGCGCTGCTGCTGTTCGCCGGACTGGTCGCCTGCGCGGTTGTTCTCGTCCTGCCGCTGCGGAGCTGGCTGATGGCTGGCCTGTGCGCCGCTGCCCTCGCGCTGGCGGTGAGCTATCCGTTTACCAAGCGCTTTCTTGCCGTCCCGCAGGCCTACCTGGGCGTCGCCTTCGGCTTTGGAATTCCGCTGGCGTATGCGGCGCAACTCGGTCGAGTTCCGCCAGAGGCCTGGTGGCTGCTGCTCGGCAACGTCTTCTGGGCGATTGCCTACGACACTGAATACGCCATGGTCGACCGCGCCGACGATCTGAAAATCGGCATCCGGACTTCCGCGATCACCTTCGGGCGCGCCGATGTCGCGGCGGTGATGTGCTGTTACGCGCTGGCGCTGGGGTTCATCGGGCTGGTCGGACATCGTGCGGGTTTGGGTCGCGTCTTCGACCTCGGCCTGTTCGCCGCTGCCGGCATCGCGGTTTACCATTACCGCCTGATCCGGATGCGTGATCCCGCTCGATGCTTCAAGGCATTCCTGCACAACAACTGGCTGGGCGCCAGCGTGTTTGCCGGTATTGCGCTCGATTATCTGTTTGCGAAAGGAATTGCAGGATGAAAGTCGCCGTCTTCTGTTTGCTGATGCTTGCTGCCGCGCCGGCTGCCGCGGCCGAGGATGCGCGTCAACTGGCAGCGATGCCAGCCGCCGCACAAGCGACGCTGCGGGCAGAAATGCGCGCCAACATGGTGGCCTTGAACGAGATTCTCAGCCTGGTGACGACCGGCAAACTCGCCGAAGCCGGCGCGCTGGCGGAAAAGGAGCTGGGCGTGTCGGCCATGGGCAAGCATCGCGCCTTGCCGTTCGAGGCGCGTCCCGGGCCGCACATGCCGCCTGCCATGCATGCCATCGGGATCGAAGGGCACCAGGCGGCGAGCGCCTTCGCCCGCCTTGCCACGGCCGGCGAGCGGGACAAGGCGATCGCCGCGTTGCCGTCGCTGACCGCTGCCTGCGTCGCCTGCCACCACGCTTACCGCATCCGCTGAGGCGGTGCCGGCATGAAGTACGACGATCTGCGCGATTTCATCGGACAACTCGAACGCCTGGGCGAACTCAAGCGTGTCGCCGTCGAAGTAGACCCACGCCTGGAGATGACCGAGATTTGCGACCGGGTGCTGCGCGCCGGCGGGCCAGCGCTGCTTTTCGAACGGCCGCGCGGGCACCGCATGCCGGTGCTCGGCAACCTCTTCGGCACAGCGCGCCGGGTCGCGCTCGGCATGGGCCAGGAATCGGTTACCGCCTTGCGCGAGGTGGGCAAGCTGCTCGCCTACCTGAAGGAGCCCGAACCGCCGAAAGGCTTGCGCGACGCCTGGGACAAGCTGCCGGTGCTCAAGCAGGTGCTCAACATGGCACCGCGTCTGCGCTCGTCGGCAGCCTGCCAGGAGATCGTCTGGGAAGGCAGCGAAGTCGATCTGTCGCGCCTGCCGATCCAGTTCTGCTGGCCCGGCGACGCTGCGCCGCTGATTACCTGGGGCCTGACGGTGACGCGCGGGCCGCACAAGACGCGCCAGAATCTCGGCATCTACCGCCAGCAGGTGATCGCGCAGAACAAGGTGATCATGCGCTGGCTGGCGCATCGCGGTGGGGCGCTCGATTTTCGCGACCACTGTGCGGCCAGCCCGGGGCAGCCGTTCCCGGTCGCGGTGGCGCTCGGCGCCGATCCGGCGACCATCCTGGCTGCCGTGACGCCAGTTCCAGACAGCCTCTCGGAGTACCAGTTCGCCGGCTTGCTGCGCGGCGCCCGGACCGAGGTCGTCAAGTGCCTGACGTGCGACCTGCAGGTGCCGGCGGCGGCGGAAATTGTTCTCGAAGGTTACATCGACCCGGCCGAAAGCGCGCTCGAAGGACCCTATGGCGATCACACCGGCTACTACAACGAGCAGGCGCGCTTCCCGGTGTTTACCATCGAGCGTCTGAGCATGCGGCGCGAGGCGATCTATCACAGCACCTATACCGGCAAACCGCCAGACGAGCCGGCGATGCTGGGCGTGGCGCTGAATGAAGTCTTTGTGCCACTTCTGCAGAAGCAGTTTCCCGAAATCGTCGATTTTTATCTGCCGCCCGAGGGTTGTTCGTATCGTCTGGCAACGGTCAGCATCCGGAAGCAGTACCCCGGCCACGCCAAACGCGTGATGTTCGGCATCTGGAGCTTCCTGCGCCAGTTCATGTACACCAAGTTCATCATCGTCGTCGACGACGATGTGGACGTACGCGACTGGAAGGAAGTCATCTGGGCGATGACGACACGCGTTGACGCAGCACGCGACACGCTGCTGGCGGAGAACACGCCGATCGACTATCTCGACTTCGCCAGCCCGGTTGCCGGTCTCGGCAGCAAGATGGGCATCGACGCGACCAACAAGTGGCCCGGCGAGACCTGTCGCGAATGGGGCAGGCCGATCGTCATGGAACGTGCCGTGCGCGAGCGTGTCGACGCGCTGTGGGGCGACCTCGGGCTTTAGCCGCCGCGCCGCGGGCGGCTGACGATGGCGTCCAGGCGATCAAACTTGACATCGTTCGACCTGGTGGCCAGCCGGGTCGCTACAGGAGATGAGAAATGAGACAGGATTTAATTCCGGCCGCCAACATGGACGGTCCGCGCGCCTGGTGCCACGTGATCTACGGGCTGCACGCGCTGGCCGTGATCGTCGGCGTTACTGGCGCCGCGACGGTCGCCGGCGCTTTCGTCTTCGGCGTTCCCTCGCTGCTCGCCGTCATCCTCAATTACGTCAAGCGCGACGAGGTGCGCGGCACCTGGCTGGACAGCCATTTCCGCTGGCAGATCAGGACCTTCTGGTTTACCCTGGGGTGGCTGCTGGTCTACTATCTGTTGATCTTCACCCTGGTTGGCATCCCGTTGGCATGGGTGCTGATCGTCATCCTGGGCGTCTGGGTGGCGTATCGCGTCATTCGCGGCTGGCTGGCGCTGGGTGAGGGGCGGTCGGTCGGCGGGGAGTGAACGGCGCATCCGCCGATCACCGAGAGCGCATCGGCCGACCGCAGGGCGCAGCCAGTCGGGCGGACTAGCGCCGGACCAGCCAGCCCAACAAGGCATCAATTACCGGTTTGCCGAGTCTGGCCTTCGGATCGTTGATCAGACAGACGACGATCCAGCGTCGCTGTCGGCTGTCCAGCGCATAGCCGGCGATGGCGCGCACACCCTCGAGGTAGCCGGTCTTCAGGTGCGCACGTCCGGTTGTCGAGCTGTCGTTGAGGCGTTTGCGCAGCGTGCCGTCGACGCCGGCGAGCGGCAGCGACGAGATAAGTTCAGGCATCACCGCGCTCTGCCACGCGGCGCGCAGGATCTGCGCCAGGCTGTCGGCCGAGATGCGCTCGCTGCGCGACAGTCCGGAGCCGTTATCGAGCACCAGTTCAGGCGCCGGCAGCCCCTTGGCGTGTAGCCAGGCGCTTATCCGTCGGCGGGCACCGTCGGCCGTCGCCGGCCGATCCGCGTCGAGCGTCAGGAACAACTGGCGCGCCATGACGTTATTGCTGAACTTGTTGATGTCGCGAATGACCTCGCCGAGTGGCGGTGACTCCTGCACGGCCTGGACCTGCGCGGTTGCCGGCGTACGGCCTTCGCGCACCCGCCCGGCAAGGCTGCCACCGAGTTCGCGCCAAAGGGCGCGAAACAGCGACTCCACTTGCTCGTTGGCCGGCCAGGGGGCCAGGTGCAAGGCCTTTTCGCCGCAGGCAGCCGGAAAAACTCCGCTCAATTCAAGCGTGCGGCCGCTCACCTGCGTTCTGATCTGCTCGCGCCAATCACCACAGGCTTCGCGTCCGAGTTTGAGGTGGTTGTCGATGCGCAGGCCATCGGCTGGGGTGTCGACGATGACCTTGACAGCTTTGCTCGCCGCGTCGGCCTGCAGGTTCAGGCGAATGCTCTTCAGGTTGACGAGCAGGGCGTCGGGGCCCGCGTTGTACGGGCGCAGCGGCTCGTTGTCGAAATCACCGGGATTGTGCGCTATCGGCGCGAATGCGCTGCGGTCGAGAATGACATCGCCGGCGATCTCGCTCAAGCCGCGCGCGCGAAGCTGACGCAGCAGCAGCCAGAACTGTTCGAGGCCGAGCTTGGGATCGCCGCCGCCGCGCAGGTAGAGGTGACCGTCGAGCCTTCCGGTGTTCGGCGCGCTGTCGCTTAGCGCTTCGGTGCGCCAGGTGTACGCAGGGCCGAGCAGTTCGAGCCCGGCGTAGGTCGTCACCAGCTTCATGACCGACGCCGGATTCATCGGCTGGCGCGCATTATGACTGACCAGCGGCCCACCCCCGTCGACCGACTGGACGACGACAGCCAGCGAGCGGGCTGCGATGCCGCTCTCGTTGAGCGCCTGGGCGACCGCTGCCGGCAGTTCGGCAGGCTGGGCGATCGCCCCGGCAAACGAGGCAAGCAGCACACACCCGAGCCACCATCGTCCGGCCGTGCCTCGCCCGGCGCTGGCGCGGTTCACCGCTGGCTTTGCCGTGCGGCGCCGGCGGTCGAGGCGTGCGGCCTGGCGGTGCGCTTCAGATGGCGCGGCTCAGGCATGTTCCCAGGGCGGTGGATGGCTGAGGAACTGTCCGAGCAGTGAGTCGAGCTGGCCGAGCATCAGGTCGCTGCGTCCAGCCAGCCAGCCGCGCACCAGATCGCTCGGGTGATCCGGCAGGGCGTCGATGGCAAGTTGCTCAGCCACCGCGATATCGTTCATCCGGCCCAGCAGGTCGAGCAGGCCGGCGGCACTCTGGTGGTAGCGCTGCATGCGGCGAGCCGGGAAGAGGGGAGCAAAGAACTCCAGGGCGTAGCGCAGGCGTTTGAGCGCGACGCGCAGCGCGTGGCGTGCTTCGGGCGTACCATTCTTCGTTTCGTTGGCCAACTCGGCGACACGCTTGGCACGCTTGTTCAGCGAACGCGGTACGAAGGCGGAGACGGGCGGCTTCTTGCTTTCGGGCAGGGCGAGCGTAGCGGCGGTGAAGGAGAGCAACAACTGGGAATAAGGCTGCGCGGCGATCGCTTTCTGCGCCGCCTGGCGGCAGCCGGTGAGTTTGCGGCGCGCCTGGTCCGCCAGGCGCTGCACATCGGCGTGCTCGGGAAAAGCCTGCTGGATCGGCGGCAGGATCTCGGTGATGAAGACATCCCAGTTACGCGTGTCGCCCATCGCATTGGCCAGCGTCCGCCAGCGTGGATCGAAGTCAGTGACGTAGTCTGCCGGCAGTAGCGGGCGCCAAAGGCGGATCGCTGAGCGCAGCCGACGGATGGCGACGCGCGCCTGATGAATGAATTCGGGCGCATCGGTTTCGCGTACGCCGCGTTCGTTGCCTTGCAACTGGGCGAGACACGAGAATGCGGTGGCGCGGAAAATGCCGACCGTGGACATGCCCATCTGAAGCTCCGCGTTCGCTGCCCGACATGGCAGCAGGCGCTCGTCGGCGGCCAGGCGGTAACCGCGTTCAGCCTTGCTGGCGCCCTCGGGATGCATCGGCAGGTCGGCTTGCAGGGCGAGGGCAAGGGCAAAGAGATCGGCCACCTCACCCTCGAGCAGTTCCAGTTCGACCTCGCAGATGACCATCTGGCGGTCGCCGGCGACGATCTTGCCACGATCGAGCGCCAGCTCGATGCGCTTGCCCTCCTGCGGTGTGATGACCCAGAGTGATCGGGTGAAGTCGGTGGTGAACACGGGAGCCAGTTCAGGCAGGGCGTCCTCCAGGAAACGACGCACCTTCGGACTGTCGACGTGCGAGAAGTCGAACTCGCCGGGTTTTCCGGCCACTTCCCATTCGCGTCGCTGGGCAAGGCCGCCGGGCAGGGGCGCATCGCTTTTCACGGTGAGCAGCCATTCGCTGCCTTTCTGTCGGTAACGAACGGCCAGGCGCTTGCGCTGCAGGCGGCGATCTGGCGTGTCGTAGTAGGTGTTGATCAGCTTTTGTTGCAGCGGCTTGTCGCCGCCGAGCAGGTGATGTGCCGGTAGTCGCCGGGCAGCGCTCGCCGTCAGGCTGAGCTTGATCTCGGTTTCCAATGCCATGTTCAATGTCTCCTGGTGGTGTGGTGAGGGCCTGGACGTCAGCGGTCGTAGGACCGTAGCTTGTCGACGTCCGGAATGTGGATGACCCGGCCTTCGACGACGATCAGCCCTTTCTCGGACAACTCGTGCAAGATGCGCGAGAAGTGTTCCTGCGTCAGGTTGAGCCGTGAGGCGATCACTCGCTTGTTGGTCGGGAGGGTGACGGTGATCACCTTGGCGCCGTTCGTCAGATGGTCGCGCAGCAGGTAGCCGATGATGCGCTGGCGACCGGAGTGAAGCGAATACGATTCGACATCGGTGATCAGATGATGCAGCCGCCGCGATAGTCCGGCGATCATCTTGCGACCCAGCTTGGGGTCGGTGTCGAGTTCATCGAGGATCGCGGTTTTCGCAATGTGCAGAAGGAGCGAATCCGACAAGGCCTGCGCATAGACCATGTACGGTTTGTCCATGAACATCACGGCTTCGCCGAAGGTCTGGCCCTGTCCGAGGATGTCGACCACTTTTTCGCCGCCCTGCGGCGAAGTGAAGGCGAGCTTCATCTGCCCGTACACGATCAGATGAAAACCGGTAGGCATGTCTCCCTTGTGAAACAGGATGTCACCCCGTCCGGCGACAACTTCGCGTGTGCCCCGCGCCAGGCGTGCGATTTCTTCAGTGGCCAGTTCGTTGAACAGAGGCACGTGTGCCAGCAACGCTTCAATGTTGATGCTGTGTGGGTAACAGTGCATGCTCTTTGTTTGCAAGGGTCGGCGCCATCCAAGTCGAAACTCAATAATATTCGCATTTGTCACGCCGCGCGGCAAGCCACTCGCGCGTGCCATCGATGTCGCGCCGGACTTGACATCGGCAAGTCGACCGCTGGCTCGCTCGGCAGCGGTTGCGCCGCGCGAGAACACTTCAAGCGCAGCGTGCCTGGCCAGCGTACGGCGGTCTATAATGCCCGGTTTTGTCTGACGCGAGGCGGCCATGGGTGGGCAAGCGGTAAACGAGTCGTTGGCGAGGCCGTCGGCGGTCACGGTCCATGCCGGCACGCCGGTCAGTCTGGCGCGTGCCTGGATGTGGCTCGGTGTTCTGGCGTTGATCGGCTCGGGCCTGCTTGCCGTCCTGCTGGTCCTCTCGCGTACGCCGGGCATCCAGGATGTCTTTCCCCTGAAGGATTTGTTTCGTGCCGCCCTGGTGGTGCATGTCGATCTCTCGGTTGCGGTCTGGTTCATGGCCTTTGCTGCCGTCGTCTGGTCGGCGATCGGTGGCGGCGGCCTGACCTGGCTTGCCTGGAGCGGTTTTGTGCTGGCTGCGCTGGGCACCGCGCTGATGTCGGTTTCGCCCTTTTTTCCTGGCGCCGAGCCGGTGCTCAACAACTACATTCCGGTTCTCAGGCAACCGCTGTTCTTCGCCTCCTTGTGGCTTTTCGGGCTTGGTCTGACGTTGACTGTGGTGCGCGCGCTGATCACCACATGGCCGCTGCGGTGGACGGGCGAGCCTTTACGCCTGGGCGCTTTCCTCGCCGCGTTTGCCGCCTTCCTGGCGCTGGCCGCTTTCTATTGGTCGTGGGCGCTGGTGCCGCGCATCGAGGAGACCGTCTACTTCGAGGTCCTGTTCTGGGGTGGCGGACATACCCTGCAGTTTCAGCACAGCCTGCTGATGGTTGTCACCTGGCTGTGGATCAGCACGCATCTCAGGCAGCCACTGCCCCTCTCGGGCCGTGCCCTGAGCATGTTCTTCTGGCTCGCCGCGTTCCCGCTGCTGGCGGTTCCGGCGATCTACCTGCTCGTTCCGGCAGGTTCGTACGAGCACATGGACCTCTTCGCCCGGCTGATGATCTGGGGGCATCCGTACATGGCGCCGCTCATCGTGCTGGCCGCGCTGCTGCTCTGGCGGGTGCGGAGCGTGCCGGGCGATCCGGCAAAGTCGGCTTTCGTCGCCTCGTTCGTGCTTTTTGCTCTGGGCGGCGTGCTCGGCTATCTGATTCAGGGAGTGAACGTCGTCATCCCGGCGCATTACCATGGATCGACCGTCGGGGTGACTCTCGCCTTCATGGGACTGGCTTACGTCCTGTTGCCGCAGCTCGGCTTTGGCCGCGCCGAAGGGCGGCTGGCGCTCTGGCAACCCTATGTCTACGGCGCCGGACAGTTGATCCATGTCGTCGGGCTGGCCTGGTCGGGTGGCTACGGCGTGCAGCGCAAGGTTGCTGGAGCGGAGCAGATGCTGGTCAGCTTGCCGCAGAAGATCGGCATGGGGATGATGGGCCTGGGCGGACTGATCGCGGTCATCGGTGGCCTGATGTTCGTCCTCGTCTGTCTGCGCGCGATGAGCCGGCGTCGTTGCGCATGACACGCTCGACGGCATTCCGGCTGGCGCTGGCCGCCGGTAGCGTGACGCTGGCGACGATCGGGCTGCTCGGCTACCGGCTGATCGCGGGTACGCCTGGGGCGAGCGACGGCTTGCCGCCGGTTGGCGCGGCCGCGCGCGCCCTGACGCGCGAGGACGCGCAAGCGACGGCGCAGGCGGTTTTGCGCCTGCGTCTGAACGATCTCGACGGGCGGCAGCAGCCGTTGGCTCAATGGCAGGGCAAGGTGCTGGTGATCAATTTCTGGGCGAGCTGGTGCGCGCCTT
>NZ_JAVMKF010000289.1:0-2580 GCF_031732815.1 Accumulibacter sp. | reverse complement strand
GAACTCGGCCACCTGACTTTTCTCGATCTCGACTGGAACGTCGTCAACAAGCAGCTCGAACGTGAGCGCACGACCCGCCGCTCGGGTCCGGCCGCCGAAAGCATGCTGCGTGACATCGGCGTCGTTGCCGCCCGTATTGGCTGAGGAGAAAGACGATGAGTTTCCAACCTGTACACTTTTATCAAACGGGCACCTTTACCGTCGGCAACCGCCTGCTCGCGCCGGAAGAACGCAGCGTCCAGGCGCACGTCGAGCGCACCAACTCGCTCAACTCCGGACACCGTGCGTGCCAGGGCTGCGGTGAAGCGCTCGGCGCACGCTACGCCATCGACGCAGCGATGAACGCCGCGCGCGGCCGCCTGATTGCCGCCAACGCAACCGGCTGTCTGGAAGTCTTCTCGACGCCCTATCCGGAAACGTCGTGGCAGATCCCGTGGATTCACTCGCTGTTCGGCAACACGGCGGCGATCGGCACGGGCATCGCCGCGGCGATCAAGGTCAAGCGCCAGAAAGGCCAGATGGGCGATGTGCGCGTCGTTGCTCAGGGCGGTGACGGCGGTACGACCGACATCGGTTTCGGCTGCCTGTCGGGCATGTTCGAACGCAACGACGACGTGCTCTACATCTGCTACGACAACGGCGGCTACATGAATACCGGCGTCCAGCGCAGTTCGGCCACGCCGCCAGCCGCGCGTACGGCAACGACGATGCCGGTCGGGCCGGAACCCGGCAACGCCTTCGGGCAGGGCAAGTTCGTCCCGGCGATCGCGATGGCGCACGAGATTCCGTATGTCGCGACGGCGACCGTCGCCGACCTGCGCGATCTCGAGTACAAGGTGACCAAAGCGATGGGCATCCGCGGCGCGCGCTACATCCACATTCTCGTCCCCTGCCCGCTTGGCTGGGGCTCCGCTTCGCACGACACCATCCGCCTGGCGCGACTGGCCAAGGAAACAGGCATCTTCCCGGTGTTCGAAGCGGAGCATGGTGAAGTCACCGGCGTGCTCAAGATCCGGCGGCCACAACCGGTCGAGGAATACCTCAAACTGCAGAAGCGCTACGCCCACCTGTTCGGCAAGAAGCCGGCGGTAGAAACGATCGCCCGCCTGCAGGCGGCGGCAGACAAGAACATTCGCAAATACGGACTGCTCGACCAGGAGGCAAACTGATGGAAAAACCCTTTGCCATTACCCTAGACCCAGGCTCCTCGCTGGCCAACCGCACCGGCTCCTGGCGCACCTCGCGCCCGGTCTACCTCGACCGCCTGCCGCCCTGCAACAAGCAGTGCCCGGCGGGCGAAGACATTCAGGGCTGGCTGTTTCACGCCGAATCGGGTGACTATGAAAGCGCCTGGCGGCATTTGACGAAAGACAACCCCTTCCCGGCGATCATGGGGCGGGTCTGCTACCACACCTGCGAAGGCGCCTGCAACCGCGGACAGATCGACGCCCCCGTCGGCATCAACTCGGTCGAGCGCTTCCTCGGCGACGAAGCACTGAAACGAGGCTGGCACCTCTCGCCCCCGGCAAGCGAATCGGGCAAACGCGTGTTGATCGTCGGGGCCGGCCCATCCGGCATGTCCGCCGCCTATCACCTGCGCCGCCTGGGGCACGAAGTCACCGTCTACGAGGCCGGCCCGCTGCTGGGCGGAATGATGCGCTTCGGCATCCCGAAGTACCGCCTGCCGCGCGATGTCCTGGAAGCTGAAATGCAACGCGTCGTCGACCTCGGCGTCAAGGTTCAGTTGAACAGCAAGGTCGAGAACATCCTCGAAACGATGCAGGCCGGCAAGTTCGACGCCGCCTTCCTGGCGGTCGGCGCGCACATTGGCAAGCGGGCGATGATTCCGGCCGGTGACGCGGCAAAGATCATCGACGCCATCTCGCTGCTGCGCAGCATGGAAGGCGAAGAGAAACCGCTGCTCGGCCGTCGGGTCGTCGTTTACGGCGGCGGCAACACGGCGATCGACGTTGCACGGACAGCCAAGCGCATGGGCGCCGAACCGCTGATCGTCTATCGTCGGACGCGCGAAAAAATGCCGGCGCACGATTTCGAGGTCGAGGAAGCGCTGCAGGAAGGCGTCATGGTCAAATGGCTGTCGACGATCAAGCAGGCCGGTGATTCGTCGCTGACGATCGAAAAGATGGCGCTCGACAGCAAGGGTTTCCCGCAGCCTACCGGCGAATTCGAGACAATCGAAGCCGATTCGCTGGTGCTGGCCCTCGGTCAGGACGTCGACCTCGGCTTGCTCGATGGCGTCCCCGGCCTGGCCGTCTCGGACGGCGTCGTCCAGGTCAACGCCAACATGATGACCGGCCACCCGGGAATCTTTGCCGGCGGCGACATGGTTCCGGCCGAGCGCAACGTCACCGTGGCCATCGGTCACGGCAAAAAGGCGGCACGCAACATCGATGCCTGGCTGCGCGGCGAGCAGTACGCCGAGCCGACCAAGCACGAAGTCGCCAGCTTTGAGAACCTCAACCCCTGGTACTACGCCGATGCCCCGAAGACGGTGCGACCGATGCTCGACATCATCCGCCGGCAGTCGACCTTCGACGAGGTGCAGGGCGGACTCGACGA
>NZ_JAVMKF010000288.1:0-2582 GCF_031732815.1 Accumulibacter sp. | reverse complement strand
GCGCGTCTACGTCGCCGTGGGCTTCCCCTGGGCGGAGGAATCGCTCGCCGCCGGGAAAGCGCAGCTCCATGAACTTGTCGTCCGTGGCATCGCGGATTTCCTGCCCGATGAGGTGATCGCGGTAAAGCTCCCGCCGGGTCAGTTCTTCGAGTTTGTCGAGCGGCGCGACGGTGACCGTCTGCCGGGCGACGCCGTGGGCCGTGGCGACGTCCACTTCCACTCGGGCGCCGACCACGCTCCTGCCACGGGATATCGGCGCGATGAAGCGCACGTATGGCTTGTTGTGCCCGCTTTGCAGCGAGGCCGCCGCCACTTCGATCTGCTTCACCAGCTTGCGTTCGTAGGCATCCACCGCATCGAGCCTGAAGAGCATGTGGTGAGCGTGCTTGGGCGTTGCCGAGTAGCGTAGGTTGCACAGCGGATTCATCCGCTCCATCGCCTGTCTGCCCTTGCCGTCTAGGCCGCCTTCGACGCTCTGCGGTTCGTCGACGATGAGGATCGGGCGTGTCGCGCGGATCAGGTCGATCGGCTTCTCACCGCCGGTCTTCTCGCTGGCGCGATACATCACGTTCTTCGATTTCTCGCGGCGCAACGTTTCGTTCGTTTCCTCCACCTGTGCCAGATGCTCGTCGCCGAACTTGTTGATCGCACCGACCGTCATCACCATGATCTGGATCTGGGGGCTGGTGGCAAAGTTGCGCACTTGGCCGAGCTTTGCCGAGTCGTAAATGAAGTGGTCGAACGGTGCGCCGGCGTAGAGTCCCTTGAGGTGCGCTGCTGCCGTCCGGATGGTGTGGTAGACGCCTTCCTTGATGGCCACAGAGGGCACGATGATGATGAACTTGGTGAAGCCGTAGCGTTTGTTCAGCTCGAAGATGGTTCGCAGGTAGACGTAGGTCTTGCCGGTGCCGGTCTCCATCTCGACGGTGAAATGGAAGTCGCGCGAGGCAAGCGAGGGGGAAGGCGCAAGGCCGTGGCGAAGCTGGACGGCGTGCAGGTTGGCCAGCACCTCGTCATCGGGCAGCGAGAGGCGGTTGCCGATGCCGAGGTCGTTCTCGAACATCGCCATTTGCCTGCTGGCCGCATCGCGCGTGACGGTAAACTCGGTCCGGCAGGTCTCCTGCCCGTGAAACAGGTCGCACACCGCATCGATGGCCTGGAGCTGATAATCCAGGTCGGGCTCGAAATGAAGCTTCATTGCGCCCTTTCGGCATCCAGAGGCGCGACCCAACCGTGTTGCGTCAGTACGTTCACGGCGATACCGATCTGGCGCGGTGAGAATTGCCGCTGTTTTCGTGCATTCCAGGCATGGGTGCGGGCGACGACTTCTTCGCGGGTGTGTGCGGCTTCATGGTGCATGACCCAATGCACGGTAGACAGAAGCTCCAACCCGAAAGGCGACTCGAAGCCATCGACCAGCGCAGCCACCCGGTCGAAGCGGGCGCGTGTGGCGTCGTGTTGCGCGAGGAAGTCGGTCGCCTCGCCGATGGCTCCGGGAACCAGCGTCAACGGTTTGTCCGGCGTGTCGCCGCCGTCGGCGTATCCAGAAAGGAGGTGTCCCTCGACGGCGCGCAATACATGGCCCAGATTCTCCGCGTAAGGACCGTAGTGCCCCGGCGTGAATCGCAGCCGCAAAGGCTCACCTGCTTCCTGCATGAAATACATCAGCTTGTGGACCTCCAGCAGGGTGATGAAGGGGTCCAGCAGCCCGCGGAGATAGCGGTGCGTCAGCTCGACCAGTACCGCACGGCCAGGGGACATGGCGGGGGCTGCGTGGCGGTGCGTCATCGTGTCAGGCAGCGGCGGCGCCTGTCCCGGCGCATAGACGCGCACGCTGACGTCGCCGAGCGGCCGCAGGGCCGCTTCGATGCGTGGTCTGACCTGCGCCCAGTCGAGCCCACCCAGCCCGCTGCCGAGCGGCGGGATGGCGACCGAGCGAATCTGCTTCTCGCGAATGACCTGCGACAGGGTCGCTAGCCCCGCCTCGATGTCCTCGATGCGGCTCTTGCCGCGCCAATGGCGTTTGGTCGGAAAGTTGATGATGTAGCGCGGCGGGGCTAGCTGTCCGGTTTCGAACACGAACATCTTTCCCGGCTGTACCTCGGCGCGCCGGCAGGCCGCCGCGTAGGCGCTGAAGTTCTCGGGGAAGGCTTCCTTGAACTGCAACGCGATGCCGCGGCCCATCACGCCGACACAGTTTACGGTGTTGACCAATGCGTCGGCTTCGTCCCGCAGCAGGTTGCCCTCTCTATATTCGATCACTGTTTTCCTCCGCAATCAGTAATACCAGCCGGGCAGGACTTGGACGAGCGGTCGATGGTCGTTCGCAGGCAGCGCCTGCACCACCCGCTGATGGATCGCTTGCGAATGGACCCCGATACGCTCGACGAGTTGCCACGGAAAAAGACGTTCGAGCAGGAACTCGGCCTGCTTGCCTTCCTTGCACTGCTGCCAGTTCGTTGCGTAAACGGCGCGCCAGTCGATCTCGTGCAAATGGGCGAGATCCCTGCGGTCCTCGAAATAGTACGAGCCCGCGTTTGACAGCGTGAAAGCCCAACGCTGGCCGTGCTCGTTGGCCCAGG
>NZ_JAVMKF010000287.1:0-15415 GCF_031732815.1 Accumulibacter sp. | reverse complement strand
GCCAGCCAGTCGTCGCAGACGCGCTCGAAGATCGCTTCGTCGTCGCGCCCCTTGACGAGCACGGCGCGCAACAGCGAGCGCAGCCCGGCGCTCCCGGGGCGACCGAGACTGGCGCTCGCCGTTGCCTGCAGTTGGAAAACGCGCTGCAGGCGGAGGACCTCGCCGACGCCGACGCGCAGGCCGGCGTGGCGCAGCGCGGCGAGCAGCGCTTCGGGGTTCAGCGGCGCGTGCACGCTGCCGCCCGGGCGCGGCGACCGACGCGGCGCGGCGACGCGGCGCCGACCGCGGTCGCGCTTCGCCGTGCAGCCTCAGCCCGAGCGCGCCAGGATCGCCAGGTCATCGCGGTCCTTGATCAGCGTCGACAGCGCCGGCAGCGCGCCGCTGGGGCGGCGCAGCTCGGCGGCGTCGGTGACGCCGCGCGCCGCCAGGACGCAGAGCCAGGCGAGCAGTTCGGCGGTCGCCGGCGGCTTGCGCAGGTCGCGCGCGCGCAGTTCGAGAAAGCGCTCGATCGCCGCTTCGCGCACGGCTTCCGGCAGGCGGGGAAAGTCGCCGGCGCGCGCCTCGACGGCGCGCCGCACGAGTTCTTCGGAAAAGCGCAGGTGGTGGAAGATGCAGCGGCGCAGAAACGGTTCGGGCAGCCGCCGCTCGCTGTTGCTGGTGATCACGATGACCGGCGGCGGACCGCTGCGGCTGATCGTCTGCCCGCTTTCCGGAACGTCGAACTGGTGTTGCGCGAGGACGTTCAGCAGGTCGTTCGGGAAGTCGCGCGGCGCCTTGTCGATCTCGTCGATCAGGACGACCGAGGGTCCGCCGGCCGCGTAGGCGCGCCAGAGCGGTCCGCGCTCGACGAAGTCGGCGCGCAGCGCCGGCTGCGCGCGCCGCGCCGGATCGTTCGCCGCGTGCAGGTAGGCGACCGCGTCGAAGCGGTAGAGCAGGTCTTCGGCGGTCGTCGTGCTGCGCACGAAGAGCGGGTAGAGCTGCTCTTCGAGGTCGAAGTACCAGGCCAGGTAGTAGGCGATCTGCGTCTTGCCAGTGCCCGGCTCGCCGGTGAGGAGCAGCGGCGCGCCGACGGCGAGCGCGACATTGACCGCGTCGACCAGGTCGGCGTCCGGCTGAAAACACGGCGCGGCGGCACGCAGGCTGTGCAGCGCGGCGGGCAGCTTGCGCGCCGCCAGCAGGCGGCGGCGCTCGTCGCTGCGCTCGTCGGGGACGAGCAGTTCGAAGGGGGTTGGGATTTCGCCTGGCGTGTCCATCGGTGCCTCGCGCGGGTTGGTCGGCGGCTCAGGTTTCGCCATCCTGTTGCTGGCGCAGCCGCTCGAGCAGATCGTACCAGGATCCGCGCTCGGCGACTTCGATCAGCTCGACGACGCGCGCGAAGCAGCCGCCGGTCTGCGCGACCAGACGCTGCGCGACCTCTTCCTGTATCGCCGGGTCGCAGCCCGAGCCTTCTTCGACGAGAAAGTCGTACAGATGCTCTTCCGAGACCTCGCCGAGCGGCGGCAGCACGCTCAGCCGGAAGCGCGGATTCTTGCCCCACGGGCGCCAGCGTTCGTCCTGCAGTTGCTTGCTCAGTTCGCCGTGCGCCGATCGATCGAGCTCGAGCGCGAGGTAGGATACGACGCGCAGGTCGTCCGGGCAGCCGGCGCCGAGCACTTCGCTGGTGAAGCGCAGCCAGTCGGAAAGCGCTTCCGGCTGCAGCTCGCCGGCTTCGCCGTTGCCGCGCCTGGCCAGACCCCAGTTCAGCCAGAGAACGGCGCGCCGGCCGGAAGCGGCGACGTTCGGGGCGTGCCGGCGGAGGACGCGGGCAAGCGTTTCGCCGCTTTGCGCCCACAATTGCAGGCGCAGTTCCTCTTCCAGCGCGCGCGCCAGCTCGTGCCGGCTGTCCGGGAACTGCAGGCGGCGCCAGTTGATGTCGGCCGCGCGTTCGGCGCCGCGCTCGAGGTGATACTGCAACTGCTCGGGCAGTTCGCTCAGCAGGTTGTCGGCGCTGCCGTAGGCGACGAGCGCGAGTACGCGCCGTGTGTCGCTGCGCACCAGTTCGTCGAGATGCTTGCCGAGCAGCGCCTTCTGCTCGTCGCGGTCGAGCTTGAGGTGCGGCAGGCTGGCGCGCCAGGGCGCGGCGAGCACGGTCGTCCAGTTGCGATAGCGCGCATGCACGGCGAGCGTCGCCGCTTCCCGGCTCGTCGGGTGCTGCGCCAGCACCTCGTGCAGCGCGGCCAAGGGATCGAGACCGTTCTGCAGCCAGCAGCGCAACCAGGCGCAGGCGATCGTCGTCGAGTCGCTTTGCCGTTCGCCGACGCGGCGCCAGACGACGAGCGGGACGAGCTCGCCGAGTGCGAGCACTGCCGCCGCGAGGTTCTTCAACGGGCCGCTGAGGTCGAGGTAGATCGCCGCCGGGCGCGTCGGCGTGCGCGCGATCAGCTCGGCCAGATGCGCCAGCGGCAGGCTCCCGGCGGCGCCGCCATCGTCGAGCTCGAGCACGGCCGGGTCGCCGTGCAGCGTGCCGCAGACGTAGATCAGGTGGCAGCGCGAGCCGCGCAGCGCGTCCTCCAGCTCGCTCCGGGTGCGCACGGTGCGCACGTTCTCGGCCCGCCGCGGGCTCGGCCAGACTTGCCGCAGCGCGTCTGCGAGCGCGCTCACCGTCGCCTCGGCCGGCATCGGCTTCGCCCGCCCGGGCGCTGCGCCGTGCGGCGCGACGATCAGGACGCCGGCCGGCGCGGGTACGACCGGATGCTCGCTCGGGTCGGCGACGCTGCTCGTGCTGAACTGCCAGCCGCTGTCGACCAGCGGCACGCCGTCCCAGCGCGCGAGTCGCCAGGGCAGGCCGACGAGCAGCGGGTCGCTGGTGCACACGCGCAGGTGGACCGGCATCCAGCTCGGATTCGGCGCCGCTGCCGGCGGCGGTCGATCGAACAGCGTGCGCAGCAGTCGCGCCAGGCGAGCAGCGGGCAGACCGAGCAGCAACTGGCCGAGCAGCGCTCCCCACCTGGCGGCGAGTTGGCCGGGCAGCGCCGCGCCGCCCGGCTCGTCGAGCGCGCCGGCGATCATCGCCGGCGGCGGGTCGAGCGCTTGCCAGGCGAGCGTCGCCGATTCGATGACGTCGCTGCCGGGCAGCGTGTAGCGCAGGTCGAGCTGAGCGTCGCGCCGTTCGAGCTGCACGTTGAGGACGTAGGCATGCGCTGCGCGCTCGCCTGGCGGCGAAGCGGGTGGCCGCGGCGACAGTGGCGGGCGGGCGCTCGCCACCCGCGCCGGCTCGGATGCCGCGCCGGACGCCGCGCCGGAAGCACTCGCGGCGAGCTGCGCAGCGCTGTCGGCGGGCGCCATTCGGCGCAGGTCTTCGTAGATCTGCTGGTAGATGCGTTCGCGGTCGGACCAGGTCACGCTGCGGTGGCGCAGCGGCTTTTGCGGCGTCCCGTAGCCCTGCAGCGCCGCCAGCTTGCGCCGGCGCTGCGCGCCGCTCTCGTCGCGGTAGACACACTCGAGGTCGACCGCCGCCGGACTGAGAAAAACCGGCAGCAGCTTCAGCGTGCCGGCGTCGGCGCGCGCCAGGATGCGCGGCAGTTCCTCGTTCCAGATGAAGCGCGAGGCGATGAAATCCTGCGAAATGAAGAGGACGGCAACGCTCGCCGCGCGCAGCGCGCGGTCGATTTCGTCGTACCAGTCGTCGCCGCCGCGCAGACACGTGTCATCCCAATAGCCGATCAGGCCGGCGCGTTCGAGCGGCGTCATGAAACGTTGAAACTGCTGCAGGTGACGCTGGTCCTGGTGGCTGTAGCTGACGAAGATCGTGGTTTGCGGCACGCTTTTCCCCCGAAGTGCGATGGTTTTTTGCCGGCCGGGCGGTTCGTTCGGCGGGCGCGCGGCGGCGCCGAGCGGTGCGCACCCGCCGGCGCTTGCCGCGCCGCCCGGTCGCCGTTGCGGCAATGATAAGCGCTCCAGCGAAGTGGTGCAGCCAGCGGCCCGGCCGGACCCCGCCCAGGGCTGCGTAATTCAGGCCAAGCTAAGGTTTTCAGGCTAGAATTTCACTCCCGCCCGAAATCGACGACGATGAATTCAGTCCCTCCCCGCCAGAGAATCGATCGCTTCTTTCTGCTCAGTGGCCTCTGGGTGGCGTTGCACGTCAGCGCCTTCACCACGGCGAAAGCCTACAGCACGCCCGCCGTCGCCGTGTGGACGCTGGCGACGACGCTCAGCTACGCTTTTCTCTACCTGCTGCCGGCGCTGGTCCCCGGCTACCTGCTGCATCGCGCTCTGCAGCGGCGCGGTGACTCGGTCGCTGCGGCACGGCTGCTCGCCGGCGCGCTGATCGGCCTCACCGGCGCGGTTCAGGTGCTGCTGTTCGCCGACCGCGTGATCTACGGCATGTACGGTTTCCACATCAACGGCTTCGTCATCGACCTCGTCTTCTCGCCGGGCGGAATTGCCTCGCTCGGCGCGAGTCGCAGCACCGAGCTGACCGCAGCGGCGATCGCCGCGGCGCTGCTCGTGCTGCAGGCGGCGACCTACTACTGGGCAACGCGCCGCGGAAACCGCCGGCTGGAACTGGCGACGCGCCGTTCGCCGCGCGCGCGCTGGCTGCTGCTGGCGCTGCTCAGCCTGGCGATCGGCGAACGCCTGGCCTACGGTTACAGCGCAGCGGTGAATTATCAGCCGATCCTCTTCGCCAGCGAGCGCTATCCCTTCTACCTGCCGACGACCTTCCGCCGGCTTGCTGCGCGCCTGGGAATCGCAGCGCCGGCCGACGGCGGCGAGGGCGTGCACCTGAAGCAGGGCCGCCTGAGCTATCCGCTCGTGCCGCTGCACGTCGAACCGCCGCAGCGCCCGCCGAACATCGTCTGGCTGGTCGCCGAATCACTGCGTTTCGACTTGCTCGACCGCCAGATCATGCCCGAGTTGTGGGCGTTTTCCGAGCAGTCGTTGCGCCTGGAACAGCATTACAGCGGCGGCAATGCGACGCAGATGGGCATCTTTTCGATGTTCTACGGCCTGTACGGCAACTACTGGTTTCCGATGATCAAGGCGAATCGCTCGCCGCTGCTGATGGACGTGCTGCAGCAGCAGAACTACCAGTTCAGCCTGCATACCAGCCAGTCGTTTACCTACCCGCCGTTCGACAAGACGGTCTTTCTGCGCATGAACCCGGCCGACATGCACGCGCTGTCGAGCGGCCCGGAACCGTGGGAAAGGGACAGGCAGAACATCGACGACATCATGAAGTTCATCGACCGGCGCGATCCGCAGCGGCCGTTCATGACCTACATGTTCTTCGAGGGAACGCACGCCAATTACACCTTCCCGCCGGACAGCGTGATCGCCCGACCGTATCTGGAGGATTTCAATTATCTGGCGGCCGACTTCGCCGGGCAGATGGCGCAGATCAAGAACCGCTATCTGAACGCGGCGCACCACGTGGACCGCCAGATCGGCCGCCTGCTGGCGCATCTGCGCGAGCGCAAGCTGCTCGACAATACGATCGTCATCGTTCTCGGCGACCACGGCGAGGAGTTCATGGAGCGCAGCAGCCGCTGGGGACACGCCGCCGAGTTCAATCGCTATCAGACGAGCACGCCGGCGGTGCTCTGGATTCCCGGCGAGCCGGCGCGCGTCGTGCGCGGAATGACCAGCCACCTGGACATTCCGCCGACACTGATGGCCCGCCTCGGCGTGCGCAACCCGCCGGCCGACTACGCGCAGGGGCAGGATCTGCTGGCGCCCGATTTCCACCGCAGTTACGCGGTCGCCGCCGACTGGCACCGCATCGCGTATATCGGCGAGAAATACCGCATCGCTTTCCCGGTGAATGCCGCCGGCGTCGTCCGCCAGGAGGTGCTCGACAGCGACGACCGTCCGGTCGAGGATGGTGAGGCGGCAAAAAGCCAGATCCGGCCGGAAATGGTCGAAATGATGAACAATCTGACGCGTTTCAGCCGCCCGAGCAGTTGATGCGCCCGCCGCGCGCCTGCGCGCGGCCCGATGGCTGGCGGCCAGCGTTGCACACGCCGGACTTCGCGCGGGGCGAAGCCTGCCGGCGACCGCTGACGGAGGCAGGAAAGCATGGCCATTCATCGCGAAAGGCGCGCCGTCGCACAGCCCGCCGAGACTTTCTTCGATGTCGTCGCCGACGTCGAGCGTTATCCCGAATTCCTGCCGACGATCCGCCGCGCACGCATCGTCAGCCGGCACGCGCAGGGCTACGAAACCGAGCAGAGCCTGGCCGTCGGCTGGCTGATCCACCACTTCCGCACGCGCACCGAACTCGACCGCCCGCACGCCATTCACGTCAGTTCGGACGACCATTCGTTCTGCCATTTCGACTTGCGCTGGTCGTTCGCGCCGCTCACCGACGAGCGCTGCCAGGTCGATTTCGCGCTCGACTGCGAAATGCGTTCGTTCTTCCTGATGCCGGTGATCCAGATGCTGCTCCTGCCGATGGCCAGCGGCATGGTGTCGGCCTTCGAGGCGCGCGCACAGCGGCTGGCCAGTCAGCGCCTGGGCGGCGGGCGGCAGGCGTAGCCGCTGCCTCGTCAGGCGCGCCAATCGCCATGACGACGGCGGCAAGCGGTTAAAATACCGGCCTTCTCTCATCAAGGACTGTGCACCGTGAGCCAGGGGACCGAAACAGGCCGCAGCGATGGCGCGCGCGGCGACGCGGCGGCGACGCCCGCCGCCGGGGTGAATTTCATTCGCACGATCATCGAAAGCGAGCTGGCAGCCGACAAGTTTGCCCAGCGCCGCTGGTCGGGCCGCCCGGGGCCGGGCGCGCAGCAGTTGGCCGGGGCGCTCGATCCGGCGCGCATCCGGACGCGCTTTCCGCCGGAACCGAACGGCTATCTGCACTTCGGTCACGCCAAGTCGATCTGCCTCAACTTCGGTCTGGCGCAGGATTACGGCGGTCGCTGCCACCTGCGTTTCGACGACACCAATCCGGAGAAGGAAGAGCAGGAGTACGTCGATTCGATCGTCGATGCGGTGCGCTGGCTCGGTTTTTCCTGGCAGGTGGACGCCCTCGACGACACGCCGGGCGAGACCAATCTCTACTTCGCCTCGGACTATTTCGCCTGGATGGTCGCTTTTGCCGAGCATCTGATCGCCAGCGGGAACGCCTACGTCGACAGCCAGAGCGCCGACGAGATGCGCGCGACGCGCGGCACGCTCACCGAGCCGGGGCAGGATTCGCCGTTTCGCACGCGCAGCGTCGAAGAGAACATGGACCTCTTCAAGCGCATGCAGCGGGGCGAATTCGCCGACGGCACGCACGTTCTGCGCGCGAAGATCGACATGGCTTCGGCCAACATCAACCTGCGCGATCCGGCGATCTACCGCATCCGGCACGCCAGTCACCACAATACCGGCGAGCGCTGGTGCGTCTATCCGATGTACACCTACGCGCACCCGATCGAGGACGCGCTGGAGAACATCACGCACTCGATCTGTACGCTCGAATTCGCCGATCAGCGGCCGTTCTACGACTGGCTGCTGGAAAGGCTGGCCGAAGGCGGCCTGCTGCAGCGTCCGCTGCCGCAGCAGATCGAGTTCTCGCGCCTGAATCTGACGTATATCGTTCTCTCCAAGCGCAAGCTGATCCAGCTCGTCGACGAAGGGCACGTCGGCGGCTGGGACGATCCGCGCCTGCCCACGCTCGTCGGCGCGCGCCGGCGCGGCTATCCGGCCGAGGGTTTCCGCCTGTTTGCCGAACGCGTCGGCGTTTCACGCTCGGAATCGCTGATCGATTATTCGCTGCTCGAGGACTGCATGCGCGAGGTGCTGAACGCTTCGGCCGAGCGACGCGTCGCGGTGCTCGATCCGCTGCGCCTGATCATCGACAACTACCCGGCCGACGCGGGCGAGGCGTGCAGCGCGCCGAACCACCCGCAGCGGCCGGATCTGGGCACGCGCGCGCTGCCTTTCGGGCGCGAGTTGTGGATCGAGCGCGAGGATTTCATACTGCAGCCGAGCAAGGGCTATCACCGGCTCTACCCGGGCAACACGGTGCGCCTGCGCTATGCCTACGTCGTCCGCTGCACCAGCGTCGAGCTCGACGCCGACGGTGCGCCGAGCGTCGTGCACTGCGAGTACTTTCCCGATTCGAAGAGCGGGACGGCGGGCGCCGACGCGTACAAGGTGAAGGGCAACGTGCACTGGGTGGCGGTCGCCGGCGCCTGCGCCGCCGAGGTGCGGCTGTACGACCGGCTGTTCTCGGTGCCGTCGCCGGGCGCCCGGCGCGCCGACGATGCGCCGGGCAGCGAGCGCGATTTCCGCGCCGATCTCAACCCGGAGAGCAGGCGCGTCGTCCACGCGCAGCTCGAACCGGCCTTGCGCACGGCGCAACCGGAAGATCGCTTCCAATTCGAGCGGCACGGCTACTTCGTCGCCGACCGGGTCGATTCGCAGCCTGGCGCGCCCGTCTTCAACCGCACCGTGACGCTGCGCGATTCGTGGGCCGAGAAGGCGGCGAAGGCGGGGAACGTGGCGCAGGCGGAGAAGACGGCGAAGGCGAAGGTGGAGAAAGCGGCGAAGACCGGCGCCGGCGGCTGAGCCAGCGCGGCTCAGAAGAGCTCGAGGACTTTCTCCAGCGGCCGGCCGACGACCGCTCGCCCGTCACGCACGACGATCGGCCGCTCGATCAGAATCGGGTGTGCGACCAGCGCCGCCAGCCATTCGTCTTCGCTCAGCGTGCGTCCGGCGTAGTTCGTCTTGAACACCGTTTCGCCGCGGCGGACGAGTTGCTCGGCCGACATGCCGAGCTGGGCGAGCAATTGACGCAGTTCGTCGGCGCTCGGCGGCGTTTTCAGATAGTCGACGATTTCTACGGCAACGCCCTTTTCGGCCAGCAACTGGCACGCGGCGCGGCTCTTCGAGCAGCGGTTGTTGTGATAGATGCGCACGGCAGGTTCGCTCATGCTTTACCTCCAGACTGGGTTTGACGGAAAACGCCGGGGACGGCCGCGGCGTCTGCTGCTGACGCCGCCGGTCTGCCGGCGTAGCGTCGATCATCGCACGGACTTGCCGGCGCGTGCGCATCGTGCGGCGGCGAGCCGTCGGCACTCATTCAGCGCGCAGCGCGTCGACGGCGTTCAGGCGCGCCGCGCGGCGCGCCGGCAGGACGCCGGCGAGCAGGCCGATGCTGAGCGCAATCGCTTCGGCGAGGAGAACGAAGCTGAGCGGGGTGTGCACCGGCAGCGCCGGCAGCACGAGATGGATCAACTGCGCCAGGCCGACGCCGAGGAGCAGACCGAACAGCCCGCCGAGCGCCGAGAGCGCGACCGCTTCGCCCAGGAAGAGGCCGAGGATCGTCCGCCGCGGCGCGCCAAGCGCGACGAGCAGGCCGATTTCACTGGTCCTTTCGCTGACCGCGATGGTCATGATGGTGACGATGCCGACGCCGCCGACGAGCAGCGAAATGCTGCCCAGCGCGCCGACCGCCATGGTCAGCACGGCGAGGATCTTGGATAGCGTGCGCAGCATGTCTTCCTGCGTAGTCAGCGTGAAGTCCTCGCGTCCATGGCGTGCGACGAGCGCCTGGCGGACGCGCGCGCTGACCGCGGCGACCGGTACGTCGGCTTCGTAGGAAAGGTCGACCTTCATCACGCCGTCGCGGTTGTAGAGTTCGAGCGCGCGCGCGGTCGGAATGTACGCGGCGTCGTCGAGGTCGAAGCCGAGGATCTGCCCTTTCGCTTCGAGAACGCCGATGACGCGAAACTGCAGGCTGCCGACGCGTACGCGCGCGCCGAGCGGGTTGGCGCTGCCGAACAGTTCCTCCTTCAGCTTGGCGCCGAGGACGACGAAGGCGCGCGCGTTTTCGGCCTCGTCGGCGGGCAGGAACTGACCGCTGCGCACGCGGATGGCGAAGACCTTGAGCATTTGCGCGCCGACGCCATTGATTGTCGTCCGGCGCAGGCGTCCGTTCGCGCTCACCTCGCTGTTACCCCAGACGGTCGCCGTCATGCCGGTGATGTGCGGCAGCCGTTCGAGCGCGCGCGCGTCGTCCAGCGTCAGCGGGCGAACCGAAGTCGGGATGCCGGCGGGCGAGTGGCCGGCGGTCTTCGTGCGGCCGGGCGCGACGCTGATCACGTTGGTGCCGAACTGGGTGAACTCGGCCAGGACGAAGCGATGAATGCCTTCTCCGATCGAGGTGAGCAGGATGACTGCGGCAATCCCGACGGCAATCCCGAGCAGGGTCAGGAAGCTGCGCAGCCGGTGCGCGCCGAGCGCACGCAGGGCAAGCTGCAGCGAGTCTTGCGGACGGATCATCGTGGCCTGGCCATGGTTTTGCGCGGACGCCGCTCAGCGCCTGGCGAGCGCCTGCACCGGGTCGAGCCGGGCGGCCCGGCGCGCCGGCTGGACGCCGAAGAGGACGCCGGTGGTGAGCGCCGTGGCGAGTCCGGCGATCACCGCCCAGGCGGGCGGAAAAGCCGGATAGGCGGGAAAGAGCTGACGAATGATCGCCGCGCCGGCGTGCCCGAGGAGCAGGCCGACCAGCGCGCCGGCGATCGAGAGCATCGCGGCTTCGGCGAGGAAGGCGTTGCGGATCGTCGCCGCGCTCGCACCAAGCGCCTTGAGCAGGCCGATTTCGGCCGTCCGCTGGGTGACCGAAACGAGCATCACGTTCATCACCAGGATGCCGGCGACGGCCAGGCTGATCGCGGCGATTCCGGCGACCGCCAGGGTCATCGTTCCGAGCAGACGGTCAAAGGTCGCCAGCACGGCGTCCTGGGTGATCACCGTGACGTCGAGTTCGCCTTCGTGGCGCAGGCGGATGATCTCGCTGACCTGCGCCTTGGCCGAGTCGATCGCTTCGCGGCTGCTCGCTTCGACCAGGATGCGAAACAGCGTGTTGCTGTTGAACATCGCCTGCGCCAGCGGCACCGGCAGGATGACCAGTTCGTCGGTGTTCATGCCCAGCCCCTGGCCGCTCGCAGCCAGCACGCCGACGATGCGGAAGCGCCGGTCGCCGACGCGCACGAGCTGGCCGAGCGCATTCTGCCGGCCGAACATCTCGTCCTGAATCCTGGCCCCGATCACCGCTTCCGAGGCGCCGCGCCGCCAGTCGCCGGTAACCAGAAAGCGCCCGTGCGCCAGGCTGAGGCGGCGAACCTCGACGAACTCGGCGGTCGTTCCGACGACGGTGACTTCGCGCAGCTTGCCGCCGTAACTGATCTCCGAAGTGCCGACGGCGAGCGGCGCGGCGCGGTACACGCTGCTCGCCCGGAGCAGCGCCTGTGCGTCGTCGATCGTCAGATCGCGCGGCGTGCTGGTCACCGCGTTGCCCGGATTGAAGCCGCCGGTCTGCGAGCGGCCGGGCAGGACAATCACCAGGTTGCTGCCGATCGAGGAAAATTCGTTCAGCACGTAGCGCCGTGCGCCGTCGCCGAGCGCGGTGAGGACGACAACCGCGGCGACGCCGATGGCCATCGCCAGGACGAGCAGAACGGTACGCAGCGGATGGCCCGCCGCCGCGTCGCGCGCGAAACGGATCAGGTCGGCGCTACGCATGGGCCAGGCGTCTCGCTGCCGCGCCGCCGGTCGTGCTGCAGCAGGCCGTCTTCCATCAGCAACTGGCGCTGCGCGCGCGCGCCGAGTCCGGCGTCGTGGGTGACGACGATCAGCGTCACGCCGCGCTCGTTGAGCGTTTCGAGCAGGCGGACGACTTCTTCGCCGGTCGCCCGATCGAGGTTGCCGGTCGGCTCGTCGGCCAGGATCACCGCCGGCTGCATGATCGTCGCGCGGGCGATCGCGACGCGCTGTCGCTGCCCGCCGGAGAGTTGGTCGGGACGATGATCGGCGCGGTTCTCCAGCCCGTAGTCGCGCAGCGCGCTGGCGATGCGCTCGGCGCGCCGGCTCGGAGCGATTCCGGCGAGGACCATCGGCAGAGCAATGTTTTCCGCCGCCGTCAGCCGCGGAACGAGGTGAAAGCT
This sequence comes from Accumulibacter sp., assembly GCF_031732815.1. GTDB lineage: Bacteria > Pseudomonadota > Gammaproteobacteria > Burkholderiales > Rhodocyclaceae > Accumulibacter. The sequence goes on along the minus strand of NZ_JAVMKF010000287.1, from coordinate 3,500 downwards.
CTGGAAGACGAAGCCTATGCGTTCGCTGCGCAGGCGTGCCTGCTCGTCCGCGCTGAGCGTCGTCACGTCGCGCCCGGCAAGCCGGTAGGTGCCGGCGTCGGGGCGGTCGAGCAGCCCGAGCAGGTTGAGCAGCGTCGATTTGCCCGAGCCGGAAGGCCCCATGACGGAAACGTATTCGCCGCTGGCGATCTGCAGGTCAAGCCGGCGCAGCGCGTGCACCTCGCTGTCGCCGAGCCGGAAGACGCGCTCGATTCCGGCCAGTTCGATCAGCCCGGAAGTCATCGATTACTTGCTCGCCGGTCCCGGCCGGGGGTCGATCGTATAGGCGGCGTCGGCGACGACACCGGCGCGCTCGAGCGAAGTGACGACGCGCTCGCCCGGATCGAGCCCGGCGAGCACCTCGGTGTACTCCCAGTTGGCGAGGCCGGGCTTGACCTGACGCTCGGCGAGCCGCCCGTCGCTCGCCGCGACGAGCACGCGGCCGCCTTCGAGCAGGGCCGAAGTCGGCACGCGAACGACATCCTGACGCACGGCGAGGACGACTTCGAGGTCGGCGCTGTAACCGACGAGCAGCTTGCCGGGGGCTGCCGGATCGTCGAAGACGGCTTCGATGTCGACCGTGCGCGCCTGCTTCTCGACCGCCGAGACGTAGGGCGCGACGCGTCTGACCCGGCCCGGAAACGACTGCCGGGGCAGCGCGTCGAGGCTGATGCGCACCGCCTGGCCGGGGCTGATGCGCGGCGCATCGACCTCGTCCATCGGCGCCTTGACGTAGAGGCACGAGTCGTCGATCAGGTCGATCGCCGGCGGCGTCGGCACGCCCGGCGGCGAAGGCGTCGAGTACTCGCCGACTTCGCCGACGATCTTGGCGATCGTTCCGGCAAACGGCGCGTGCAGGATCGTCCTGCCCTGCTCGACGCGCGTCACGCCGACGCGCGCTTCGGCCTGCGTGACATCGGCGCGCGCCGCGGCGCAGCCGGCGCGTCGGGCAAGCGCTTCGCTGCGCGCGCTTTCCTCGCGCGCCGTCGAAACGAAGCCGCGCGCGCGCAGCGCCGCCTGCCTGGCCGCCTCGCGTTCGGCGTTGTCAGCCACCGCGCAGGCCTCGGCAACGCGCTGCCGGGCGGTCGCCACCTGCGCCATGGCGAGCGCGCCTTGCGCCTTCTGGTCGTCGTTCCAGAGCTTCATCAGCAACTGACCGGCGCGCACGCGATCGCCCTCCTTCACCGCAAGCACTTCGATGCGCCCGCCGCTGATCGTCGACAGACGCGTGCGCTGACACGCTTCGACGGTTCCCGCGCGCGTGTTGGCGATCGTCGACTCGACCAGGCCGCGTCCGATCTCGCTGACGACGACGGCGACCGGCGGCGGGCGGCTGATCCACCAGACGCCGCCGGCGATGAGCAGCGCGACGGCAGCGGCGATCAGGACACGCGGGAGAAAGGAAGCAGACATGAGGCAACTCGACAGGCTAGCGGGAGAAGGCCGGCAGCAAGACCAGCAGGAGGCCGGCAGAACATCGGAGCGCATCGACATCAGCGCTGCTCGCCCGGCCAGCCCGGTATGGTCCGCCGAAACCGCCGGTCAGGCAAGCACTGCGCGGCGAAAACGCCGCCGGCCAGTGGTCATGGCAGCGGCTGTGGCAGCGGCCAAGGCGCATGCTAGAATCGCCACCCCGCTCCGGACAGGCCGCCAATGTCTTCGCTCAATCCCGCCCAGCGCGCTGCGATTCGCTACCTCGACGGGCCGCTGCTCGTGCTCGCCGGCGCCGGTTCGGGCAAGACGCGCGTGATCACCGAGAAGATCGCTTATCTGATCGACACCTGCGGCTTCAACCCGGGAAATCTGGCGGCGATCACCTTCACCAACAAGGCGGCGAAGGAGATGCAGGCGCGCGTGGACAAGCTGCTCGCCGGCCGTTCGACGAAGGGGCTGACGATTTCGACCTTCCATTCGCTCGGCGTGCGAATTCTGCGCGAGGAAGTGAAGGCGATCGGCTACAAACCGAATTTCTCGATCTTCGACGCCACCGACTGCTTCGCCATTCTCGCCGAAATCGCCGGCAGCACCGACAAGGCAACGATCCGCCGCCTGCAGACGCTCGTTTCGAACTGGAAGAATGCGCTCATCGCGCCCGAGCTGGCGCGCAAGAACGCGCAGAACGAGACTGAACTGCGCGCCGCCGATGCCTTCGCCGCTTACTGTACGACGCTGCGCGCGTATCAGGCGGTCGATTTCGACGACCTGATCGCGCTCCCGGTGACGCTCTTGCGCGACCACGCGGCAGTGCGCGAGAAGTGGCAGAATCGCTTGCGCTACCTGTTGATCGACGAGTATCAGGATACCAACGCAGCACAGTACCAGATGCTCAGGCTGCTCACCGGCGCACGCGCGGCGTTCACCGCGGTGGGCGACGACGATCAGGCGATCTACGGCTGGCGCGGCGCCGACATCGCCAACCTGCGCGAGCTGCCGCGCGATTATCCGAACCTCAAGCTGATCAAGCTCGAACAGAACTACCGCTCGAGCGTGCGCATCCTGCAGGCAGCCAACGCGCTGATCGCACACAACGAGAAGCTGTTCGACAAGCAACTGTGGTCCGAACTCGGTCCGGGCGAACCGATCACGGTCAGCGTCTGCGCGAATGGCGAGAAGGAAGCCGAGTCGGTAGTCATGAAACTGCAGGCGCACCGCTTTCAGCAGCGCGGCGCGTTCGGCGACTACGCCATTCTCTATCGGGGAAATTTTCAGGCGCGCGCGGTCGAACAGTTCCTCCGCGAGCAGCGCATTCCCTACCTCGTCTCCGGTGGCCAGTCGTTCTTTGACAAGACGGAAATCAAGGATCTGAGCTGCTACCTGCGGCTGCTCAACAACACCGACGACGATCCGGCCTTCCTGCGCGCAGTGAGCGTGCCGCGCCGTGGCGTCGGCGCCGCCACGCTGCAGGCGCTGGGCAACTACGCCGGGCAGCGCCACCGTTCGTTTTTCGCCGTGCTCGGCGAACACGGTCTGGCGCAGCACGTGCAGGAGCGCCAGCTCGCGCCCTTGCTCGAATTCCGCGATTTCATCGAGCGTTTCCGCCAGCGCGCGGCGCGCGAGGCGCCGGCGCTGGTGCTTCCCGAGCTGCTCGCGGCGATCGGCTACGAAGCCTGGCTACTTTCCCAGGACGAGCCGCGCACGGCGCGCGCGCGCTGGGCCAACGTCGTCGAGTTCGTCGACTGGCTGGCCGCGAAAGGCGCCGAGGAAGGCAAGACGCTGAGCGAAGCGACGCAGGCGATTGCCCTGGTCAACATGCTCGACCGGGCAGCGCCCGAGGTCGACGCGGTTCGTCTGTCGACGCTGCACGCGGCCAAGGGACTGGAGTTCAAGCACGTCTTCCTGATCGGCCTCGAGGAAGGCATTCTGCCGCACCGCGAAGCGCAGATCGACAACCGGATCGAGGAAGAACGCCGTCTGATGTACGTCGGCGTGACGCGCGCGCAGCGTTCGCTGCACCTGAGCTA
>NZ_JAVMKF010000286.1:9243-15479 GCF_031732815.1 Accumulibacter sp. | reverse complement strand
AACCACTCGCCGCTTGCCGGGCGAGGTGGCAGGCGGTAGAGGACGGCCGCGCGCCACTGCTGGCGGGTGGTCGTCTGCTCCGGGCGCGGCGCGAGCAGCGCGAAAGGCACGCGCTCGCCGCCGGCGTCGAGGATGCGCAGGTCGGCCAGGCCGGCTGACCGGCTGTTGGCATACACCTGCGGCGACAGCGGCAGGCGGACGAAGGGTGCCGCCTGCTCGACGATGATCGCGGCCCGATAGCGCTGTGGCAAGTCGTCGCTGGTGGTGCCGGCCAACGCGCTGCCGCGCGCGAGAAAAGTGGCAAGTATGGCAAGAATGGCAGGAACGCCGGGCAGCCGCTTATCCATCCTTCTTCTCCGGCGCCGGTAAGGGCGCGACATAGCCAATCACCAGCATCAAGCCGCCGGCCCCGATGAACGATACGACGCGCGTCAGCGTGCCGCTGCCCGCCAGGTCGAGGATGAGCAGTTTGAGCACAACAGCGGTGAGCAGCGCTGCACCCGCCATCCAGCGGTCGCGCAGGGCGCGCTGTGCGCCAAACCACATCAGCGCCAAAGCAGTTGCTGCCCACAACAAGGTGAAGCCCGTCTGTACAGCGAGCGAATCGATCCAGGCGGATAGGCGGAGCGGCACGTCGTCGTAGTGGTAGAAGCCGCGCACCAGCATCGCGTTCAGCCAGAAGAAAGCAGCGGCGCCGAGTGCTGCCGGCGCCAGTTTCGGTTCAGCGCGCAGCGCCTCGGCGGCGGCCGGGCAAAGGCTCCAGCGCCAGCCGGCGAAGAGGGCGATCGCCACACCAAGATCGAGCGGACTGAGCAGCGGCAGGTAAGGCAAAGGCTGCGCCGAACCATTCGAAGCGACGTTCGCGGCGAGCGTCCAGCCGAACAGCGCCACTGCGAGCACTGCTCCGGCGCTGCGTTGATAGGCGGTCGGTGCGGCGCTGGCCGGCCAGCGCCGGGCGAATGCCGGCTGCGGCAGGGCGAGCAGCAGCGCGGCGGGAGCGGCCAGCCAGCCGAGCCACGGCCAGGCGCTGCCGAGGTCGCCCAGGTCGCGCGTCAGTGCGCGGCCGACCAGCGCGCCGAGCGCGGCCAGGACAAGGAAGCCGATCGTATGCGCCTGGTGCGCGCCGCGCTCGCTCCAGTGCGCCGCGGCGTAGCGCAGCGCGGCAAGGTGTGCGGCGAGCGCGAGCAGCCACGCCCAGCCGCCATTCTTGATGAAGGGATTATCCTGGGTCAGCGCACTGACGCCGGCAGCCAGGAGCAGTGCCGGCGCCAAGCCGAGCAGCGGCCAGGCGACGCCGGGCCAATGCAGGCGGGCGGCGAGCAGCGTGAGCAGCAGCGCGAGCCCGGCCAGTCCGCTGATCGCCGCCGCCAGCCGCAGCTCGGGCGCCAGCAGCGCGTCGATGTGCAGCATGCCGACGCCCAGCGCGACCAGCAAGCCGCCGCCGACGAGTATCGGCTCGGGCGGCATCGGCACGTCGGATTTGCTCGCCGGGTGCTCGGCCGGCCGGGCTGCCTGCCGGCGAACGGCGAACGCAGCGAGCAGGGCGCCGGCGAACAGCATCAGTGCGCTGGCCATCGTCGTATTCAGCCAGCGTAGCGGCACGCCCGCCTGATGCGCCGCGCGGATCAGCACCAGTCCGGCGCCGAACAGCAGCAGGTAACCGAAGCTGCGCGTGGACCAGCGCTGTAGTCGAACGCCAAGCCATACCAGGCCGGCGCCTTCGAGCGCCCAGGCGCCGGCTGTGGCGTGCGCATCGAAGGCAAGCGGAATCACCAGCGTGAGGAAGACGGTGGCGATGGCGAGACAGCTTTCGAAGAGGACGCGCATCCGCGGGCTCGCGCGCAGGCAGTAGGCGAGCCAGATATAGAACGCCGCCAGGAGGAGTGCGGCGAAGGCGCTGCCGTAGCGCAGGTGGTGAACCAGACCGTGTTGCAGGACGAAGGTGATCGTCGGCAGACCGAACAGCAAGCTGCCGTTCAGCCACTGCTCGCTGATCGGTTCGTCTTCGTCGTCCGTGGCAGCAGAGCGCGCTGGGAGAATCAGGATGGCGATGAAGACGAGGAAGAAGGCGATCAGGAAAAACTGTGCCGAAACGTAGTACGCCGGCTGGTACGAAGTGGCGCCCCACAGGCTGCCGACGCCGCTGGTAAACGCGAAGCCGATCAGGTTCAGCGGGCGCCAGTTGCGGAACCAGGCAATCGCTGCGATGGCAAGATCGAGCACCAGGTAATAGGTGAACAGCGCCACGTGATTGCCGACGCCGGTGGACACGAGCAGCGGCGTCGCGAAGCCGCCGAGCGCGCCCACCACGGCCAGCGCCGGTGCTTCCTGCAACACCGCGAGCGCCGCCGCGAGCATGGCGACGATGGCCATCAGGACGAAGGCCGGTGCCATGGCGAGTACGCCGTACCAGCGGAAGGAGACGAACAGTGTCAAGTAGAGCACAGCAATTCCGCCGCCCTGCAGCACCTGCGCATAGCGCGGGCGACGCGTGCGCAGCCGCCAGCCGATCAGCGTGAGGACGATCGCGACCAGCGCAATTGCGCTCAGGCGCAACTCGACCGGTATCGTCACGCGTCCGGCCAGGTACTTGGCGAGGAAGGCGAGCCCGACGAACAGGATGGCGATGCCGACATAGATGATGGTATTGGCACCGAGAAGCGAGCGACTCTCGCCTGCGGCTTCGCCCGCATCGGTCGGTGGGGTCGTCGGACCGGCGGCCGGATGGCTCGCCGGGCGTGTTGCCCGCTCACCCGGCGCGAGCGTATCGGATTCGGCGGCGGCTGCCGCGCCCGCTGGTGTTGGGATGGGCGCAACGATCGGCGACGGTGCTGCAGAGGGCAAGGGTGGTGAAGGCGGTGACGCGGTCGCGAGTGGCGAGACCGGCGAGGCCAGCGCTGGCGCGGCAGCCGCCGCGGCCGTTGCAGGCTCGCGCGCCTGATCGCCCGCCGGTGTTGGCCCGACCTGGGTTTGCCGATCCGCCGGCGGCGTTACGGCGCGCTCGGCGCGTTCGCCGAGCGCCTGCTCGAGCTGCGCGATGCGGCGCCCCTGACGTATGGCGCTCGCGACCAGCCAGCCGATCGTCGCGCCGAGCAGCGCTCCGATGCCCTCGTGTGTGCCCAGGCCAAGCAAGGCGCCAACGATCATCAGCAATATCACCATCTCCACCGTCCCCCAAGATGGCGCGAAGTGCACTTCGCGCGCTTTGCCCGCTCAGACAAGCGGAACCCAGGACGAGAAAGACGCCGCCTGGCCAATCACCGCGCTCCCCTCCGGGCTCAGATTCCACACCGTTGCACCGCTAATCCGGAAGCGTCGACCGCTGCGCGAAATGCGAACGCCGCCGTAATCCTCGATGAAACCCTGGCGCGTCACGCGTTCGAGCAAACGCTGGCGCTCGGCGCGCGAGGCAGCTTCCGCCGAGAGCCGCGAAGGCAGGCAGACGAGCTCGGCCCAGGGCATTTCGAAGAGCGCCTGCGCCAGGCGGTTGGCGTAGAAGAAAACCGGATCGGGCGCAGCATCGTGCGCCAGCACGACGAAGGGTGCATGGTAAAGCCGCCACGCCGGATCGCCGTCACCCTCGGCGGGCAGCAGCGGCCGTTGCAACAGGCGCAGATGGCTGTCCAGGATCAGGCGCGCGCTTGCCGCCTGAAAGCCGTTGAGCGTTGCCGGTTGGCTGCGCTCGAAGCGTGTTGCTACGCTGCTCGTCATGACCCGTTTTCCGATAGAGATCAGAAGGTCCGAGTATACGCAAAGTACCTTGCCTGGCCAGGGGAACGAGGCCGCTGCGGCCAGCCGCCGGCGATTCGCGCAGCGTCAGCGAAACGCTCGCCAAGCGGCGCGAGCCGCAGCGCACGCTCCTCCGGCGATCGGCGCGCGTGCTGCGCGCGTCGCGACCTCTCCGCATCGAGCTGGCAAGGCGGTGGCGGTCGGTGCGCCGCTTCGTCGCGGCGCATCGGCAGGCGTTTCCGCCGGCGCGGGTTCCGGCGTAACATGCCGGCCTGCACTCGCCGGCGCAACATGCCAGCTTGCATTGGCAGGCAGTGCTGCGGGGCTTGCCGGCAGCCGGCGCGGGCAGCGGCGGCGGCGTCCTGGCCTTGCTTGCGCCGGGCTGACGCTGAGCTTCAACCGTCCGGCCGGGATTCCGGTGCTGCGTGGTTCCCATCGTCTGGAGAAATCGCTTGCTTAGTTTCGCGCTCACCGTATTCCTCTCGGCCTTCCTGCTTTTTCAGGTGCAGCCGATCATCGCGAAAATGATTCTGCCGTGGTTTGGCGGTTCGTCTTCGGTGTGGAGCACCTGTCTGGTCTTCTTTCAGGTCGAACTGCTGCTGGGCTATCTGTACGTCCATCTGCTGCACCAGCACCTGGCGCCGCGCCGGCAGAATGTAGTGCATGGCGTTCTGCTGCTGCTCAGTCTGGCGACGTTGCCGGTCGTTGCCGACGCGAGCTGGAAGGACGCGGCGTTTGCCGATCCAACGTGGAACGTCCTCTTCGTTCTCGCCTCGGCGGTGGGTCTGCCGTATCTGCTGCTGTCGACGACCGGGCCGCTGATGCAGGCCTGGGTCGGGCGTGCGTTCGGCAGGGCGATGCCTTACCGGCTCTACGCGCTGTCGAATCTGGCCTCGATGCTCGCCCTGTTGAGCTATCCGGTCCTCGTCGAGCCGCTGTTGCCGGTGCTCGAACAGGCGCGGCTGTGGTCGCTGGCTTACGTTGCCTTTGTCGTCGCGTGTCTGAGCAGCGCCTGGCGGTCTTGGCGTGCGGCAGCGGCTGCACCGGCGGACGGCGGCGCGAATCCGGCGGCGGCCGGGGAGGGCGGCGAGCCGCAGTCAACGGCGGTGGCGCCGCCGCCGACGCTGCGCGAGTGTCTGTTGTGGGTCGGTCTGGCGATGACAGCGTCGCTGCTTCTGCTGGCGCTGACCCAGTTTCTCACCCAGGATGTCGCCGCAGTGCCATTTCTCTGGGTGCTGCCGCTCAGCATCTATCTGTTGAGCTTCATTCTCTGTTTCGACGCGCCGCGCTACTACTACCGGCCGGGCTTTCTGCTCGCGCTGCCCTGCGGCCTGTTCGCGGTCGACCGGGTGATCGCCGGCGGTGGTGGCGCTTCGCCGACGCTGCTCATCGTTGCGCTGTCGCTCTCGCTCTTCGTCTTCTGCATGGTCTGTCACGGCGAACTGGTCAGGCGGCGCCCGCCGGTTCGTCATCTCACCTTGTTCTATCTGATGCTGTCGATCGGCGGTGCGCTTGGCGGCATGTTCGTCGGCCTGCTCGCTCCGGTGATTTTCAACGCCTACTACGAGTTGCTGATCGGCCTGTTTCTCTGTGCGGCGCTCGCCGTGATCGTCGTCTGGCGCGATTGTCCGCCGCTGTGGCGGATTCTGCTGGTCGGCGCGCTGCTCGCCTACGGCGCACGGCTGGGACAGATTTCGTTCAACTACGTGGACGACTACCGGCGCGTCGTGCGCAATTTCTACGGCCAGTTGCGCGTCATCGATACCACCGATGGCGAGCTGGGGGTCAAACGCAAGCTGCTGCACGGCAACATCTATCATGGCGAGCAATACCTGGCGGCCGAGTACCGGCAACGGCCGACGGCGTATTTCTGCGCGAAGTCGGGCATCGGTCAGGCTTTCCTGACGCTGCCCGAGGAGGGACCGCGCAAGATCGGAATCGTCGGCCTGGGCGCCGGCACGCTGGCCAGCTACGGCCGCGCCGGCGACGAGATCAGGATGTACGAGATCAACGAGCAGATGCTCGAACTGGCGCGCAGCGAGTTCAGCTTCCTCGCCGACACGCCGGCGCGCGTTGTGCCGATTCTCGGCGATGGACGGCTGATGCTGGAAAGCGAGCCGGCGCAGCAATTTGACCTGCTGGTGATGGACGCGTTTTCGGGCGATTCGGTGCCGACGCATCTGCTCACCGTCGAGGCGATGCGCGCTTACCTGCGCCACTTGCGCGACGACGGTCTGCTCGCGGTGAACATCACCAACAACTATCTCGACCTGCGTCCGGTCGTCGCCGCAGCCGCCGAGCGTCTTGGCCGGCGGACGGTGATTCATCAACTGCGCGCCGATCCCGGCGATCGTTTCTGTCTCGACGCTGAATGGCTGCTGATCGCGACCCCCGAGCGCGCCGAACTGCTCTACGAGTCGATCGACGATCTGCGGCTACTCGTCGTGCGGCCCGATTTCCGCCCGTGGACGGATGATTTTTCCAACCTGTTCAATATCCTGAAGTAG
>NZ_JAVMKF010000286.1:0-9143 GCF_031732815.1 Accumulibacter sp. | reverse complement strand
AGCAGGCGAGCGTATTCGGCCTGGATCGCGCGCAGGCGGTCGCCTTGCCGGCGGCGTTCGTCGTGCATGGCGGCGGCGACCGGCAGCGCGCTCAGCTCGGCTTCGCTGCGCTCGACGGCGGGCAGATCGCCAAGGCCGAGCGCGGCTTCCCAGCGCGCGGCGAGTGTGCGGAAGCGGCGGTAGGCGTCGGCGTTGCCGTCAGCGCCGGTATCGGCAGCAGACTCGGCAGCGGCATCGGCAGCGCCATCCGCGTCGGCGGGCGGAGGCGAGGTTTCCGCCAGCCGGACGATCTCGTGGCGGACGCGTCTGGCCTGCACGGCGTCGGCGATCGCTTCGTCGCGGGCGCCGCGCTTGAGCGATTCGAGCGCCTGCAGGTCGAGGAGGAAAGCCAGGCGGCTGCCGCTCGCACAGTCCTGTTTCAGGCGGAAGCAGCGCTCGTACGCGGCGACCGCCTGGGCGAGGTCGTCCGGCTGTGCGCGCAGTTCCCACAGTTGCTGGTGGACCGCGCCCCAGAGGAGCAGCGTTTCGGGATCGTTGGTCGTTTCGGGCGAAACTTCGCGCAGCAGGTGGCAGGCGGCGTGCAAGGCCTCCTCGCTGCTCGGCTGAGCGCTGCGCGCAGTGGCCAGGGCGAGTTGCTGGATGACGAAGGCGTCGTTGGGCCGTTGTGCGTAGACCTGGCGCAACAGGGCAACGGCGCGCGCCGCATCGCCCGACCGTCCAGCCGGCGGATTCAGTTCGGCGAGCGCGGCATCGAGCCAGTGCTTGGCGGTCGTCGGCGGCAGCGCAGGAGTTTCGTCGGCGACGCCGCGCTCGGGCGTTGGCGCCGATTCCCTCATCGATTCCCTCATCGATTCCCTCATCGATTCCCTCATCGATTCGCTCATCGATTCGCTCATCGATTCCGTCGTCCATTCGGGGAGGCTGTCTGGAAGCTTGTCGCTGTTGTCCGCCGCAAGCGGACTCCGGCGCGAGGAAACGGGCGGCAACATCGTATCGCGCCCGCCGGCGGCGCGGTCGCCACCCAGCCCGCGCCCGCCCGAGCGGAGCGCGAAGGCGAAGCCGGCGAACTTGCCGGGGTGTTCGCCAGCGTGTTCCCGGGGGTGTTCGCCGGCGCGTTCGACCGTACGCAGCCGGCTTCCTCGGGTCTCGCCGCCGCGCGTCGTGGCCGCCGGCGAGGCGCCACGTTGCGGCGGGCGCAGGTCGGGCAGGAAGGTGTAGACCGGGCTATCCGGCACGGCTTCGCTGAGCGCCGCCTGGATGGCCTGGGCGAGCGCGCTGCGGAAGCGCCTGGCTTCCTGCGCGCCGATGTCTTCGCCGAGGTGCTTGTAGCTGTGAATGACGATGTGGCTGACGTCGAAGGGATTCTTGAACTGCGCCTCGGCGACGATGATCGTCGCTCCCGGGCGCAGGCCGTAGCGGATGCCGAGTTCGAAAGCGGCGTTGACGTTGTAGGTCGACAGGTCGGCGATCACCAGATCGGCTTGCAGCAGCATTTCGTACATCGGCCGGTCGATCACTCCGGTATGCGGAATCTCGTCCGCCCGCACACAGACCAGGCCGGCCGCCTCGACCGCTTCCTTGATGATCGCGTACGAGGCGTCCAGGTCGAGCACGCGTCCGTCGGTGAAGTCGGTCCGTTTGCCGAAGCCTTGCACGACGAAGCACGTCTTGCCGCTCATGCAAATCCCCGCAGGTGTTCGATGCGGACGCAGTGCTCGGCGTAGGTCCGACCGACGCGCTGAATGTCGGGGATGTATTTCACCGAATCGAGCACCTGAACGTTCTCCGCCTTGATCTCGGCCAGGCCGAGCGCGCCGAGACCGCTCTGGCTGACGTCCGGATCGTAGCGCACGTAGGCGAACTGCTTGCTTGCGCTGGCGTTGCTTGCGCCGCCGGCGGGAATGACCATGTCGCCGAATTCGCGGTCGATCGGCGCCCCGAAGCGGCATTCGCCAAGCGTTCGGCAGGCCATGTCCCAGCCGGCAAGCGCTGCGTTCATCAGCGCCCCGGGCAGGTTGCGCGCATTGTCGAGCAGCCAGAGATCGCTCGCTTCGAGGTCGGGCCGGGCTTTCGCGGCGTTGCCGGTGCCGACCGAAACGATCAGCAGGCGATCGCTGCCGGTCGGCCAGCAGATCTTGTAGGGTGCCGCGGTGGCCATCTGGAAAGCGAGAAACGCCGGGTTGTTGTAGGTGGTCACGCCGCCGTCGACGAAGATGAACTGGTACTCGTCCGGCGTGCCGCGGGCGAAGGTGACGACCTCCGGCGGGAAGAACGTCGGCGCCGCGGTGCTCGCGCGGACAAGTTGCCAGAGCGGCAGACGCAGGTTGCAATCCTTGCGCGCCAGTTGGTTGTACTTGCCGCGCGGATTGTTAGACACCGGCCACGGCGAATCGGTCGTTGCGTTGCGCATGACCATCATCAGCAGCGTGCGCAGACCGGCGTCGCCGAGCGTCGCGTTCGGTTCACCGGGCCTGGCGACGTGCGCCAGCGCCTGGTCGAGCTCCTCGCGCAGCTTGGCCGCCAGCGGCTCGTCGTTGTAGCTGTACTGCAGGCGGTGGAGCAGCGATGCCTTGTCGAACATCTGCTCGCCGCTATCGACATAGAAGCTGCGGATGCGCTCCATCGGCATGCCGGCCGAGATGCACGCGGCGATGATGGCGCCGGTACTCGTCCCGCAGACGAAGTCGAAATAGTCGGCGAGGACGAGCTTGGGCTGGCCCAGCGCGCTGCGCAGCTCGCGCTCGAGCCGGGCCAGGATCTCGACGCTGATCAGGCCAAGGATTCCGCCGCCGTCACAGGCGAGGATCTTCTTGCTTCCGCCGGCGTCGATCCGGCTGATGAGGTTCTGGTTCATGGCGTCTCCTTCGAGGCAGCAGCGCCGGACGGCGCGGAAGAGGGCGATGCAAAGCCAGCCAGGCGCTCGGCAAGCTGGGTGAGGACGTCGGCGCGCTGCGCGTCGGCCCGCTGCGCGTCGTCGCGCCGACCGGCTGCTTCGACCGCTGCGCTCGGGTCCGCCGGCGGCGCCCCGTCGGCTGCCGCTTGCCGTCTGCGCAGCAGGCTGGCGAGCAGCCGGAGCTGCCGGGCGACCGAGTCCCATTGCCGGCCACTGTACGGCACTTCCCTGGCCAGTTGGCGGTAGGCATTCTCCAGCGCGTTGCCCGGGTCGGTCGGATCGTCGCCGAGCAGCCATTCGACGACAGCGGCGTCGGGTCGCCCGACGGCGTCCCAGAAGTCCTTGCTGGCGGCGAAGCGCTGGCTCGCCTGCGCGCCGCATTGACGGGCGACGTCGACCGCGCGCGCGCGGTCGCGCTCAGCGAGCTTGCCGGCCAGCCAGTGCAGCGGGAGTGCGTTCAGTGTGTGGTACGGCTGGCTGTGCGGCGGCTGTCCCCGGCTGGTTGCCAGGTACGCGTCGGCGGCCTTGCGCAGCGCCTGGGCGACCTCGCTCCAGGGCGAATCTGCCGCCGCCAGCGCGCAAGCGCGCCGCTTGAGCGCGCTGCCGAGCAGCGCGTTGCGTTCGGCGTTGCCCATATTGGCTGAACTGCGCGCGGCCGGCGACTGGTCGACGGCACGATTGAGCGCCTCGAGGCGTGCGATGGCCATGTCGATCAGTAGCTTTCCTTCCGCCAGGCGACCGCTGTCGGCCAGCTTCTCGCCTTGTCGCGCTTCCAGATTGGCCAGTTGTTCGACCGCCCGACAGGCGACGCGACCGGCCTCGTCTTCGTTCTGCAGCGCTGCCAGGTAGGCGGCGTGAGCCGCCGCGAAACCGCTTTCGCCGAGGTCGGCGTAGAGCGCGGCGACACTCTGCTGTACCTCGGGCCGCGTGCTCCACTCCGGCGGGCAGCGCGCGAACTGCTGCTGCAGCCAGCGCTGCTCGTCGGCGAAGGTCGGTGGCGAGCGCCGTCCGGCCTGCGCCGGGCGGCCGAGACGACGGCCGTCGATGCAGGCGATAAGTTCCTCGACGGCCACCAGCGGGCGGTCCTGGCGCTGGCGCCCAGAGCTGTCCGGGCCAAGCCGGTAGCCGGGGTCGCCGTAAGCCTGGTAGGCGCCCCAGGTGTTGCTGGCGGCGTGCTTCTCGTAAGTCTCGCGGCGCGCAGCGAAGACCGCCTCGCCGTAAGCACGGCCGGCGGTAAGTTCGGCGAAGAAGGTCGTGGCAAAGGTTTTCGCCGCCTGGTCGTCGACCGCCCAGCCGGCAGCGATGACGCAGCGCACGCCGATGTCGATCAGTTCGCGTGCCAGACTGTAGGCGAGACGATTTGGCTGGCTCTCGTGACTCATGCTGCCGACGTGGCAGCAGCTCAGGAAGACGACTTCCGGAACGACTTCCATCAGGCCGATCTCGACCGCCGTGATCAGGCTGCCGTCGGAAAGGACGACGCCGGTGTAGCGCCGACCGTCGCGTCCCGGCAACTCGAAGATGCCGTGCGCACAGACGGTGAGCAGCCGGTAGGGCTGGTCGTACAGGTGCGCGAGCACTTCGCCGGCGTCCTTGCCTTCGCCGCAGAAAGCGACCTGCCAGCCAGCCTGGCTGAGAATCGCGCGCACGGCGTTGCCCTCGGCGATCGCGCCGGGCAGACGGTCGAGTTCGTCGAGCACACCCGGGAAGCGGTTCTTGAAGCCGAGCGTGCTGGGCGCGACGATGACGCACGCCGAGCGCGTATTGGCGGTCGGCACGGCGCCGCGAAAACGCGCCGTGATCAACTGCCGGATCATCGGTGCGCGCACGGCGAGCGGCTGATCGTCGGCCTGCAGCAGTTCCCAGGGCAGGCTGGCGGTGTAGCTGTCGAGCACCAGCAGCAGCCGGCTGCCGGCGCGCGCCGCCGCCTTGTAGTCGATCGGCAGCATCAACTGGAAGAGCGTGCGTGCCAGGCGCGGGTTATTCCGGTTGTTCAGGCGCTGCTGGCGGACGAGCGCTTCGATCAATCCCGGCTGGCGCTGCTGGACGAGCGTTTCGGCGCGCGCGCGTTGGCTGAGAAAGACGTACTTGAGCCGCTCGGGAAGATACGGCGGGGCGGGTGGCGCCTCGTCCGCGGCGGGCTGCGCGCCGGCCGCGTGCTGGCCCGGGCAGCCGGCCAGCAGCCGGCGACGCAGCTCGGGCGGCAGCGGCGAGCGCGGCTCGACGTCGTAGCACTCGGGCGGGCAATTGACTTCCGGCGCATCGGCGTCGGTGATGATCAGCCGCGACCAGTAGCCCCAGCCCTGTTCAGCCGACAGGCGGTCGCGTGCGCCCTGGCCGATGCTCAGGCTGCGCGCCGGTTCGAGGCGTGCTTCAAGCGCGCGCAACTGGCTCTCGATCGCCTGCGGCAGCTCGCTGACCGCGTGCGCCGCACTCGTTGCGACGTCGCGATAGAGGTCGATGAACGTCAGCGACGACACCGGCGCACCCGGCTCGGCCGTCATCGCCTGCGCCTGCGCCAGTTGCCGGTTGGCTTCGAGGACGCCGCAGGTGACTGCCGCCACCGAGTCGGCGATGCTGATCTGGGCCACCGAATTGCAGCCGAGCAGCAGGCTGTACAGGCGCACCGGCGCGTCGACGCCGAGCGCGCGCGAGTCGCGCAGCAGAAGCAGCAGGCGGAGGACCGCAGCGCGCACGGTTTCGCTGATCTGGCGCGCGCTGAGCTGGCCGTTGAAATCGCCCAGCCCGACGATGACCGCGCCCGGCCGGCTGCCGCGCGCCGCCTGGCTGGCGCTGGGCGGGCTGAGCACGATGGCCGAGGTGCCGATCGGACCGGCATAGACGCCGAGGCGCTGGCGTTCGCTCAGACGGCCTTCCAGGCGTTCGTCGAGGTCGGCTTCGGCGGCGGCAAGCGGGTCGCCGACGAAGTGGCCGCAGAGCAGCGGCTGATCGATGAAACGCAGGTCGCCGGCGACCACATTGACCGCCAGCGTCGCTTTGCGGGCGCGCACGCGCCGGCGCGGGCCGCTGCCGAAGATCGCGCGCGCCAGTTCTTCCTCACCGGGAACGACGGGCGGCGGCGCCTCCAGAACGACCGGCTGAACCGCCGCTCCGCGCGTCCGCGGCAGCCGGTCGAGGCGGCTGGTGCTGCCGCTGGTGAGCAAATCGAAGATCGCCGGAAAGTACTCCGCTGTGCCGGTCAGGTCCGAATGTTCGACCGGCATGTACCAGCAGCGCTCGCCTTCCGGCAGATTGTCCAGGCGACCTGATTGCCAGGTCACCGAGCCGTCGCCTTCACTGGTAAAGAGAAGCTGCAGGCGGCCATCGGCCTGCGCCAGACCGCACGGCGTCTGTTCGCCCTGGCCGAAAACGTAAGCGATGCGCTCGACCGGTTCGGCGACCTTGTCGTCGGCGAGCAGCGTGTCCCAGACCGACCTTGCCCGGTCGAGCATCGCTTGCTGCGGTCGCGCGCCGATCTGCCCGCCGAACCAGCGATCGCGGTTGCGCCCCTTCAGCGCTTCCCAGGTTTGCGCGCTGTAGTAGTCAGGCTCGCCCGGCGCGGCAGCGCCGCTCGCCGACGGGCGCGGCAACAGCGAGAGAGCCCCCGGGAAGCCGGCGACGATGTCGAGAATCTCCTGCAGGTCGTGCTTGCCGTCGAGCGTCGCCAGACCACGCATCGCGCTCGTCTTGCCGAGCAGCGTGTGCACCATCAGGTGCGCGCCACGGTTCGGCGTGCCGAGCATCAGCAGACGACCGCCCGATTTCAGCACGTCCGACCAGGTTTGCGGGAACTTCTTCATCCAGGCGCGCGCGACGAGGCCGCCCATACTGTGCGCCAGCAGGCGCAGTGGCTGCCCGGGCTGGTTCTCCAGCCTTTGCCGAATGACCTGATCGAGTTGCTCGAGGCTCTGCTCGATCGGCAAGCGCCAGTCGTAAGGATGGCGAATGACCTCGTGCGTGCCGGCGAGGACGTCGGCCAGGTCGCCGTAGAAGCGCTCCCAGATGTCCTCCGGGCAAATCCCCGGGTCGTTCTCGTCGGCAATACGCTCGAGCTGGCCCAGGCCGAGGCGCAGGAGATTGAACCAGATGCGGTCGAGCTTGCCCTTGCCGTCACGCACAGCGATGTGCGAGCCCATGATTCCCGGCAAGACGACGATCGCCGGGCGCGCCTGGCTGCCGACGGCACGCGTACGCCCAGCCTCGCGTTCGCCCCACGGTTGCCGCGGCGCGTCGTCGAGCGGCTGGAATTCCGGCTGGCTCGCCGGGTCGCCGGTCAGCCAGCCATGCAGCGCCAGACGCGTCAGCGAATTGGCGAAATAGCGGAAGTGGCTGACCGCTTCGCCCTGGTGATAGAGATAGCGCGCACCGGCGCGCGCCGCGAGCCCGGCGTACATCGAATCGGTGTCGACGACCAGGTCGTTGTCGTGCCGGTCGAACAGCCGCCAGTCGCAGAACAGGTTGGCGACTCGCCGGCCGAGCTGACCGAGACCGAAACCGGAGAACTCGGTATCGCCGGCGATCACCGCCAGCGCGATTCCGTCGCGCCGGCGCGTCGCCGGATGCGCAAGAAAAGCCGCCAGCGGCGAATCGACGCGCATCGCGGCAATCCCCGGGATCATCCGCGGATCGATCCGCCGGCCGGCGATTTCCAGCACCAGCCGCTTGACCACGGCCAGCGCACTCGAAGCGAGACGCCCGGCCGCCTGGCCCGCCGCCGGACCGCCGAGCGCCGAACCGACAGCGCTGAGCAGCGCGCCGCCGCCCCATTGCAGCAAGTTGAGAAAGTCCGACAGCGCGACCTCGAGGTTGTCGGACAGAAAGCGCGTACCGCGTGCCGGACAGGCGACGCGCACGTAGCGCTCGACGGTGATCCGCCGCTCGCCGATCAACTGCACGATACGCCGCAAGCGTGCGCGCTCCTCGGCCAACTCGCGCTGCAGACCCATCGCGTCGTCGGCCGGCGCCAGTAGCATCGACGCGCTGGCCATCTGATACGCCTCGAGGGCTGCCTCGTCCACCTGGCCGAGGCAGAGCAGATCGCCGACCAGGCCGCCGCGCGAATGCGTGACCAGCGCCAGGCGAGCGCCTTCGGGCAGCGCCTGCAGCAGTTCGAGCGCGTTCTCCACCGGGCTCTGCGAGAAGCTGCGGTGCTCGTAGCCAAAAACGCCACCGGGGAACCTGGCCTGCAGGTCGTTCCACGTATTCTCGTCGGCGAGCAGGTCGCTGAAAGCCCCCATCGTGTAGGAGCCGGTGCCGTGAATGAAGAGCAGCATGCGCTTGCCGGCGCCTGCTTCGGCCAACCGCGGGTCGCCCGGCGGGCAGAAATCCTCGGCGCCGATCGTCTGCTTCTGCCAATGGTAGAGGCCCGGGCGGCCGGCCAGGCGCGATTCGATCGTCCACATCAGCGCCTTCGCCCCGAGGAAGCTGGCGACGCCAAACGCCTTGTCGGGCAGCTTCTCGGTCAGCTCATCGCTGAGCTGGTCGATCGCCCAGTCGCGCGCCAGACTCATCGCTTCTTCGGCGAGACCGTCGGCCGGCAGACGGAGCACCGAGACCATCTTCCAGACGACCTCGAAGAACCCGCGTTGTGCAGCGTTGCGGTCGACGAAGCGGCTCAGGTCCAGTTCGCCGTCGACGATCGCCTCCGGGCACAGACGCTCGATATCTGCGCGCAACCGCTCGGCATGCACGAAGATCGTCGTTCCATCCTCCGCTTCCAGCGCGAGCACACGTTGATCGCCGGCCTCGATCGCCTGAGCGGTTGTCGCCGTAGCGTCACGCGTCGCGCCAGGCAGGGCATAAGTGGCCTCGACGGTCAGCCCGGCGAGGAGCGGTTCGAGCGCCGCATCCGCGGCGCGCGTCGCGTTGCGCAGCACGCCGGGCAGTTCGCCGGCACGCTGGCGCACTGCCAGCAGGCGCAGACCGGCCGTGGCTGGCGGCGGCTGCAGGTCGGGCTTGGTTTCGTCTGGCATACGGTTCTCCTTGCCTGAGTGGGTCAATCGGGACCAGCAGAAGCACGTCCGCACCGGCGCGCCGGGAGGCACGTGCTGGACGGCACGCGCACCTTGCTCGCCGGGCACGGCAGCAGCCAAGGCAAGGCGGGTCGGCCCGTCGCCAATCCGCCGTCGCCGCGCAGCCGGACAACGACAGCCGTCGGCCAAACGACGTCAGGTTTGCCGCCGCCAGCCTGGAACTCGCCGCTGCACCCTGGAACTCGCCGCTGCACGGGAACAGAATAGCAGAAGCGACT
>NZ_JAVMKF010000285.1:0-15508 GCF_031732815.1 Accumulibacter sp. | reverse complement strand
ATCAGCCGGAAATCCGGATGGTGCGCAGCTTCGCCGACGATCCGGGCTACCTGGCTGCGCTCGCTGCTTCGGTGCGCGATCATTGGGCGGCAAACGGCAGGCCGGGCGATTCGTGGCGCTTGCTGATCAGCTTTCACGGTCTGCCGCGCAAAACG
Source organism: Accumulibacter sp. (assembly GCF_031732815.1). GTDB lineage: Bacteria > Pseudomonadota > Gammaproteobacteria > Burkholderiales > Rhodocyclaceae > Accumulibacter. Next base: position 15,353 of record NZ_JAVMKF010000285.1, on the reverse strand, counting down.
CTGGAGCGTGGCGATCCGTATTATTGCGAGTGCCAGAAGACCGGCCGTTTGCTCGGTGAAGCGCTCGGACTTCGGCCGGAACAGTATCTCGTCTGCTTTCAATCGCGTTTTGGCCGCGCCGAGTGGCTGCAACCGTATACCGCGCCGACACTGGAAGCGCTGGCCAAGTCCGGTTTGCGCCGGGTTGACGTGATTTGCCCGGGCTTTCCGGCCGACTGCCTGGAGACGCTGGAGGAAATCGCCGGTGAAGGTAAGGCACGTTTCATCGCCGCCGGTGGCAAGGACTATCACTATATTTCCTGTCTCAACGAGCGTGACGACTGGCTGCACGCGCTGACCGACATTGCCGCGCGCCATCTCCTCGGCTGGCCGACACAAACCGTTCCCGCTACGGCTGAACTCGAGCTGAGCGCCTTGCGCGCTCGCGCGCTCGGTGCGCCATCCTGAAGGCTGAGAACCGGGCCACCGGGCCGGCGCTTGACCCTTCGCAGGGTCGTCATCCTCAGCGCCCCAGCCGCTCGGCGAAGCAGACTCAAGCTCGCGTCCGCGCCTGCCGTCTACGGCTTATCGGCAGTACTCGCCGAAAATCTTGGAGGTGGACAATGAGAATCACCGGAACGACATTGCAAGTGGACGCCGATGCGTTCAGGATGGAGCAGCGGGCGGTCAATGAATCGCTGACCGTCAGGGCAGGGGCGGCGCGTGCCTTCGGCGAAGCGCGCGGCGAAGCGCCTCCGATCGCGGCAACGGTCGATCTGTCGCCGGCCGGGCAGGCGGCGCAGGCGAGCGAAGCGCGCGCGCTCGAGGAAAGTCTTGACGCTGTCGAGAACGATCCGATGCTGCGCCTGATCCGCGCCTTGCTCGGCTGGTTGACCGGTCGCGAGGTAAAGGTTTTCGATGCTGCTGAGCTGAATGCGGCAGTGGCGAGCGACGCCGGCGCGGCGGACGCTGCCGGCCCGTCCGAGCCGCGTGCGCGGCCAGTCATGGCCGGCGCTGCGCTCGCCTATAGTCGGCAGGAGTCGTACACCGAGGTCGAGCAACTCGCGGTCGAGGCCTCAGGTGTCGTGCGCACCAGCGACGGGCGCGAGATCTCCTTCTCGCTCTCCTTGCAGATGAGCCGCAGCTACCACGCCGAGTCGAGCTTCAGCCTGCGCGCCGGTGACGCACCGCGGACGAAAGACCCGCTGGTGCTCAACTTTGCCGGGAGCAGCGCGCAACTCACGGATCGCCGCTTCGCTTTCGACCTCGATGCCGACGGCGCGAACGAAGCCATCCATTTGGCGACGCGCGGCAGCGGTTTCCTGGCTCTCGACCGCAACGGCGACGGGCGGGTCAACAACGGCCTTGAGCTGTTCGGTGCCCGGAGTGGCGACGGCTTCGCCGAGCTGGCCACGCTCGACGGCGATGGCAATGGCTGGATCGACAGCGCTGACGCGGCTTACGAGGGGCTGCGCGTGTGGAGCCGCAGCGAGACCGGCGAGGATCGGATGACCAGTCTGGCCGCGGCTGGGATCGGTGCGCTCAGCGTGCACGGTGCGAGCAGCCCGTTCGCACTGAAGACCAGCGACAACGCGCTGCAGGGGCTGGTCCGCTCGACCGGACTCTATCTGCGCGAGGACGGCGCTGCCGGAAGCCTGCAACAGGTCGACCTGGCGGTGTGAGCCGCGCTGGCGTGTGGCGGCACGAGCGGCGGCCAGACAGGCCAAGCTGAAAAGGCTGCAGCGGCGCGTCGGGCGTCGCCTAGAGCAATTCCAGCGGCGGGCTCAAGCCGATTCCGGAAATTGCCGAACTGCCCTGAACCGCCGTCTGGCCGAGCTTGGCGAGCACCTTGTTGGCCTCGCGCAGGCGGCCGAGCAACTTGCTCAGCAAGACTTTGTTGAAGCGTTCGCGCACCTCGTCCGAACTCAGCTCGAGCGCCGCGCTGTTGATTTCGAGGAACTGGGTCGTTTCGAGCGTGACCACGGTGGCGTGTCGCTTGCTGTCATTCGGATGGAGAAAGGCTATTTCGCCAATCACCTCGCCCGGCCCGAGGCGGCAGATGACGCGCCCGCTTGACGATACCTCGACGAAGCCGTCTACGATGATGCCGAACTTGCGATGGCTGTCGCCCTCGCGAATCAGCGTCACCTTCTCCGAGATTTCCCGCCAGACGCTGATGCGCAGAACCTCCCAGAGTTCGATATCCTCGAATTCGCTGAAGAATTCCAGATTGCGCAGGCGCAGGAAGCGCGCTTCATCCTGCTGCGTCTGATCATCTTCCATGATCTGATAGCGCACTGCTGAAAGGTCCTTGGCAAAATCCGCGCCGTTGCGATAACGGCTGTAAAGGTCCTTCTCGAGCGCTTTCTTGATGATCGGATCAAGTCCTGCCGGCAGGTTGGGGTTGAGCGCGCAGACCGACGGCGAATCCATGTTGATGATCTTGTAGACCAGCGTGGCCGGATTGTTCGCGCGATACGGCAGGCGCCCGGTAAGCAACTGGAAGAGGACGACGCCGAGCGAGTAAAGGTCGGTCTTCTGGTTCAGCGGGTAGTTCTTCACCTGCTCCGGCGACATGTAGGCCGGCGATCCCACGCCCATCACGAACGTCGAATCCTTGCCCATGTCTTTCAACAGGTTGAGGCCGAGGCCAAAGTCGGTGATCTTGGGATTGTCGGCGCCGTCGATGAGGATGTTGGCCGGCTTGATGTCGCGGTGTACGATTCCTTTGCGAAAAGCGTGGTCGAGCGCCAGGCAGCACTTGAAGACGATGCCGATCACCCGGTGCAAAGGCAACAGACGATTGATCGCACAGAACTTGTCGAGCGCCGTACCGTCGACGAACTCCATTACCAGGTAGGCCTGTTCGGCCTCGACGACCGCATCGTAGACCCGCACGATGTTGGGATGCTCGAGGCGGCGACCAATCGCGTCCTCGGTCTGGAAGATCTTGCGCAGGCGCCGCGACATGGCCGCGCTGTCCTCACCGAAACGGATCAGCTTGATCGCCACCTCGCGTTCGGCCGATGGGTCGCGCGCCAGATAGACGTTGGCCGTCGCTCCTTTGCCCAGGAAGCGAACGATCTCGTACTTGCCAATTTTCTCCGTCATGCCTTCCTATGCTCACCCGACAAGGATCAAAACCGCCACCACGGTGCGCTGCTCGTCTCCGCGGACGAGATTATGCTTGAAATGGGGCCTGCGATGGGCGGCCTCGAGGCGCGAGAAAGCCTTGAAATCCGGCAACTCGTCCCCATGTGCAGAGCGTTTTCCCGGAGACCGACAACCATGGATGTAAACGACAAGACAACCGACGAAATTCCCGTCGCCGTCAAGGCGTCCGAGACGCCGGCGGCCGTACCCGTTGAAGAGGCAGTGGCAGACCCATCGCAGCTTCTGGAGGAAGCGCTCAGACAGGCCGAAGCGAAGGCTGCCGAGCACTATGATGCCTGGTTGCGCGCCAAGGCGGAGACCGAGAACATACGCCGTCGCGCACAGGAAGATATCGCCAAGGCCGCCAAGTTCGCGATTGAGCGCTTCGCCAAGGACCTCCTGCCGGTCAAGGACAGCCTGGAGGCGGCCCTGGCGAGCGATGCCGCCAGCGTCGAGAGTCTGCGAGCGGGGACCGAACTGACGTTGAAACAACTGGTTGCCGCTTTCGAGAAGTCGACCCTCAGCGAAATCAACCCGCTCGGCGCCAGATTCGACCCGCATCGCCATCAGGCGATCAGCGTCGTCGAATCGGCCGAAGAAGCAAACAGCGTGGTGACCGTTCTGCAGAAAGGCTATCTGCTGGCCGACCGCGTTCTGCGCCCGGCGCTCGTCATCGTTGCCAAGCCAGCGACTTGAAAGCCCTGTCGTCGTCCCCATCTAGGCAGCGTCACTCGACATTCGTGAAAAGCATAGGAATGTCGCCACAATTTTACCGAAACAGGAAAGGATTCAGACATGGGCAAGATCATCGGTATTGATCTGGGAACGACCAACTCGTGCGTTGCCGTGATGGAAAACGGCAAGCCGAAGGTCATCGAGAATTCGGAGGGCGCGCGCACGACTCCCTCGATTGTCGCTTACGCCGATGATGGTGAGATTCTCTGCGGTGCACCTGCCAAGCGGCAGGCGGTGACCAATCCGAAGAACACGCTGTACGCGGTCAAGCGCCTGATCGGCCGACGCTTCGAGGAAAAGGAAGTCCAGAAGGACATTTCCCTGATGCCGTTCAAGATCCTGCGGGCCGACAACGGTGATGCCTGGGTCGAAGTGCGCGGCAAGAAGATCGCGCCGCCACAGGTTTCGGCGGAAGTGTTGCGGAAGATGAAGAAGACAGCCGAGGACTACCTGGGCGAGGAGGTGAGCGAGGCGGTGATCACCGTCCCGGCCTACTTCAACGACAGCCAGCGGCAAGCGACCAAGGATGCCGGCCGGATTGCCGGACTGGAAGTGAAGCGGATCATCAACGAGCCGACCGCCGCGGCGCTTGCCTTCGGTATGGACAAGAAGCAGGGCGACAAGAAGATCGCGGTCTACGATCTGGGCGGTGGGACCTTCGACATCTCGATCATCGAGATTGCCGAAGTCGACGGCGAGCACCAGTTCGAAGTCCTGTCGACGAATGGCGACACCTTCCTCGGCGGGGAGGATTTCGATCAGCGCTTGATCGACTACATCATCGAGCAGTTCAAGAAGGAGTCCGGGGTCAACCTGAAGAACGACGTTCTAGCCCTGCAGCGCCTGAAGGATGCGGCGGAGAAAGCGAAGATCGAGCTTTCCTCGGGCCAACAGACTGAGATCAATCTGCCCTACATCACCGCCGACAGTTCGGGTCCGAAGCACCTGACGCAGAAGATTACGCGTGCCAAGTTCGAATCGCTGGTCGACGAGCTGATCGAACGTACGATCGAGCCCTGCCGCATCGCCCTCAAGGACGCTGGCTGCAAGATCGGCGACATCAACGACGTGATTCTGGTTGGCGGCCAAAGCCGCATGCCGAAAGTACAGGAGATGGTCAAGGAGTTCTTCGGCCGCGAGCCTCGGCGTGACGTCAACCCGGACGAAGCGGTTGCCGTCGGCGCGGCCATACAGGGCGGCGTCCTGCACGGCGAAGTCAAGGACGTTCTGCTGCTTGACGTTACACCGCTGTCGCTCGGCATCGAGACGCTGGGCGGTGTGATGACCAAGTTGATCAAGAAGAACACGACGATTCCGACGAAAGCGCAGCAGGTCTTCTCGACCGCCGACGACAACCAGTCGGCGGTGACGATTCACGTCCTGCAGGGCGAACGGGAAATGGCGGCCGGCAACAAGAGTCTCGGCCAGTTCAATCTCACTGACATCCCGCCAGCCCCGCGTGGCATGCCGCAGATCGAGGTGACCTTCGATATTGACGCCAACGGGATTCTGCACGTGTCGGCCAAGGACAAGGCGACCGGTCGCGAGAACAAGATCAAGATTCAGGCTTCGTCCGGGCTCAACGAGGAGGAAGTGCAGCGCATGGTGCGCGACGCCGAAATGCACGCGGAAGAAGACCGCAAGGCGCATGAGCTGGCCGAGGCGCGCAATCAGTGTGATGCGATGATCCATACGGTCAAGAAGTCGCTGACCGAGTACGGCAAGGAACTGTCCGACGACGAGAAGGCGAGCATAGAAAAGGCGATGAAGGCGGCGGAGGACGCGATTCGCGGCAACGACATCGACGACATCCGGGCCAAGAGCGAGGCGCTTGGCAGCGCGGCCCAGAAGCTGGGCGAGAAGATGTACGCCAAGCAGCAGCAGACGCAAGCGGGTGGCGGCGATTCCCACCAGGCGGCTGGCGGTGAGGCCAAGAAGGACGACAGCGACGTCGTCGACGCCGAATTTACCGAAGTCAAAGACAAGAAGTAAGCAGTCCAGGCAACTGCCCGCCAGGGGAGGCGCGTATAATCGCCCCTCCCCTTCGCCCCACCGAGTGTTCGAGAACCAATGGCTAAACGCGACTTTTACGACATTCTGGGCGTCAATCGAGACGCGTCCGACGAAGAAATCAAGAAGGCCTATCGCAAACTGGCCATGAAGTACCATCCGGACCGCAATCCGGACAATCCGAAGGCGGAAGAACACTTCAAGGAAGTCAAGGAAGCTTACGAAATCCTTACCGACGGACAAAAGCGAGCGGCCTACGACCAGTACGGGCATGCCGGTGTCGACCCGCAGGCGGGCATGGGCGGCGGCGGGCCAGGCGGCTTCGGCGATGCGTTCGGCGGCATTTTCGACGAGATCTTCGGTGGTGGGCGGGCCGGAAGGTCGAACATCTATCGTGGCGCCGACCTGCGCTACAACCTCGAAATCACCCTCGAACAGGCCGCTTTCGGGACGGAGACCAAGATCCGCATTCCAACCATGGAAGTCTGCGACACCTGTCGCGGGAGCGGTGCGAAACCCGGGACACAGCCCAAGACCTGTCCGACTTGCCAGGGCAGCGGTCAGGTCCGCTTGCAGCAGGGATTCTTCTCGATCCAGCAGACGTGCCCGAAATGCCACGGCACCGGGCGCTTCATTGCCGATCCGTGTACCTCCTGTCACGGCGCGGGACGCGTCAAGCAGCACAAGACGCTGGCGGTGAAGATTCCGGCCGGGGTCGACGAGGGCGATCGCATCCGCCTGTCGGGTGAAGGCGAGCACGGTATCAACGGGGGGCCGGCGGGCGACCTCTACGTGCAGATTCACCTGAAGCCACACCCAGTGTTCCAGCGCGAGCAGAACGACCTCCATTGCGAGATGCCGATCAGTTTCACCACCGCTGCGCTGGGCGGCGAGATCGACATTCCAACGCTCGATGGGGCAGCGAAGATCCGCGTTCCGCCGGAGACGCAGTCGGGCAAGACCTTCCGTCTGCGTGGAAAGGGAATCAAGGGCGTGCGCAGCCATGGGCACGGCGACCTGCTCTGCCATGTCGTCGTCGAAACGCCGGTGCACCTGACCGAGCGACAGAAGGAACTGCTGCGCGAACTGGAAGACTCGAGCCGCGAGAACTCGGCGCAGCACAACCCGCGCGCCAAGTCGTGGATGGACCGTGTACGCGAGTTCTTTGCCGCAAACTGAGGGGTGAGCAAGCGGAAAGCAGCCGAGGCGCCTGGCCAGCCGGCGCGATGTAAGCGATTTGTCAGTTTCTGGTCCCATCCTGCGGGGAGAGGCGTTGGTTGATCAAGCCAGCAGCCTTGCACCCATGGGAGAGAGGCGATGAGACTGGCCAAGGCGTTGCTGCTGGGGCTGTTGACCTGGATGGGCGTCGCCGCTGCCGGCGAAATTGGTGTCGGCGAGCACAGCGTGCTGATCGGCATGTCAGCGCCGTTTTCCGGCCCGAGCGGGGTCTACGGGCAGGACATGAAATCAGTGATCACGGCCTATTTCCGGCAGGTCAATGACACTGGCGGCGTGCACGGACGACGTCTCGAATTGCGCGCTTTGGACGACGGGTACGAAACCGAGCGCACGGTCGCCAATACCAAGACCCTGATCAGCAACGAAAAAGTCTTTGCACTGCTGGCCTATTATGGATCGAGTCCGACGACCGCGGCGATGAACGACGTCTTCGGACTGGCGCGCGTGCCGCTCGTCGGGACGATTTCCGGTGCCGATTCGCTACGCCAGCCGCCACGCGATAACCCGAACAACCGCTACCTGTTCAACGTGCGCGCAAGCTATGCCAACGAAACCGAAGCAATCGTCAACCAGTTGATTTCGCTCGGCTTCAGCAACATCGCGGTGTTTTATCAGAACGACGGCTTTGGCAAATCGGGCCTCGATGGCGTGGTGGCTGCGCTGAAGAAGCACGGCCAGGTGCCTTCGGCAGTGGCCAGCGTCGAGCGCAACTCGGTCGATGTCGCGGCCGCCGTGCAGACCATCGGCAAGGCTAATCCGCAGGCGGTGGTCATGGTCACGCTGTACAAGGCGACGGCGGCTTTCGTGCGCGAAATGAAACAGGCCGGGCAACGCCCGACCTTGATGACCTTGTCGCCGGTAGGCGCTGACGTTCTCGTCCAGGAACTCGCCGAGAATGCGCGTGGCATAGGGATTTCACAGGTCATGCCCTATCCCTGGAACGACACGACGCCGATCGTGCGCGATTATCAGAAGCTTCTCGGCAAACAGGGCAAGCCGTCGTATTTCGGCATCGAGGCTTACGTCATGGCACGTGTCCTGGTCGAGGCGATGCGCAAGGCGGGCCGCGATCTGACGCGCGAGAAACTGATCGCCAGCTTGGAAAGCATGCAGAATCATGATCTGGGCGGTTACCGCGTCAGCTTTTCCGCCAACGATCGGCAGGGGTCACGCTTCGTCGATCTGACCGTCATCGGCAGCGGCGGGCGCGTGTTGCGCTGATTTCCAGTACAACCGACGAAGCTGGGGCGGCAGGTATTCCGCTGCCGACTGCCGACTGCCGACTGCGGTCAGCGCAGCTTTACGCTCGTCGCCAGGTCGTCCCCTGACTGCTGTCTTCGAGCACGAGGCCCGCGGTGGTCAGCACGCTGCGGATGCGATCGGCTTCGGCGAAGTTTTTCGCCTTGCGGGCGGCCAGCCGATCGGCGATCAAAGCCTCGATCTGCGCCGTTGTCAGGTCTCCCGCCTTGCCCGGCGCGGCTTGCAGGAAAGCCGACGGATCGCGCCCAAGCAGACCGAGGATGCCGGCCAGTCCACGCAGCAGCCCGGCGATTGCCGGTGAACGCTTGCGGTTGACTTCCGTGGCGAGCTCGAAGAGCACGGCGCAGGCTTCGGGCGTGTTGAAGTCGTCGTCCATCGCCTGACGAAAGCGGGCCGCGTAAGGCGTCTGCCAGTCAATCGGCGCGACCTCGCTGGTCACCTCCTTGAGCGCCGTGTACAAACGAGTCAGTCCGTGCCGGGCGTCTTCCAGGTGCGCGTCCGAATAATTCAGCGGACTGCGGTAATGCGCGCGCAGGATGAAGAAGCGCAACACCTCCGGATCGTAGCGTTCGAGAATCTCCCGGATGGTGAAGAAATTGCCCAGCGATTTCGACATCTTTTCCTCGTCGACGCGGACAAAACCGTTATGCATCCAGTAGTTGACGAATGGACAGGCGTGCGCACCCTCGGCCTGGGCGATTTCATTTTCGTGGTGCGGAAACTGCAGATCCTGGCCGCCACCATGGATGTCGAAGTGCTTGCCGAGCAGGTCGGAACTCATCGCCGAACACTCGATATGCCAGCCAGGGCGGCCCATCCCCCAGGGCGAAGGCCACGCCGGCTCGTTTTCTCGGGCGCGTTTCCAGAGAACGAAATCGAGCGGATCATGCTTGGCCATGTCGACCTCCACCCGCTCGCCGGCGCGCAGGTCGTCGAGCGACTTGCCCGAGAGTTTGCCGTAGCCAGGAAAACGGCGCACGGCAAAGTTCACGTCGCCGTCCGCCGCCTGGTAGGCGAGTCCATTGGCGTGCAGGCGCTCGATCATAGCGAGCATCTGTGGCACGTATTCGGTGGCGCGCGGTTCGTGGTCGGGCTTCTCGACGCCCAAAGCGGCGGCGTCTTCGTCCATGTAGCGGATGAAGCGTGCGGTGAGTTCGCCGATGCTCTCGCCGTTCTCTTGCGCACGCCGGATGATCTTGTCGTCGATGTCGGTAATGTTGCGGACATAGGTCACGTGCAGCCCTGCCGCGCGCAACCAGCGTTGCACGATGTCGAAAACAACCAGCACGCGGGCGTGGCCCAGATGGCAGTAATCGTAAACCGTCATGCCGCAGACGTACATTCGGGCGTGACCCGCTTCAAGCGGCACGAAGTCCTGTTTTTCCTTCGTCAGCGAGTTGTAGATTCTCAGCATTCCTGGACTCATGGTGGTGGTGCACGGCCGGCAACCGCGCGCAGAGCATTTTGGATTCGCCCTCCTTCTTGTTAGAATCCCCGGTTTGGGCGACCTCAGGTGGCGTCGAGTATACCATGACGATGCGCTTTTCCTCTTTGTTCGGGCGGTGGCCGGCGGCTCTCCCGGCCTTGCTCTGTGGGCTGCTGGCGGTCAGCCTGCCGTCTTCCGCGCTGGCCGACGCAATCGCCGAAGCGCAGCGCCTGATCAAGCAGGGTCAATGGTCGCCGGCGCTCGAGCGGGTGGACGCGCATATTCGCAGTGCTCCGCGCGATGCTCAGGGGCTTTTCCTGAAAGGCCTCATCTTGAGCGAGCTGGGTCGTCCGGCGGAGGCGATCGCCGTCTATACCCGGCTTGTCGAGGAGCATCCGGAACTTCCTGAGCCCTACAACAACCTGGCCGTTCTGTATGCGCAGCAGAAGCAGTTCGAGAAGGCGCGCGCGCTGCTCGACATGGCGATTCGCACACACCCGGGCTTTCCCACCGCGCACGAGAACCTCGCCGACGTCTACCTCAAGCTCGCCAGTCAATCCTACGAGAAGGCGCTGCGGTTGAATCCTGGCAGCAAGCAGGCGAAGGCGCGCCTGGCGACGATCAGCAACGTGCTCGCCGTTTCGGCGGGAGCCGACGGCAAGCCGGTTTCAGCGGTGCGCAGCGGCGGCGACGGCGCTGCGCTGGCGGTCGCCGATTCAGCGCGACCGGTGGCAGCGAACGCGATGCCGGCGGTTGCCGGCGAAGCGTCCGGGAAGGCGCTGCCGGTTGCTGTTGCGCCCAGTGATGAAACGGGCGTGCGCGAGGCCTTGCAGGCCTGGGCCACCGCGTGGTCGCAGAAGGATAGCAAGGCCTACTTCGAACTCTACGCGGCCGACTTCCGCCGGCCCGGTGGGATGTCGCGCAAGGCTTGGGAAGCCGAACGGATGCAACGTCTCGCTCGACCCGGCAAGGAGACGATCGAAGTCGACGACATCCGCGTCTCGTTCGCCGAGGGCAGGGCGATCGCGCGTTTCAGGCAGGACTACCGCTCGGTCTCGGTAAAATCCTCAGTGGTCAAGACCTTCATCTTCGTCAAGTCAGGCGATCGCTGGCTGATCCAGGAAGAGCGCTCGGGCTGAGTGGCGGCCGGCAGCGCGCGTCAGTCAATACAGGATCCTTGAAAGGGAGTCCATGCAAAAGAAACTTCTCTGTCTGATCGGCAGCGTGCTGCCGATCATCGCGCTTGCTGCGCCAAGCGTCGAACTGCTCACCAGCAAGGGTCGCATCGTCGTCGAACTGGACTCGGAGAAGGCGCCGAAGAGCGTGCAGAACTTCGTTCAGTACGCGCGCGAGGGGTTCTACAACGGCACCGTGTTTCATCGTGTCATCCCGGGCTTCATGATCCAGGGTGGTGGGTTCAGCCCCGCAATGGAGCAGAAGAGCGCCAGCCGCAAGGTCGAGAATGAGGCGAAGAATGGCTTGAAGAACGATCGCGGGACGATCGCCATGGCCCGCACCAGCGAGCCGCACTCAGCCAGTTCGCAGTTTTTCATCAATCACCGTGACAACGGTTCGCTCAATCATCCGTCGCCGGATGGCTGGGGCTATGCCGTATTCGGCAAAGTCACCCAGGGGATGGATGTCGTCGACCAGATCGCCAAGGTGCCGACGGCTGCGCGCGGCGTGCACGAGAATGTACCGGTCGAAGCGGTTGTCATCCAGTCCGTCAAAATTCTCCCTTAGCTCAGACGAGGACAAGCATGATCAAGCTGCATACGAATTTCGGCGTCATCGGGATCGAAGTGGATTCGGAAAGGGCGCCGCTCTCGGCGAAGAATTTTGTCGATTACGTGACTGCCGGACACTACGACAATACGATTTTTCATCGGGTCATCCCGGGTTTCATGGTGCAGGGGGGTGGTTTTGCCCCGGGAATGAAACAGAAGCCCTGCCGCGAACCGATTCGCAACGAGGCCGACAACGGCTTGCGCAACGACGCCTACACGGTTGCCATGGCGAGGACGAACGAGCCGCATTCGGCGACGGCTCAGTTCTTCATCAATGTCGTCAACAACGACTTCCTCAACCATCGGGCGCCCAGTGCCGAGGGTTGGGGCTACTGCGTCTTTGGCCGGGTGGTCGAAGGCAGCGAAGTGGTCGACAAGATCAAGAGCGTGAGGACGGGCAGCTCCGGCTTCCACCGCGACGTTCCGCTCGAGGATGTGGTGATCGAGCGCGCCGAGTTGTGCTGACGCCGGCAGGCGTGCGTAGCGACCAACCGCATCGCCGAAGTGGCGACTGCTGCGGCTGCATCGCCGCTCTTGGCTGGCCGCCGACGAGCCTGCTCGGCACGCCCGGCGAGCCTGCCCGACGGAGTGCTTGCCCTTGATCCTGTTCGTTTCGGATCTGCATCTTGCTCCCGAGGCAGCGGGCGTTCAGCGGCTGTTTCTTGCCTTTCTGGCGGGCCGCGCGCGCGCGGCCGAGCAGCTGTTCATTCTTGGCGATCTGTTCGAAGCGTGGCCGGGCGACGACTGCCTGGACGATGCGCAGAATCCGCTTGCCGGCGTCGTTGCCGACGCCCTGCGCGAGTTGACCGACAGCGGCGTCGTCGTTTCGCTGATGCACGGCAACCGGGATTTCCTGCTCGGTCGCGCGTTTTCGCAGCGCAGCGGCGTTCGCCTGTTGCCTGATCCGCACGTGTTATCGGTCCCGACGTGGCAGTTCGTCCTCACGCATGGCGATGCCTTGTGCACCGGTGACGCCGACTACCAGCAGTTTCGCGCGCTTGTCCGGCAGCCCGCGTGGCAAAGCGACTTCCTTGCCCGGCCGCTCAGCGAACGCTACGCGTTGGCGCTCGCGCTCCGCCGCGAGAGCGAAGTCGCCCGGCGCAGCAAGCCCGACTACCTGATGGACGTCAATCCGGCGGCAACCGACGACTTTATCCGCCGCCATGGCTACGCCAGTCTGATTCATGGCCACACCCACCGGCCGGCACGCCACGATCATATTGTTGACGGGATTCACGTCGAACGCTGGGTGCTGGCGGACTGGCGGGAAGAGGAGGGCGAGTGCCTTGCCTGGAATGGCGCGACGCTGGCGCGCGAGCGGCTCTACTGATCGTCGTGCGACTGCCCGACAGGCGGAGTTGGCCGCTTGGTGCTGCAACGCGCTGGAGTGTGGCGATCCGAGGGGGCGGCTGGCCGTCCGGAAGCGCATGAAGTCGCCGGCCAACGAAATCCTCGCGCGGGTTTTCGGCTACCCGTCGTTTCGCGGGCAGCAGGCGGCGATCGTCGAGCAGATCATTGGCGGCGGCGATGCGCTCGTTCTGATGCCGACTGGCGGCGGCAAGTCGCTGTGCTATCAGATCCCGGCGCTCGTTCGCGCCGGCGTCGCGGTCGTCGTCTCGCCGCTGATCGCTCTGATGCAGGATCAGGTCGATGCCTTGCGTCAGCTTGGCGTCAATGCCGCTTTCCTCAATTCTTCGCAGGACTATCGCAGCGTCGTAGACACCGAGCGGCGCCTGTTGCGGGGCGAACTCGATCTGATCTACGTCGCGCCCGAGCGCCTGCTCGGCGAGCGCTTTCTCGGTCTGCTCGAGCAACTGGTCGCCCGTCGGCAGGTGGCGCTCTTTGCCATCGACGAGGCGCACTGCGTGTCGCAGTGGGGGCACGATTTTCGTCCGGAGTACATTCAGCTCGCCCTGCTGCACGAACGCTTCCCGGAGGTTCCGCGGATTGCCCTGACGGCAACCGCCGACCAACTGACGCGTGAGGAAATCCGCAGCCGGCTCGGCCTGCAAGAAGCGCGCGTCTTCGTCGACAGCTTCGACCGGCCGAACATCCGCTACACGGTCGTCGAACGGGATAACCCACGCCAGCAGTTGCGAGATTTTCTCCATCACCATTCCGGCGAGGCGGGCATCGTCTACTGCCTGTCGCGGCGCAAGGTCGAGGAAACGGCCGCCTGGCTCAATGCGCAGCGCGTCAGCGCCCTGCCTTACCATGCCGGCATGGCGGCCGACGACCGCCAGCGTCACCAGCAGCGCTTTCTGCGTGAGGAAGGCCTCGTCATGGTGGCAACGATTGCCTTCGGGATGGGAATCGACAAGCCCGACGTGCGCTTCGTCGCACACCTCGACCTGCCCCGCAGCATCGAGGCCTACTACCAGGAAACCGGGCGTGCCGGGCGCGATGGTGGTGCTTCGGAGGCGTGGATGACCTACGGTCTGAACGATGTCGTCATCCATCGTCAGATGATCGAAGATTCGTCTGCCGCGAGCGAGCAGAAGCGGATCGAGCGGCAGAAACTGGACAGCATGTTGGCCTACTGCGAATCGGCCGAATGCCGGCGGATCGTACTGCTCAACTACTTCGGCGAGACGGCCGTGGCTTGTGGCAACTGCGACGTCTGTCTGGAACCGCCGATTGTCTGGGACGGCACGATTGCCGCGCAGAAAGCGCTCTCAGCCGCACTGCGTACTGGGCAGCGTTTCGGTGCCGGGCATCTGGTCGATATTCTGCGCGGCAAGCTCACCGACAAAGTACAGCAGTTTGACCACAACCGCCTGCCGACTTTTGGTGTCGGGACAGAACTTGATGAATTGGCGTGGCGCTCGGTGTTTCGCCAACTGCTCGTTCGCGGCGTACTTGAGGCCGATGCGACGGCTTATGGGGCCTTGAAGCTCACCGATAGCGCGCGGCCGATTCTGAAAGGCGAGATCGTGCTCGAACTCCGGCGCCGGTTGGCGCCGGCCAAGCCACGTCAGAAGAAGACAAGGACGACGAGCCTCGCCGGACAGCCGGTAAAACCTTTACCGCTTGCCGGGCAAGCCGACAAGGCTTCTCCGCTGGCGACTAGACTGCGCCAATGGCGAGCCGATTGCGCGCGCGAGCAGGGGGTGCCCGCCTACGTCATCCTGCACGACAGCACGCTCTACGAACTGGCGGCGCGACGCCCCGCATCGCTGGCTGAACTGCTTGATGTTCCCGGAATTGGGCAGGCCAAGGCGCAGCGTTATGGCGACGAATTGCTCGCGCTGGTGGCCGCCGAGTCGGGCCAGCGCTCGGCAACGCCGCTCGGCGAGTGATAGAATTGCGCCCTTGAACTCTTCATTTAAGGGATTTCTCATGAGCCTTGCCGAACGCCTCGAAGGCGAAATCGAGCGCAACGTCGCTGCGGCGCTGGCGGAGGATGTTGGCAGTGGCGACCTGACGGCACAGCTCGTTCCGGCCGATGCCGGTGGGCGAGCGACGGTCGTCGCACGCGCACCGGCCGTGCTCTGCGGCTGTGCCTGGTTCGCGCGCTGCTTCACCAAGCTCGATCCCGAAGTCGACATCGTCTGGCAGGCGGAGGATGGCCAGCGTATTGCTCCGGATCAGGTACTCTGCGAAATCGTCGGACCGGCGCGCGTCTTGTTGACCGCCGAGCGTAGCGCACTCAACTTTCTGCAACTTCTCTCTGGGGTGGCGACCAAGGCGCGCCTGTTTGCCGACCGCGTTGCCGGCACCGCAGCGCAGGTGGTCGATACGCGCAAGACGGTTCCCGGCTTGCG
>NZ_JAVMKF010000284.1:0-2609 GCF_031732815.1 Accumulibacter sp. | reverse complement strand
GCCAGACGAGTGGCTGCGCGGCATAGAAGAGGGCGCTGTAGAGCAGGCGGGCCATCAGGTTTCAAGCGCTTCGTCGGTGGAGGCCAGCACCTCGGTCACCGTTGGCGCTTTTCCGATACCGCCGAGGTTGCGGAAAAATCCGCTCCCCAGGACGCCGGTCAGCGCCGGGTCGGTGGCCGTGTAGAGGGCGACGGTCGGCACCGTCAAGGCCGTGGCGAGATGGGCGAGGCCGGTATCGACGCCGATGGCGAGTTTGCTGCGACCGATGATTCCGGCCAATTCCCGGATCCCGAGCGCCGGCGCGGCGATGGCGCCGGGCACTGCTGCCGTGATGCGCGCGGCGCGGTCGCGCTCAGTTGTATTGCCGCCCGGTAGTACGGGTGTCAGACCGCGGCTGACGAGTTCGCGTGCGACTGCGATCCAGTCGTGTTCCGGCCAAAGCTTGTCGTCGCGGCTGGTGGCGGTGAGCAGCACTGCGGTCGGCGTTTCAGGAAGCCAGTCCGCCACGAATTCGGGGCTGGCAATCCCGTAGTCGATCGTCGAACCGGGGAGGTAGCCCAGTGCGGCACCGGCGAGCTGACGGTTGCGGACGACGGCATGCAGGGACTTGTCGACGGAAAAGTGCCGGTCATAGAGACGCGCCGCCAGTGGTTCGCGGGCGGAATCGGCAGCATAGCCAAGGCGGGGGCCGGTGGCCTGACGTGCAATGAGCGCGCTTTTCAGCAGGCCTTGAGTATCAAGGATCGCATCGTAGGGGTGCGCTCCCAGGGCCTGCCGCATTCCGCCAATCTCGCGCCAGGTGGCGACGGCCAGCAGCGCTTTCCGCCAGCGGCGGACGGCCACCGGAATGACACGACGGACGTGCGGGGAGAGTCGCGGGATATCGGCAAACGAGGCCTCGACGCACCAGTCGATCTCGGCGCCGGGCAGGTGCCGGGCAATGTCGGCGGCAACCGGCAGGTTGTGGATGACGTCCCCGAGCGACGAGGTTTTGACCAGCAGGATTCTCATTGCGCGCATTATACGATGCCGTGATCGTGATAGACTTAGTCCGGTGACTTAGTCCATGTTGCGAGAATCCCGCAACCGAAAGACGATTCCATGACTATTACCATCGTTAATGTGCACGACGCCAAGACTCACTTTTCCCGCCTGCTCGACCGGGCGCATGAGGGTGAGGAGATCGTTGTCGCCAAGGCGGGAAAGCCATACGCACGTCTCGTGCCGCTGGCTCCGCAGGAAAAGCCGGTACGCCGTCCGGGTCGCCTTGCCGGTTGCAGCGTGCCGGAGGCCTTCTTCGAACCATTGCCTGTGGCAGAAGCGGGCGCGGCGGCTGACGATTCTTCGGACTTGCTTCTCACTGCCGGCAGGAAGCCGTGAAAATCCTGCTCGACACCCATACTTTGCTCTGGTGGCTGGTAGACGATTCCCGCCTCTCGGTACGTGTGCGCGAACTGATTGCGGACGAGCACAACGATGTCTTGGTCAGTGCGGCCTCGGCTTGGGAAATTGCTACCAAGCACCGTTTGGGTAAGTTGCCGCTGGCCGGGCAGTTGATGCCCGGGTATGTCGCTATGATTGAGGAAGAAGGGTTCCGGCACCTTGCCATTTCGCCGGCACACGCGCTGCGCGCGGGGGGGTATGCCGTGACGCATGGCGACCCCTTCGATCGCATGCTCGCGGCTCAGGCCGAGATCGACGACATGCCCCTGGTGACGGCGGATACCGCTTTTGCCCAGTTCCCCGTCAGGACTTTTTGGTGATCAGGTAGACAAAATGACCATTCTCGTTACCGGCGGCGCCGGCTTCATCGGTGCCAATTTCGTGCTCGACTGGCTGGCCCGGTCGGACGAACCCATCGTCAACCTCGACAAGCTGACCTACGCCGGCAACCTCGAGAACCTCAGGTCGCTGCAGGGGGATGCGCGGCATGTCTTCGTCCGAGGCGACATCGGCGACCACAAACTGGTCGCTGCGCTGCTCGCGCAGCATCGGCCGCGGGCTGTCGTCAGCTTCGCTGCCGAGAGCCATGTCGACCGCTCGATCCACGGGCCGGGCGAGTTCATCCAGACCAATATCGTCGGCACCTTCACCCTGCTTGAGTGCGTACGTGCCCACTACGCCGGCCTTGCCGATGGCGAGAAGGCAGCTTTCCGCTTCCTGCACGTGTCGACGGACGAGGTCTACGGCTCGCTGACGGCGAACGATCCACCCTTCACCGAAAGCAATCCCTACCAGCCGAACAGCCCGTACTCGGCCTCGAAGGCCGCCTCCGACCATCTGGTTCGTGCCTATCACCATACCTACGGCCTGCCGGTGCTGACCACCAACTGCTCGAACAACTACGGCCCCTACCAGTTCCCGGAAAAGCTGATCCCGCTGATGATCCACAACGCACTCCTCGGCAAGCCGCTGCCGATCTATGGCGATGGCCAGCAGATCCGCGACTGGCTGTACGTGGGCGATCACTGCGCGGCAATCCGCCGGGTGCTCGAGGCCGGGACGCTGGGCGAGGTGTACAACATCGGCGGCTGGAACGAGATGCCGAACCTGTCGATCGTGCATACGCTGTGCGACCTGCTCGACGCGGCGCGACCGAAGGCGAGCGG
>NZ_JAVMKF010000283.1:0-2628 GCF_031732815.1 Accumulibacter sp. | reverse complement strand
ATTCGCGATCACAATCGTGCAATCGTCATGGGACCGAGATCAGGTTGTCTGAGGCTGGGCCGTTACGACTTTGGTGCCTTGCTGTCGTCCGGCCTCTTGGCCGCTCCGGCCAGCGCCTTGACCAGTTCGGCGTTTTGGGAATTGACGCGCTGCAGCTCGGCGTTGAGGTCGTCGGCGCGCTTTTCGATTTCTCCGGCGCGGGCCTCGGCGGTTGCTGCGCGCTCACCCGTGCGGATGAGCTGTTCGCGCAGGGCAACGATCTCGCTGCGAGTAGCGCGATCAGCGGCTTCCAGCGCGGCCAGCTTGGTTTGCAGGGTTTCGAGTTCGCCGGTCACTTGGTCGGCCAGTTCTGCCGCTTCCTGCTTCTCGGCTTCCAGTTGGACGCGGGCGGCGTCGAGCGAGTCCCGCTCGGCGGCCAGTCTGCGGTTCGCCAGGTCGAGCGCGAGCGCCCACAGTTCGGCCCCGAATTCTGACAGCCGCTCGGCGAGCGCCGGGGGGGCTGGTTCGCGCAGCGGGGTTTCCTTGGCGGCCTTGTTCGCCTTCCACTCGGTCATCGCTTCGGAAATGGTGGTGAAGCTGCCGCCCCCGATGGCCTTCCTGACGGCGGCAAGGGTGGGAACCTGCCCGGCGGCGTCCATCGCCTCGGCCACTTCAAAGATTCTGTCTTTAGTAATCGCCATGGTGTCGTGTAACATGTAGTAAGTAATACGATACATATTACTACAACCGCCAACAAAAGCAAGTATTCCGGCAGGGGTTCTACTGTAACGCGGCGGAGAATTACAGGAGGGGGAGCTGTACGCCACGGCGGGGCTGGTGAGCGGGAGCCTCGGCCTGCCACTGGCCGTCGTCCTGCTTGCGGTGAAGCGCCAGAACCGCCGAAGGGTTCAGGATGTCGTCGGCCCGGACTTCGACGATGAAGGTGCAGCCGAGCTTGTCGGCGACCGCTGCGGCTGCGTTGAAGCTGACGGCGGGTGCCGGGTCGGTCTGGGGCTGCTGCATGACCCAGAAATAGCCGCCCTGCCCGACCGAAGGCAACGGAAAAAGCAGGCCGGACGGCGGACAGCAAAGCCCCGCCTTGGGAGGCGAGGCCTTGCTGCAGGCCGCTGCGTCAGTGCTGGCCGTTATGGCGGACTGATTGGGCGAGCTTCTGGGCAATGATGGCGTTCAGCGAAGTGCCCGCCTGTGCCGCCTCGATGGCCAGCGCACGATGCACCCGCTTGTCGATACGCACGTTGAATTGTCCGCTGTAGTCCTTCTTCGCAGGGGCGACCGGAACGGCCTCGCCACGTTTGCGGTAGCTCTCCTTGATGCCTTCCCACGCTACAGCCAGCTCGTTCAGAGCGGCTTCGGGCGTTTCGGCAAAAGCCGAAGCGCCGGGCAACTCGACAAAGTGCGCCAGCCAGTCGCCGTCCTCGTCGAGGTAAAGATTGACACTGTAGCCGTCAAAACGGTCGTTGGTCGCCATTTCAAACCTCCTCGTCACGCCTGCCGCGCTGTTGTAGAAACTGTTCGACCTGATAGCCCTTGGCCTTGCCGTCGCGGCCTTCCTGTACCGAAAGCCGCGCCCCGGTCGGGGCATACCAGATTTGATGACTGCCGGTCTGGTGATCGAAGTTCCAGCCCGACTGGCGCAGCAGCGTCTGAAAATCAGCGAAAGACAGTCCGCGTGGATTATTCAGGGCTTTCGCCAGCAGTTTTTCCTGTCTCGTCATTCTGTCCAGCCCTCTCATGTGTAACTATATACGGTTACATACAAAGGTCAAGGAAAAAGCAGATCGGCAGACGGACAGCAAAAAGCCCCGCCTTGTGGAGCGGGGCCTTGCTGCGCCGGGGGGGGTGGCGCACTCGTTGCTAGGTTGGTCAGCCGTTGGGTGTTGCGGTTGCCAGCGAGGCGGACGGCTTGGAAATGGCTTTCTGCTCGGCCTGCTGCGGCGGCGGCTGGGAGGGCGCGTTGGGCTGGGCCAGTTTGGTGTTGATGTCGTTTCTGGCCGCAAGGATGAACTCCTTGCAGGCGGTATGTGTAGTCGTTTCTTTAGCCCAGTTCCCGGTCACGGGGACGACTTCACCCTTCGGGGTAATAACTCCCGTGTAGAGAACCTTGTTGAACTGCTCGGCACAGAAGGGGATGGGCAGGTTCTCACCGCCCCTCGGGGGCACAACAGCGGTGATGCGCAGCAGGTCGGCATTGGCTCGCGGCGGGTAATCCACAATGCGGGGCTTGTCGGCAGGAGCCCTCAGCGCTGTTTCCAGATCGACCATGAAACCACCGGCGCGCATACGGGCCAAGTCGTCACCGGTTACGGCGGCCATCGTCTTGGAGAGGGCGGGTGTGTAACGGTTGAGGGCAGCGCTGTCATTGATGAGCCCGGCACCATCGGCGAAGGCCGGGGCCATTGCGCCGAAAGCAAGAGCGACGGCACCAGTGGCGGCAGTGAGTTTGAGGGTGTTCTTGGACAGGGACATAGCGACCTCCATCAGTAAGAAGTTGCTAAAACTTTAGCTAAATTTGGCGGCAAAGGCGAATCATTTATGCAGGCGATGGATAGGAGATTCAACGCCACATCGGGAAGTCTTCCAGGCTCTGACGGGCCGTGAGAGGAGTCTCGCTGCGGAGAAAGTGCGCCG
>NZ_JAVMKF010000282.1:0-2652 GCF_031732815.1 Accumulibacter sp. | reverse complement strand
CTCAGTTGCTGCGCGTCGGCAGCGCGTAGCCGCGGCCCAGCCCAGGCATCTCCACCGTCCGGCCGGCGTAGTTGCGGCACTTGACCGTCGTCCCCGAGCCGTCCGGCAATTCCTCCTCACGCACGTAGCTCGGAATGATCGGCAGCTTGCCGAGACCGCCGAGGCCATCGACGATGAAGGTCGGCACCGCCGGGCCGCTGATCCAGCCGCGCAGGCCCTCGTACAGTTCCAGCATGCGATGATAGGGAACGATGAAATGGTGCGCGCCTTCGACCATGTCGGTCGAGTAGACGTAGTACGGGCGAATGCCCATTTCGATCGCTTGCAGGAACAGTTCGCGCATCACCTCGACATCGTCGTTGACCCCCTTCAGGCAAACCGTCTGCAGGCCCATCATGATCCCCGCCTTCTGCAGCATCTTGACCCGCGCACGCAACAAAGGCGTGATTTCCTTCGGGTGATTGATGTGCGTGTTGACCATCTGCACGCGGTGCTTTTCGAGCAGCGCGCAGAGTTCCGGCGTGATCCGGGTCGGCAGTTGGACGATCATCCGCGTTCCCAGGCGCAGGAAACGGACATGCGGCGCGCGCCGGCGGATTTCGCCGAGGATCTCGTCCAGGCGATCATCGGTGAAGGTCAGCGGATCGCCGCCCGAGAGCAGCACATCCTGAATCTGCGTGTTGGCGGCGATGTAGTCGATCGACTGCTCGATCGCGTCCTTGTGCACCGAACCGGAGGGCTGCGAGACCATGCGCTTGCGGGTGCAGAAGCGGCACAAGGTAGCACAGGTGTTCGAAACGAGAAAAAGCACCCGGCGCGGATAGCGATGAACGATGCTCGTGCCGGGAACGGTGTCGCCTTCTTCGCCGAGCTGGTCGAGCATCGTGGCGAAGCCGGGCCGGGTCTCCTCGGCAAAGGTCGGCAGATATTGCCGACGGATCGGGCACTGCGGGTCGTCGCGGTCCATCAGTTGGGCGATGTACGGCGTGATCGACACGGCGAACTTGCTGTACACCGTCTGATCGACGTTCTCGACATGGTTGAGAATGCCGTTCAGTTCGCCGTGGTGCGTATAGCGCCGCGCGAACTGCTTCTGCCACGACTCCGCCGCCGGGTCGTAGGCGTCCAGTTCTTCGCGCGTGAGGAGTTTGTTGTTGACGTTGAACTCGATGGTCTGCAGCATGCAAGTCTCCTTTTATTGGTCTTTTTGACGACATCCCGAGCAAAAGTGCGGTATGGCTGCAGTCTAGGCAGCAAGCGCGCCGACCGAAACCGACAGAACGCCTGAAATGCCCGGTAATATTCGGTCATATTGACTGATCGTCAGACAAACCGGAGGAATGCCAATGGCAAGAACCCTGGACAACCTCGATCACCGGCTGATCGAGCTGCTGAAAGTGAATGCCCGGCTGCCGATGGTGACCCTGGCGAAAGCCCTCGGCTGCGCCCGCAGCACCGTCCAGTTGCGCCTGCAGGCGCTCGAGGACAGCGGCACGATCACCGGCTACACGGTCAGCGTCAAGGCGCCGCGCAAGGACGCCAACATCCGGGCGATGGTACTGATTGCCAGCGATTCCAAGGTCGAATACGACGTCGTCAAGGGGCTGAGCCGGCGGCACGAGATCGTCAAGCTGTATACGATCAGCGGACGCTACGACTTGTGCGCCATGTTGAGCACCGAAACGACCGAGGAGCTCGACGCAGTCATCGACAAGATCCGCGCCATCAAGGGCGTCGTCGATACCTTTTCGACGATCATCCTGTCCACCAAGCTCGACCGTCCGGAATAGCATCTGCGGACACCGTGTCACCCCAGTTCAGCGCCCGCAAGCCGAGAACCCCGCTTGGCTTGCGTCGACCATGAATCGCGGCTCCATCCCCCGTCACCGCCCAGATGGAGCGTCTCCCGCTGGGGCCACAGGAAAGCACGGCAAAGGGTAGAGTAGAGGACAGGCTTTTGCCTGCCCTCCCTCATCAAACCGTGCAGGCGATTTCCCGAAATTATGGAGCAAGCACCCCACTGCCAGACCGCCAGCTTCGCGAAAATAGTCCTGTTTTCAATGAACAGGAGCACTTTTCATGGCAGACCTTGACGTGGTAGCCGCCCTGATCAGGAAGCGCGCTGAGCTGGCCGACCTGATCGAGCATCAACAGAAGGAACAGAAGGAAATAAAGCGTTTGACGGAAGTTCTCGCCCACATCGAGGCGACCGTCACGCTGTTTTCCCCAGACTTCGAGCTGCGCACCGGGGCCGAGGCACGGCCGGTTCGAAACCGCTTTTTCGGTCCAGGCGAATGCCAGCGGATGGTCCTGGACATCTTCCGTGAGGCGCAAGGCGTGGCGCTGAGCAGCCGCCAGATCGGCGAAGCGCTGGCCGCACGCAAGGCGCTGGAACCCAGCACAGCCCTGATCGAGCAAATGCAGAAGAACGCCCTCAACGTGGTGCATCGCCTGCAGCGTACCGGCACCCTCGTCCCGGCTGGCCGGGACGGAGCGGGCGCTACCTGGAAGGTCGTATGACTCTCTCAGATCGCCAGGCTTTCCCCCTGGCGGTGGTTGCCCTGCCAGTAGCCGCACCAATCTCGACTCACCAGGGCACGGACGCACTTGCGCACGATGTCGCGGAAGATCTCCCCGTTGCTCCAGCGCCGG
>NZ_JAVMKF010000281.1:0-2679 GCF_031732815.1 Accumulibacter sp. | reverse complement strand
CCCGAGTCGACGATCGGCAGCGGCAGCCCGGAGGAGGGCAGGCGGGTCGAGATACGCGTGCAATAAGCGCACGCGGTGGTCGCCGGTTGCCGAGCGCCGGCCATGCCGCGCCCGCGTGCTGCCGCCTGGCTTGGCGGTTTGCTCGATGAGCCGCGTCCAGGCCAACCTGTTGCTGACCCTGGTAGCCCTGATCTGGGGATCGGCTTTTGTCGCACAAAGCCACGGCATGGCCGATATCGGGCCGATGGCCTTCACCGGTGTGCGCTTTCTGATCGGCGCGCTGGTTGTCGCGCCGCTGAGCTGGCGCGAATGGCAAGGTCTGCGCCGAACGGCGGCCCGGGCGCAAGAGCGTCGTCGCGGGGTCTGGCAGATCGGAGGCCTGGGCGTCTTCCTGTTGCTCGGCGCGGTGATGCAGCAGACCGGGCTGATCAGCACGACGGTGACCAACGCAGGTTTTCTGACCGCGCTCTACGTTCCGCTGGTGCCGCTGCTCGGCTGGCTGCTCCTGCGCCAACTGCCGCACTGGTCGGTGTGGCCTACCGGCCTGAGTTGTCTGCTCGGCGCTTTCCTGCTTTCCGGTGCGCATGCGCTGAGCATTGGGGTCGGCGATCTGTGGGTGATCGCCTCGGCCTTGCCCTGGGCGCTGCACGTGCTGCTCGTCGGGCGTGTCGCCGATCGCCTGGCGGCGCCTTTTCTCGTTGCTGGCGGGCAGTTCTTCGTCTGCGGCGTGCTTGCTCTCATTGCTGCGCTGCTCTTCGAAGGCGTCGATCTGGCGGCGCTGCGGGCAGCCGCACTGCCCATCCTGTACACCGGGGTGCTCTCGGTCGGTATCGCCTTTTCCTGCCAAGTGATTGCGCAGCGCTACGCCGACGCTGCCGACGCGGCGATCATCCTCTCATCGGAGACGGTGTTCGCCGCGCTCTTCGGCTATCTGCTGATGGGCGACCGGCTGGATCTTGCCGGTCTCGGCGGTTGTGCGCTGATCCTGATCGGTATTGTGACGATCAATCTGCGTACTGGCGGCCAGCCCGCCGGGTTACCGGCGGCAGCGACGGAGCAGGCCGGCGCGCGCGAATGATCCCATTTTCCTCAGTTGGCAAGCGCCGATCACCCGGTGCATGACCGCTGTCAACGGGTTCTGTGCGGGCGCCGCCGGGAAGCCAGTGCTTACCCCACACCGCCACGGCTGATGAGGCCAAGCGAATCATCGCCAGCACGCGGGTACTCACAGTTACCGGGTGTTCCTTTCCACGCTCTATATGCAGCAGCCTTGGCGCGCCTTGACGTCCATTGATCAGCGCTTGCCAAGGTAGAGGTAACCGGCGCCGCGCAGGCGTTTGAGAACATGGCGCGCTGCTTATTCGGCGTCCGGTTGACTGCCGGGTTGGACGTCAGTGTTTCTCGAACCATTTTCCAATAAGGAAGACGATGATGCTGAGTACAACGAAGAGGCCGATGAAAGCATTGCGGATCAGTCGCTGTTGTTTCAGCTCGCGCGAAAGCAGTGCTTTCGACTTGGTCGTCGCCTCTGCTCGGAGGGAGATATCGTCTGGGTGGAGATAGGTGTTGTCATTGTCGCAAGTTTCCCATTCGTCACCGCGTACCCTCGCCCCCAAGCGCCTGGCTAAGGCGACCATCGCATTTATAGCCCAATCCTCCGGATTCTTTGTCCAGAGTTCCCCATCTCGGTACCAAAAAAGCGGATGAACCTTCGGCGCTGCTGTACTCAAAGGTCGGTGGCGTTTCGGTGCAGCTCCAGCCCTCAATGCTCTTGGCCGCGGCTACGGCCTCGTTCAGCGAGATTGGAAGTTGCTTACCTTTACTTGAGCGCAGGATGGTGACGTGATAGCCCATCGGAGCAGCCTATGATGTTCAACGTTCGAGCTAAGCTGTCTGCGGAGGCAGGTACTGTAAGCCCGGACTGAGAGAATGTACGGAGTAGCTCAGGCCGGGCTGAATACACTGACCAAGGCCAGGACTACTTCGAGGAACGCTAGCGCGAACGAGTCGTCCGACAACTCTCCCAGCGCGCCGAAAAACTCGGCCTGAAACTCATCACCATTTCACGAACCGCGTAAACGCACCATTGCCAATCAATTACTTGGGGTGTGTGTCCTGAGAGGTGGCGCTGCCGAGAACGGGCTGAGCGCCTTGAAGAGACGGGTCGTAGCCAGACTGCCAGGGAAACCGCCCTGATCGATCAGGCCATACGACCTGAAGAACAGGGAACGGCTGGTGCCGGTAGAACCAGATGGCGTAGCCGAAGTAATTCCCGGAACATGACTCGGGTACGGCGACGAAGCGAACGGGATAGCCCGTGAGGACATCGGTATCCTCGCTATCGTGCGTGAACAGGCTGCCCGACCGAATTCGGGCGCCGAGCCCGTTGATGATCGGCTGTGCGCGCTCCGAGGGCAGCCCAAATACGACGAACTCCGGATGCCCGAACGTGTGAAAGAGGCCGATCGAGAACGACCAGCCAGGCCCCCGCTCGTCCGGCAAGATGTGGACCACGTGCCAACCGTACTCGGCCACATCCGCCAAGACCTGCCGAGTGCTGTCGCTGTCAGCGAGGGGAATCACGCGATTCATTTGTTCGCCACCTAATAGCGTTTATCTGCCGTGCCGAAAGCACCAGGTCCAGCCGCAAGCGATTCCGCGGCAGATAAACCTCGTTGG
>NZ_JAVMKF010000280.1:0-2692 GCF_031732815.1 Accumulibacter sp. | reverse complement strand
ACCGACTGGCGGCCGACCTGCAACAGCAAAGCCTCTCGCTCAGTTCGCATGCCACCGCCAGCCAGCGCCAGATCGACACGCTGCGCGGCGAGACGGTGGACTGGCTGAATGGCGCTGAGCAAGGTTGGCAAGCTCGCTTCACCAGCAGCAGTGCGCGGCTGAGCAGCGAAGTGGAACGTCTCGACGGCGACATTGCGACGCTCGCCGGACTGTTCAAGGCGCAAGAGCAGATCATCGCTGAGCAGCGTCGGCGCCTCGACCAGTTCGACGTCACCTGCGAACTGCTGGATAGCGCAACGCGCGGCAACAAGAGCCGCATTGAAGCCGTGCGCGAGCAGGCCGAAAAGCAGCAAACGATCGTCGAAGCGCGGCTCGATGGCCTTGGCGCGCTGCAGCGCGAGCACTATGCCGAATTCCAATCGCTGCAGGGCCTGGTCGGCGTCGTGCGCTCGGAAACGCAACGCCTGGATGGCGCAATCGGAGAAGTGGCGGCAGCGCTGGCGGAGCATGCGGGGGCAACGCGAGATGGTTTCAGAAAGACCCATCTGGCCATCGCCGGTCTGCTGCTGTTGACGCTGGCGGGTTTCGCCCTGGTCAAGTGGGCACCCGGCTTCGCCCCGACAAGCACGGAAACGGTACTGGCGAAGAGTGAGGCGCGCATGGCTGAGGTCGGCAATCAGCTCGCGGCACTGGCTGCCAGCGACACGGCACGCCGGCAAGACGAGAGCGAGCAACAGGCACGCATAGCGCTGGTCACCGACAAGGTGGCCGACCTTGAGAAGAGCCTTGCCGAGTTGCGCGCAGCGCTCGCGAACACGCCTGCCCAGGGTGCCGGACCGCGCGTGCTGCATGATCGCCAGTGGCTGCTCGGCCAATCACCAAAAGCCTACACCGTACAGTTGGTGCTTTCGCCCAGCCAGGCCGATATGGCGCGTTTCGTCGACCACAACATCAAGCCTCTGGCGCGCCATTCGCTCGCTTTCGCGGCCACCGAGTACCAGCAGCGTGAGCATTACAGTCTGTTCCTCGGCACCTTCGCTACGGTAAGCCAGGCGCGCGCTGCGATTGCCAGCCTGCCCCCCGAACTGCGTGCCAATCAACCATGGGTCCGTCAGTTCCAGTCGATCCAGGCTTCCTTGCGCTAGACGCCGGGCGCCAGCGGGCCGCCACCCGGCAGCGCCCCGCTGGCGCGCGCGAACAGTAAGACGAACGGCTCGTAGGACACGCCAATGCGCAGCAAGATTGTTACCGCCGACGAAGCGATTGCCCTGATTCGTGATGGCGACACGCTGGCAAGCACGGGATTCGTCCAGACGGGCTTTGCCGAAGCCCTGCTGTCAGCACTTGAACGCCGCTTTCTCGCGACCGGCAGCCCACGGAATCTGACCCTGTTCGCGGCCGCCGGCCAGGGCGACGGCAATAGCCTGGGGCTCAATCACCTCGGACACGAAGGACTGCTGCGCCGTGTGGTCGCCGGCCACTGGGGGCGTATGCCGAAGGTTGCCGAACTGGCGCTTGCCAACCGCATCCAGGCGTACAACCTGCCGCAGGGAATCATCTGCCAGTTGTTCCGCGACCTGGCTGGCGGCAAACCCGGCTCATTCTCCAAGGTCGGACTTCACACCTTCGTCGATCCGCGCTACGGCGGCGGGCGAATCAATGCGGCGACGACCCGCGACATCGTCAAACTGGTCGAGGTCGATGGCGAGGAATGGCTGTTCTACAAGGTTGGCCGAGTAAATGTCGCCTTCGTCCGCGGAACCACTGCCGACACCTTCGGCAACATCACGATGGAACGGGAAGCGCTGACGCTGAACAATCTCGCGATGGCCATGGCAGCCAAGAATAGCAATGGCATCGTCATGGCGCAGGTCGAACGAATTGCCGAGCGCAACGGGCTGGCGCCGCGTCAGGTCAAGATCCCGGGAATACTGGTCGACTGCGTGGTCGTCGCCGAGCCAGCGCAACACATGCAGACGCTGGCCACGCCGTACAACGCTGCCTACGCCGGCGAGTTCCGTGTGCCTGCAGCCAGCCTGGTATCCACGCCGCTGACCGAGCGCAAGATCATCGCCCGCCGCGCTGCCTTTGAATTGCCACCGAACGGCATCATCAACCTTGGTGTCGGGATGCCGGAGGGCGTCTCGGCGGTTGCCAACGAGGAACGGATTTCGCACTTGCTGACGCTGACCGTCGAATCCGGTCTGATCGGAGGAATCCCGGCCAGCGGGGGCAACTTCGGCACCGGCGTAAACATGGATGCTGTGATCGACGAGAATCAGCAGTTCGACTTCTACGACGGTGGCGGTCTCGACATGGCTTGCCTCGGCATGGCCCAGTGCGACGCCGCCGGCAACGTCGACGTCAGCCGTTACGGCGGGCGGCTGACCGGCGCCGGCGGTTTCATCAACATCAGTCAGAACGCCCGCCTGGTCGTTTTCGTCGGTACGTTTACCGGCAAGGGCCTGCAAGTTGCGGTTGATGACGGCAAATTGCGCATCGTGCGGGAAGGCCAGCAGCGCAAGTTTCTTCGCCAGGTCGAACAGATTACCTTCAACGGCCAGTACGCCTACGATCGCGGGAAGCCCGTGTATTACGTCACCGAACGCTGCGTATTTCGCCGCGTCCGCCGAGGGCTGGCGCTGATCGAGGTGGCGCCCGGCATCGATGTCGAGCGCGACATCCTGCAGCA
>NZ_JAVMKF010000279.1:0-2705 GCF_031732815.1 Accumulibacter sp. | reverse complement strand
TGGCACCTCCTTCAAAGAAATGAACCGGTCCCGCCTGGGGACCGCCTGGTGAGCATGAAAAGGCGAACAAGCCCGGGACCACCGAGCCAAAGCGGAAAGGCACGCAAGGGTACAACAAATAAGGGCTGCCGAGCGCACGCCGAACGGCTGTTTCATGCGTCGTGTCGCCCGGCGGCAGCTCGCGCGCACGCTGAAGCCGCCTGACCCGGGCGCACTTGCCAGGTGATCCGCCGGGTCAGGCGGCGCTTGGATCAGGGCAGGCTGGGCCGGATGAAGCGCTCATCGCTGGTCAATGTGCCAAGGAAGGCAACGATCTGCCTGATTTCTTCGTCCGACAGCTTGCGGTCTACGAGCAGTGGGCTCCGCTTCGGGTCGGCGCCGCCGCCGGCCGCCATGTAACGCACCGCGTCTTCCAGGCGGCTGCTGCTGCCGTCGTGAAAATAGGGCCCGGAAGCGCCGACCGAGCGCAGCGTCGGCGTCTTGAACGCGTGCAGGTCCTGCGTCTCCTTGCTGATCGCCTGGCGGCCGGGGTCAGGTTGGCTTTTGCCGGCTTCCAGGCCGATGTTGTGGAAACGATTGTCGGTGTACAACGGGGGCGTGTGACAACTTGCGCAGCCGGCCTTGCCGATGAACAGTTCGTGTCCGGCGATCGCTGCCGCTGACACTGCCGCCGGATCGCCGGCGAGGTAGCGATCCCAGGGCGAATCGCCGCTGTTCAGGGTGCGCAGGAAGGCCGCCAGTGCGCGCGGGATGTTTTCTGCCGTCGGCTCGCTCGCGAAGACGGCCTGGAACTGGCTGCGGTAGCCGGCGACGGTGCCGATGAGCGCTGCTGCGCGTTGCGGGTCGGCTCCGATCTGCGCTTTCCAGGCGGCTGCAATCTGGCCCTCGAGCGTTTTCGCACGGCCGTCCCAGTACCAGGAGTCGGCGTAGCCAGTGTTGTAGAGCGTCGGCGTGTGTCGAGTGTTCATCGCGCCACCCACCTTGCGCGAAAGGGCAAGCCCATCCGTCCAGCCAAGGTGGCGGTAATGGCAACCCTCGCAGGACGTGCTGCCGTCGCCCGAGAGCCGTTTGTCGAAGAACAACTGCTTGCCAAGGGCTGCTTTCGCTGGTGTCGTCGGATTGTCGGGGGGGTCCGGTGGCGGCGGCAGCGCCGATGAGCGCGGATAAGAAACATCTTCGCGCGGCAGCGAAACGCAACCGATCAGCAGAACGCCGAGTACGCTGCACAGCAGCGCCGCGCGTTTGGTCATGGCAATCATTCGTCGTGCTCCTCGTTGGGTGATGGGTCGGGAAGTCTATCTCACTCTGCCCGCCTCCTCGTCGCTCGCCAGCCGCCCGCAGAGGCCGTAGGCGAGGAGGAAGGCGCCCAGATGGTAAGTCGCGTTGAGCAGCCAGCCGTACTGCGTGCAGGCAAAGACCGTCGCCGCCAGATAGGCAACGATGGCGGCGCCGAGCAGCATGGCCCGCCAGGCGCGACGCCGGTCCAGGCAGACGCGGCGCAGCCAGCCGCCAGCGGCGGCGAGCGCCAGCATGACGACGAACTGGGCAAGCGGGCTGAGCTCGCGCACGTGGATGCCCTGCAGCAGGTTGTTCAGCACATCGGCATGCAGTTCGACGCCCGCTCGCCATTCACTCGCAAGTCCGCGACGAACGAGGAATTGGTCGCCTGTGCGGCGCGTATCGCCAACCAGGACGATACGGTTGCTCAGTCGGAGGTCGCCGGCAGCGGTCGTTGCCGCAGCAAACTGCTCGTAGTCGTAGCGTGCGGGTACGGCGCGCCAGGCGGCGGGTGGCGCCAGGCGAATCAGCATGGTGGCGACGCGGTCGTCCTCAGCCAGCAAGGGACAGTCGCGGCTGGCCTGTCCGGAAGCTTCGAGCTGCCGGCCGACCGGCTGCAGCGCACCCTGCCAAAGGACGTTCTCGTCCGCGCCGACCAGCGTCAGTTGCCGGGCCTGCGGGTCGACGACCGCCAGCCGGCCACCGGCGGCGAGCGAGCTGATGGCGAGCAGGCTACGCCGGCCAGCGGGCGCCGCTGGCCCCCCTGCCGTTTCATCCTTGCTTGCCTTGACGACAGCGAGCGGCACCGTGGACGCATAGCCCAGGCGGCCGCCGAGACAAAGCAGGCCGCCGTCGGCAAGTGCGGGCAAACCGGGCAGCATCGCCGGCTCGCCGTCGAGCAGGCGCCGAACGCCGACGATCACCCGTGTTCCGCGCTCGCGGGCGCGCGCTATCGCCGCGAGAAAGGCGTCGTCATCCTCAGTTGGTCGTTCGAAGAACAGGTCGAACACGATCAGTCTCGCACCGGCCTCGGCCAGCCGGTCGACAAGTTGCGCGTGCGCCCGCCGCCAGGCGGGTCCCGGCCGCCCAAGGCGAGCCTCGCTTTGCTCGGAGAAGCCGACGATGGCGATCCGCTCGCTCACCGCAGGCGGCGCGAGCAGGTCGCCGATCGCCATCGTGTAGCTCGCCAGGCGGGTGTCGATGCCCAGCGCATCGAACAACTGTACCCACGCAAAGAGCACCATGGTCAAGGCGATGCCGACGAGGGCAGGCTGTTGCCACTGGCGTGCGCGCTCGGCGCGCGCCATCCGCGCGAACTGGGCGAGCAGCGAGGGGCGTCGCTCGATTTGCCGGATCAGCGCGTCGAGATCGAGCTGAAAGCGGCGGTCGTCGAGTTCGTGCGCCTGGCGGTGCGCCAACTCGGCGAT
>NZ_JAVMKF010000278.1:0-16153 GCF_031732815.1 Accumulibacter sp. | reverse complement strand
GAATTCGTCCGATGATGAACGACGAGTATTTCATGCGCGAGGCGCTGTCGCTCGCGCAGGCGGCCGAGTGTCTGGGTGAAGTGCCGGTCGGCGCGCTGGTCGTACGCGATGGGGTGGTCGTCGGGCGTGGCTTCAATTCGCCGATCGGCGAACACGATCCGACCGCGCACGCCGAGATCGCCGCACTGCGCGACGCCGCACGCAATCTGCGCAATTACCGCCTGCCCGGATGCGAGCTCTTCGTCACGCTCGAACCGTGCGCGATGTGCGCCGGAGCGGTGCTGCAGGCGCGGATCAGCCGTCTGGTCTATGGCGCGCGCGATCCGAAGACCGGTGTGCACGGCAGCGTCGTCGATCTCTTTGCCGTTGCCCGGCTGAACCACCACACAGCGGTGGTTGGCGGGATACTGGCCGACGAGTGCGGCCGCCTGCTGGCGGATTTCTTTGCCCGCCGTCGCGCTGAAAAGGGAGGATGAGATGCGCATCGAGGTCTCGCTCAAGGAACAGCGGCTGAGGCTCTACGATGGCGCCGGGCAGGTGCTGCACAGCTACTTGGTGTCGACCGCGGCGCGCGGTGCGGGCGAGACGCGCGGCAGTTACTGTACGCCGCGTGGCCGCCACATCGTGCGCGCCAAGATTGGCGCCGGGCAACCGGAGAACGCGGTATTCGTCGCCCGCCGGGCGACCGGCGAGATCTACTCCGCACGCCTGGCCGAGCAGTTTCCCGGGCGCGACTGGATTCTGACGCGGATTCTCTGGCTCTCGGGTTGCGAACCGGGGCGCAATCGACTCGGCCAGGTGGATACGATGCGCCGCTACGTCTACATTCATGGCTGTCCGGACAGCAGCCCGCTCGGTCGGCCGGGCTCGCGTGGCTGCATCCGTATGCGCAACGCCGATCTGCTCGAACTCTTCGCGCTCGTGCCGGCCTACACGCCCGTCCTGATCAGCGAGGATTGAGCTTTGGCGCCGAGCGGAAGGTTTCGCTGGTTTCGCCGATCCGTTTTGCGTCGGCATCGAAGCTGCGTTCGAGCAGTGTCGTTTGACCGTCAAGGTGCCGCATGAGCAGCGTCGAAGCACGCGTGCCGTAGGTCGTCGAGCGCACGAAGATGGCCGACAGGATACGTTCCCAGTCGAGCGACACGCCGGTCGCGGGCAGGTGCCGGTCGGCAACGATTTCCTGATCGGCGAGCAGAGTGAAGAAGGGCTCGCTTGCCGGCAGGCTGGCCAGCGATTCGGCAAAAGCGCGTCGGGCAGTTGCCAGTTTCGGCCACGGGGTGTCGAGCAGATGGTTGGACAAGCCGTAGATCCCGGCGGCCAGCCGCTGCGGTGGCTGAGCGCCGCGGTTGGCGTAGTAGGCGAGTGAATCCGCGTCGCCGACGAAAAGGTTGAAACCGTTGTAATCGCCGGCATGGCTGGCGACGCTCGCCAGGTAGTCCAGCGGCGCTGCCGTTCCGGTGAGAAAGTCGGCGACCAGTTCGCCTCGCGAGCGGCAGCCGACGGCGGACTGCCGGCCCTCGCGGAAATTGGTCAGGGCGGCGAAGCGTTGGTTGCGGCTGATGCCCAGCCAGGTACCGCCGGCTTCAAGGTCGCGCCCGGCACAGACCTGCGGCGCTTCGGGCCAGAAGGCGGCGGGCGCCGATGGTCGGGCGAAGAACTCGTCGCGGTTCGCCGCGACCACCAGCGGGTAGTCCGTATGCGCCTGCCAGGCGAGCAGAATCAGGCACATGTGGGTCGCTGCGGGGCTGAGCTGTGGCGCCGCTCGCGCTCAGTCGCCGGCTACGAGTTCGACGCGCGGGCCGTCTGCCGCGGCGAGCGCCAGCGCGCCGGAGAGTGCGTAATTCTCCTGAATGACGGCGAGTGCCTCGTAGCCGCCGGTCGGCGCCGGCGCTGCATTGGCGATCGTGCCGCAGGGTCGGTCGGGCGCGTCGCGGGCAAAAATCGCCTGGCCGATGTCGATCGCGGTGGCCGCGTGTACACGATAGAGATGACGCTTTACCTTGCCCAGGTACTGGGTGCGCGCGACGACCTCCTGGCCGGGGTAGCAGCCCTTGTGGAAGCTGACGCCGCCCAGACGTTCGAAGTCCGCCATCTGCGGGACAAACTCCTCGCTCGTGCGCCGGGTGATCAGCGGAACACCGGCCCGGATGTCCAGCCACTGCCAGACGGGCGTGCCGACCGGCCGGGCGTGCGCAGCCAGTTGCGACCAGAGCGCCGGCGCAGCGGCCAGGTCGACGACGACTTCATAGCGCTCGGGTGCCAGGCAGATGACCAGGCCAGCGGCGCTGGCAAGCGTGCTCAGCGCCGCCTCCGGCGTCGGCAGCCCGCTCGCTGCGAGCGCCGCTCGACACTGCGCTCCGGCCAGGCCAAGCAGAACATAGTCGGCGGAGCGGTCGGCGACGACCACCTGGCTGCGCAGGACGAACATCTGCAATCGCTGCGCAATGGCCGGTGCGAGGTCGGCGGCGAGTTGCAGGAGAAAGCTGTCGGCGGTACGAAAGGTCAGGAAGCTGGCGAGCATCCGGCCCTTGGCCGAACACCAGGCGGAGTGTTGCGCGGCATTCGGCGGCAGGTGTTTGACGTCGCTGGTCAGTTGGTTGTGCAGGAAGGCTGGCGCATCGCTGCCGTGCACTGCGAGCAGGCCGAGGTGGGCGAGCGGCGCGATGATCGTCGTCGTCGTGCCGGCTGCCGCCAGTTCGCCTGCCGGGTCGCCGAAATCGGCCGCCACGCCGTTCGCCCAGCGCGCCCCGGTGGTCAGGAGAAAATCCTTCCAGGTCAGATTCATCGTGCTGTCCGTTCAAGATATGACAAGCGCCCGGCCGTGCGCGCCTCGGGTGCACCGGGGCGCGCCGTCCGGGCGCGCGGTTTCGGCTATTATAGAGCCACTCCGCTCGCTTTCTTCCTCGCCCAGCAGCCCGCCGGCTGCGCCGGATCGATGCGCCGACTCGTACGCCAGTCTCTTCTGCTCGTTCTCCTGCTGTTCGCGCTGCTTGCCGCAGGCCTGCTTTGGCGGGTCTTCTCGCCGATCCCCCTGGCCGGTGGGAAGATCGAGTTCACGATTGGCGCGGGCAGCAGCATGCGCCTGGCGGCGGGCGAGATCGCTGCCGCCGGGGCCGACATCGAACCGTGGCTGCTGATCGGCTTGGCACGTGTGCTGCGCGTCGAATCCTCGATCAAGGCGGGCAGTTACGAGCTTGCCCAGGGCAGCACGATGCTCGATCTGCTCGGCAAACTGACGCGCGGCGACGTCACCCAGGCCGAGCTGCTGATCATCGAGGGGTGGACCTTCCGCCAGTTGCGCGCGCGTCTGGATGCCCATGCCGACCTGCAACACGACACGGCCGGCCTGCCGGACAGCGAACTGCTGACTCGCCTGGGGGCGCGCGAGGCGGCCGCCGAGGGCCTGTTCTTCCCGGATACCTATCTCTTCTCCAAGCGGTCGAGCGACCTCGATCTGCTGGCGCGCGCCTATCGCGCAATGCAGGCGCACCTGGCGCGCGAATGGCAGACACGCGCCGATGGTCTGCCGTATCGCGATGCCTACCAGGCGCTGATCATGGCTTCGATCATCGAAAAGGAGACCGGACGCGCTGATGAGCGGTCGCTGATTGCCGGTGTCTTCGTCAACCGTCTGCGCCAGGGGATGTTGTTGCAGACCGACCCGACGGTGATCTACGGTCTCGGCGAAGCTTTCGACGGCAACCTGCGCAAGCGCGACCTGCTCGCCGATACGCCTTACAATACCTACACGCGGCGCGGTCTGCCGCCGACGCCGATCGCCCTGCCGGGCTTGGCTTCGCTGCGTGCCGCGTTGCATCCAGCAGCGAGCGACGCGCTTTATTTCGTAGCGCGCGGCGACGGCAGCAGTCACTTTTCACGCACGCTCGACGAACACAACGAAGCGGTCGGTCGCTTCCAGAGGCGGAGCAAACCATGACAGCCGATCAGCAGCCCGCGCAGCGCGGCAGGTTCATCACTTTCGAAGGGATCGACGGCGCGGGCAAGAGTACGCATGTTGCCGGCATCGGTGAATTCCTGCGCGCGCGCGGATATTCCGTCCTGCTGACACGCGAGCCGGGCGGAACACCGCTGGGCGAGAGGCTGCGCGAACTGTTGCTGCACTCCGCCATGCATCACGAGACCGAAACGCTCCTGATGTTCGCGGCGCGCCGGGAGCACCTGGCGGGCCTGATCGAACCGGCGCTGCAACGCGGCGACTGGGTCGTCTGCGATCGCTTCAGCGACGCAACCTACGCCTACCAGAGCGGTGGAAGAGGTGTCGACAAGGCAAAGTTCGGCCTCCTGGAAAACCTGGTGCATGCGCACCTGCAGCCCGATCTGACTTTCCTCTTCGATTTGCCGTCGGCGGTCGCGCGGGCGCGAATGGCAGCGCAGGAGCGTCCGCTCGACCGCTTCGAACAGGAGCGTGGCGACTTCCACGAGCGCGTTCGGCAGGCCTATCTCGAGCGCGCCGCAGCGGCGCCGCAGCGCATCCAGATCGTTGATTCGACGCAGGACAGAGCGCGTGTCCGGCAGGTGCTCGAGGCGAGGATCAGCCTGCTCTGCCGATGATGCCGATCCACAGTCTGCACGATCAGGTCTGGCGCGAGTTGCTCGCGCGGCGTGCCCGCTTGCCGCACGCGCTTCTCCTCGGCGGTCAGCGGGGGATCGGCAAATTCGAGCTGGCCCGCGCTTTTGCCTATCTGCTCCTGTGCGCTCGACCGACCGCAGCGGGTGACGCGTGCGGCAGTTGTCCGCCGTGCAGTTGGCTGGGACAAGGCAACCATCCGGATTTCAGGCTGCTGCAGCCGGCCGCACTGGTCGAGAGCGAGGCGCCGGCCGCACCGGATGGTGACGAGGCGGCTACCGGCAGGAGAGCAGGTCAGCAGATCACGATCGACCAGGTGCGCGAGCTCGACGATTTTCTCCACGTGGGAACGCATCGCCAGGGGCTGCGCATCATTCTGCTCAATCCGGCCGAAGCGATGAATCGAGCGACGGCCAACGCTCTGCTCAAGTCGCTCGAGGAGCCGCCGGCTGGCACCTTGTTCATCCTGGTTGCCAGCGAAATGCACCGCCTGCTGCCGACCATCCGCAGCCGCTGCCAGCAGCTTCCGCTGCGCCAGCCGGCGCGCGCAGTGGCCATCGAGTGGCTAGGCGCAGCCGGTGTAAACGAAGCCGACAACTGGCTGGCACTGGCCGGCGGGGCACCCCTGCTGGCGCTCGATCTTGCCCACAGCGGCGAACGCCGGCTGCTTGCCGCATGGCTGGCCGAGGTCGAGCAGGGCGCGGCGCTCGACCCGCTGCTCGCGGCGGCCAATCTAGACAAGGTGGTTCGCGCCGAGAAGCGTCCCGGCGCGCTGAAGCGCACGGTGGATTGGGCGCAGAAGTGGCTGCTTGACCTGATGCTGACGAGTGCCGGCCTGGCGCCACGCTATTTTCGCGCTCAGGCCCCTCTCCTGTGCCGCCTGGCTGCCCTGAGCAGTCCGCAGCGACTCTTGGCATTTGACAGAAAGGCATTACAATACAAGGTCCAGTGTGAGCAACCCGTGAACAGCCGCCTGTTTCTCGAAGACTTCTTCCTGAACTACCAGGCGGCTTTTCGCACCTCCTGAGGGGTCATGGCAGAAGTGGAAACGCCCAGCAAGCCGGCTATCGCCGCGTCGCCGCGGCCCAGCGTGCTGTCCTTGAACATCAACTCGAAGTCGGCCTTGTACGCCGCGTACATGCCCGTTCTCAAGAACGGCGGCATCTTTGTGCCGACAACGCGCAACTACTCGATTGGCGACGAAGTGTTCATGCTGCTCTCGCTGATGGACGATGCAGCCAAGCTGCCAATCGCCGGGACGGTCGTCTGGATCACGCCGCTCGGCGCGCAGAACAACAAGGTGCAGGGGATCGGCGTGCACTTCAAGAACGACGAGAGCGGCGTCGAGGCGCGTCGGCGCATCGAGGCTCTGCTCGGCGGTGTCATGCAGTCGGGCCGTCCGACGCATACGATCTGATGCTGGTCGACTCGCACTGCCACCTCGACTTTCCGGCGCTCTCACAACGGGTGGGCGAGATCGTCGCCGCCATGGCGCGCGACGGTGTCGGCTGTGCCGTTTGCATCGGCGTGACGCTTGAGGACTTGCCGCGCGTCCTTGCCCTGGCCGAGAAGTGGCCGCAGATCCTGGCGACGGTCGGCGTCCATCCCGAAGTGCAAGGCGGGCGCGAGCCGAGTTGCGAAGACATCGTCAAGCTGGTGCAGCATCCGCGCGTCATCGCGATCGGCGAGACGGGGCTCGACTACTATTGGCACAAGGACATGCCCGAGTGGCAGCGCGAGCGTTTTCGCAACCACATTCGTGCCGCACGCGTCGCCGGCAAGCCGCTCGTCATCCACATGCGCGAAGCGGCCGAAGACACGCTGCGCCTGCTGGCCGAGGAGCAGGCGAGCGACGTCGGTGGGATCATGCACTGCTTTACCGAAGGCTGGTCGATTGCCCGCCAGGCGCTCGACCTCGGCTTCCATATCTCGCTTTCCGGCATCGTCACCTTCAAGAACGCCAGCGGCGTACGCGATGTCGCACAGCGTGTGCCCCTCGACCGTCTGCTGGTCGAGACCGACTCGCCGTATCTGGCGCCGGTGCCGTTTCGTGGCAAGACCAACCAGCCGGCCTACGTGCGCTACGTTGCCGACGAGATCGCCCGCTTGCGCGGCGTGCCAAGCGAGGAAATCGCTGCCGCAACGACCGAGAATTTTTTCCGTCTCTTTGCCGAGGCCCGTTCGAAAGTTACACCATGAAGAAGATTACTCGCCTCGCGCTGCTTGTTGTCCTGCTCCCTTTCCTTGCCTGGGCGGGGGCTTACGAGGACATGGAGGAAGCGCTGATCTCGGGCGACACGCCGTGGGCGATTCAACTCATCAACCGGGGAATGGACGTCAACTCGGTCGACCGCAACGGCAATACGCTGCTGATGCAAAGCGTTCAGCGCGAGAACAAGGCGTTTTTTGATTTCCTGCTGCACAGGCGCGCGCGGCTGAACACGCGCAACCGGAATGGTGAGACGGCACTGAGTCTGGCCGCCTACCGGGGCCACCTGCATTTTGTTCAACGCCTGGTCGAAAGCGGTGCAGACATCAATCTGTACGGCTGGCCGCCACTGATCTACGCCGCCTTCAACGGGCATACGGCCGTTGCCGACTACCTGCTGAAAAAAGGCGCCGAGGTGAATGCGCGGACAGAGAACGGCTCGACGGCGCTGCTTTTTGCCGCGCGCTTTGGCCATATCGATGTCGTCAAACTGCTCCTGCGCCAGCAGGCCGACCCGAATATCGCCAACGATCGCGGTGCGACGGCGGTCGACTGGGCGCTGACGACCGAGAATACCGACATCGCCGATCTGCTGCGCCAGGCGGGCGGAAGGGCCGGCAGCGCGGTGGGCGCGCCGCCGCTACGTTGACCAGGCGGGGAGTCGACGCAGGACGATCTTGCCGCCCGCCAAGGCGCGACTGACCAAGCGATAGACCTCGGGGGCAAACGGCTGTTCGCCCGGGCCAGCCAGCAGGCGGGCCTGTAGCGCCTCTTCGCTGTGCAGCGTACACACGTGACGCCAACGATCGATCAGGTGCAGGTCCTCACGCCAGCCATAGGCGTCGCGCTCGAGCAGGACGATCGGTCCGGCGAAAGGCCACGGTTTCAGTTTCCAGCGCGCGATCGCGGTCAGCAGACGGGCCGCGTGCAGGGCGGCGGCCTCGCGCCCGATGCAGACACCACGGCAGTTCTTCTGTCGGTAGGCGGCGCACGCCTGCCCGGCGGCTGAATCGTCCAGCCCCAGGTGTTGATGACACAGATGGTGTGCGTCGGCCATCTGGCGCAGCGCACGCACGGCCTCGCGGTCGTTGCCATACAAGCCGAAGAGGTCGTCGTACAAGGCGAAATCCAGCTCGTCGGCGCGCACGAGCTGCACCCGGAACTCGCCGTCGGCGACCGGTCGGACCTGCCACGAACAGAGGTCGCTGCTGGCGCCGGGGAGCGGCCGGCGTCCATCGCTGGCGACGAAGTTGTCGGTTGAGGCTTTCGCTGAGCGCTCGAATTCGAACGCGTGCAAATGGGCGCCGAACTCTCCGGCGGCTTCGCGCCAGTCGATTCGCCGGGTTGCCTCGCGCCATTGGCTGGCACGTTTGCCGGTGGCGAACTGCGCCACAACGTGCCGGCGAATGTTGCTGCAGCTCTTGGCGACGAGCAAGCGGCCGTCAACCGCGTAGAGGGCGAAGGCGCCGGCTGCTTCGGGCAGGTCGTCGATGATCCGCGCGTCCACCTGGGGCGGCCAGGCGGGCAGGCCGATCAACGCAGCGACTGCGTTTTCGACCGACGATTCCGGCAACTCGCGCTGCCAGCATTGCCACAGTTCCCACAGGAGTTGAGCGTCGGTCAGCGCACGGTGGCGATTGCCCGAGATGCGCAGTTGATGGCGAGTCACCAGCGCATCCAGATTGTGCCGGTGATGCTCGGGAAACAGCTTGCGCGAGAGGCGGACGGTGCATAGCGTCGGCATGCGGAAGTCGATCGCCAGGCGGGAGAACTCGCCTTTCAGGAAGCTGTAGTCGAAGCGCGCGTTGTGCGCGATGAGTACCTTGCCGCGCAGTCGCTCGAGCAACTCGCGGGCGATCTCAGCGAAAGTCGGCGCATTGCTCAGCATTGCGTCGTCGATGCCGGTCAGTTGGGCGACGAAAGGCGAGACAGGAATCCCCGGATTGACCAGAACGTTCCACTCGCGAACGCCCTGGCGGTCGACTTCGACCAGCCCGATTTCGATGATCCGATCGTTGGCCAGATTGGCGCCACTCGTTTCCAGGTCGAGGAAGACCAGCGAATCGGGCAGTTCGACGCCGGTGGATGGTGGCGGCGCCGGGTCGTTCGCTTCGTCAGGCGCAGAACGCGCCCCGGGGAGTTGCATGGGCGCGGGCTTCAGGGCGTGCTAGCGCGCGCCAGGGTTGCGATTTCGTCGGCAAAGACATCGGTCAGGGCGAGTGGAAGGTCGTGCGCCATTCCGTCGATGACCCGGATGCGTGCGCCGGGAATGTGTGCTGCCACATCGTAGCCGCAGGCGACCGGGATCAAGGGGTCGAGGGCGCCGTGCAGGACCAGGGTGGGAACGCCGATCGTCTGCAGCAAAGCGCGGCGATCGCTGCTGGCGAGAAAGGCGGCGAGTTGGCGGGTGACGCCACGCGGGTGGAAGCCGCGTTCATGCTCGACGGTGAACTGCTCGCGCAGGCGCTGCGGGCAACTCGGAAAATCGGGGCTGGCGACGGCCAGCTGGCGACGGATCGCATCCTCGATCAGGCTTTCCTTGTCACGCGAAGGAGGGAGCGGCGAGAACAGCGCACGCGCTGCCGCGGGCGTCGGTGGCGGCAGGTCGGGGTGGCCGCTGGTCGTCATGATGCAGGTCAGCGAGAGCGTGCGTGCCGCGTGTCGGGCGGCGACGATCTGGGCGATTGCGCCGCCCATCGAGGCGCCGACGATATGCGCGCGCTCGATTCCCAGCGCGTCGAGCAAGCCGACGCTGTCCGCTGCCATGTCGTCCAGTGTGTACGGCGCCTGCGGTGGCTGACCGGTGCGCAGTGCGCGCGCGATGTCGGGAACGCCGGCGTCGTCGAGTTTGCTCGACAGACCGCAGTCGCGGTTGTCGAAACGGATGGCGCGGAAACCGCGCGCAACGAGCGCCTGGCAAAGCTCCACCGGCCAGCGGCCGAGTTGAGCACCCAGCCCCATGACGAGCAGGATCGCCGGAGACGCCGGCGAACCGAAACTTTCATACTCGATCTGAATCCTGTTGGCGGTAATCTGTGGCATGGAAGAACCGGTGTAGTGGGAAAAATGCGGGAGCCGACAGCCGACAATCTACCACCGAATTCGCGTCACCGGCGCGACAAGCGTATGGACGCCAGCGCTGCGCTGGAGAAGAGGTCGCCAGGAGCGGTCGTGCTGACGCATCCGGCGCACATCTTGTGTCGGAATTGCCACCGAGGCACCACTTGATGCGTTTTCGTTGCGCCGATCAAGCCATCGGGGCGTGTGATGAGCGATAATGCCCGGGTCTTGGGGGTCGCCGTGATCACCGCGTCGGGTCGGCCGAAGGTACCGGCCCGGGTTCGGAAGGAAATGGATGAAGAGGGTTGATGATTTCCGTCTGCGTTTCGGTAAACATGAGCTGGTGCCGATCGTCATCGGCGGGATGGGGGTTGACATCTCGACCGCCGAACTGGCGCTCGAGGCGGCTCGTCTGGGTGGAGTGGGGCACATTTCCGACGCGATGGTGAACACGGTAGCCGATCGCCGATTCAACGCCAAGTTCGTCAAGGACAAGCTCCAGCAGTACAAATTCAATGTCGCCAATCCGGATAAGTCGGTCGTTCGCTTCGACCTTGGCCAGTTGGCCGAGGCGACCAGGATGCACGTGGGCAGGACGATGGAGGCAAAGCGCGGCGATGGCCTGATCTTCGTCAATTGCATGGAAAAGCTGACCATGAATGCACCGCGCGAGACCTTGCGCGTACGCATGGCCGGCGCGCTGGACGCCGGGGTGGACGGAATCACCCTGGCGGCTGGACTGCATCTTGGCTCGTTTGCCCTGATCGAGGACCACCCGCGATTTCGCGACGCCAAGCTGGGAATCATCGTCTCTTCGCTGCGTGCGCTGCAATTGTTCCTGCGCAAGACGGCGCGCTGTAATCGGCTGCCTGACTACGTGGTCGTCGAAGGTCCGCTGGCCGGCGGCCATCTCGGTTTCGGCATGGATTGGCAGGAATACGATCTGGCGACGATCTTTGGCGAAATCCATCGTCATCTGCAGGCGGAGCAACTCGACATCCCGCTGATTCCGGCCGGCGGAATCTTCACCGGCAGCGATGCCGTGGCCTTTCTTGAGCAGGGTGCGGCGGCCGTGCAGGTTGCTACGCGCTTTACCGTTTCGAAGGAATGCGGCTTGCCGGAGGATGTCAAGCAGCGCTACTTCGCCGCCACCGAAGACCAGATCGAAGTGAATCTGATTTCGCCCACGGGTTATCCGATGCGCATGTTAAGCAACAGCCCGGCGATCGGCGACGGCATTCGACCGAACTGCGAGGCCTATGGTTACCTGCTCGACAGCAATGGCAGTTGTTCGTACATCACCGCCTACAATCGCGAGGTGGCGGCCAATCCGGGGGTCAAACGCATCTCGGTGAAGGACAAGACCTGCCTGTGCACGCAGATGCGCAACTTCGATTGCTGGACCTGCGGGCATTACGCCTACCGCCTGAAAGATACTTCGCGCCGCTTGTCGGACGGGACCTACCAATTGCTCAGCGCCGAACATGTCTTTCAAGATTACCAGTTCAGCACCGACGGTAGAATACTTCCGGCACCCGAGTAGAAAGCGGCTGGCAGCGATCAGGCCATGCTCAGTTACCGCCACGCTTTTCATGCCGGCAACCACGCCGACGTTCTCAAGCACATCGTCGTCGTCCAGTTGACGGCCTACCTCGCGCGCAAGGAAAAGTCCTTCACGTACATCGATACGCATGCCGGAGCTGGCTCGTACGCGCTCGATTCGGCGTTGGCAGCGAAGCTGGCCGAACATCGTGCTGGCATCGGACGACTGTGGCAGCGCGACGATCTGCCGCCGCTCGTTACCGACTACCTGCGTCTGGTTGAGCGCCTGAACGGCGACGGTCGTTTGCGCGTGTATCCGGGTTCGCCCTTGCTCGCCGCGTGGACGACGCGCAGTCACGACGTCCTGCGGCTCTTCGAACTGCACAGCCGAGACGTGCTCCATCTAAGGGAGAATATGCTGGCCTTCGGGCAGCGCGTGCAGGTCGCGGGAAGCGACGGGCTGGCGGCGATCAAGGCGCTGCTTCCTCCACCCTCACGACGGGCGCTGGTCTTCATCGATCCGGCTTACGAGGACAAGCGCGACTACGAGCGGGTCATCCGCGCGCTGCAGGAAGCCTTGCAGCGTTTCCCGGGGGGAACCTATGCTCTGTGGTATCCACAGCTTACCCGGCGCGAAGCGCACGCACTTCCGCAGCGCTTGAAACGTCTGCCGGCCACCGATTGGCTGCATGTCGGATTGCGCGTCAGGACGCCGTCGGCGGACGGCTTCGGCATGCACGGCAGCGGCTTGTTCGTGATTAACCCGCCATGGACGCTGGCGGCGCAACTGCAGGAAGTGATGCCCCGTCTGGTCGAAGCGCTGGCGGTCGACGCCGGTGCGGGTTTCACGCTTGAGTCTGGTGGCGCCGCTCCGGGCTCATGAGTGTCCGGCCGTGCTGGTGCAGCGCGGGCGAGCTTACGGCGACGGGTGCTTGCGGCTTGATCCATAGCTCGAAGCGACGGGATATCTGGCTGCGTTCTTGAGCAGCTTGGCGCGCGCTGCTTCGAGCAGATCGATCCCGGCGCACTCGGCGATCAGCAGGAGATAGATCAGCACATCGGCGCATTCGTCGTGCAGGGCGCTGCGCGCCGGGCCGCTGGCGGCTGCCGATACTTCGGCGTCGCTCTTCCACTGCGTCAGCTCGAGCAGTTCGGCCGCTTCGAGGTTCAGCGAAACGATCAGATTACGCAGCGAGTGAAACTGCGCCCAGTTGCGTTCGTCGCGAAAGCGCAGTATCTCCGTGGTCAGTTCGGTCAGTGGGTTCATCGGCTGAAAAGGGCGGGAAAGCTTTCGCCAAGCAGGCTTGGCTCGCTGGCCAGAGGCGGTTTGCGGAGCGAGAGATCGCTGGGCGCGATCAGGGCGAAGCGGGGGCCAAAAGAAAAGCCGCGGCATGGCCGCGGCTTGTCCAGCGCAGTGAGAAGCAATCAAAGCATGTCTTTGACCGCGTCGCGCTCGTCAGTGAGTTCCTTCAGCGTCTTGTTGAGCTTGTCGCGTGAGTAGTCGTCAATCTCGATCCCTTGAATGATCTTGAACGAGCCGCCCTGGCATTCGCACGGGAAACCGAAGACGATGCCGGCTGGAATGCCGTACGAGCCGTCCGAGGGGACACCCATGGTCACCCATTCGCTCGAACCGAGAACCCAGTCACGCATGTGGTCGATCGCCGCGTTGGCAGCCGAAGCCGCCGACGACAGGCCGCGGGCGTCGATGATCGCTGCGCCGCGCTTGCCGACGGTGGGCAGGAAAATATCGTTGTTCCACGCGGCGTCGTTGATCAGCGCCTTGACGTTGTCGCCGTTCGAGGTGCAGTTGCGGTAGTCGGCGTACATCGTCGGCGAATGGTTGCCCCAGACAACGAGCTGCTTGAAGCTGGCGACCGGCCGGCCCGTCTTCGTGGCGAGCTGCGACAGCGCGCGGTTGTGGTCGAGGCGCAGCATGCCGTGGTAGTTGGCCGGGTTGGTGCGCCCGACCTTGCGCGCTGCCGATCCGGCGATCAGCGCATTGGTGTTGCACGGGTTGCCGACGACCAGGACGCGCACGTCTTCCTTGGCGTTTTCAGCAATCGCCTTGCCCTGTACGGTGAAGATTGCGCCGTTGGCGGTCAGCAGATCGGCCCGTTCCATGCCGGGGCCGCGCGGACGCGCACCGACGAGCAGGCAGACGTCGGCGTCCTTGAAGGCCACGTTCGGATCGTCGGTGGCGAACATGCCGGCGAGCAGCGGAAATGCGCAGTCTTCAAGCTCCATGATGACGCCCTGGCATGCCT
This sequence comes from Accumulibacter sp., assembly GCF_031732815.1. Lineage (GTDB taxonomy): Bacteria > Pseudomonadota > Gammaproteobacteria > Burkholderiales > Rhodocyclaceae > Accumulibacter. The sequence goes on along the minus strand of NZ_JAVMKF010000278.1, from coordinate 2,487 downwards.
TCTGGGCTTGCGGCAGGTCGAGGAGCTGAAGAATGACGGGTTGGTCCTTGCCAAGCATTTCGCCGGAAGCAATCCGGAAAAGCAGGCTGTAACCGATTTGGCCGGCGGCGCCGGTGACCGCGACGCGCATGGGGGCTTTGGACATGATGCGGCTCCTGTCGTGAGTGATGAGCAAGAAATGAGCGGTAAGCGATCGGCTGTGCCCAGTAAGCCGACAAGCAGGCCGGGCAGCAAATCGGGGGAATGATAGAGCTGCCGATCGCTGGATGTCAAATCCATGGCGTATCTTATGTCTTATATATGATATTTGAAACAGGAACACGATGGACGCGCAGCGAAAATTATGCTGAAATGACGCTCCATGAACAGGTCGGCGCCCTTTCATTCTCCTACGTTCAGTCCGCTGTATCGGCAGATCAAGGATCTGATCATGCATGGTCTCGAATCGGGGGAGTGGCGGCCGGGCGACTCGATTCCCAGCGAATCCGAACTGGCCGTGCGCTTCGGAGTGAGCCAGGGCACCGTGCGCAAGGCGGTCGATGAAATGGCCGCGGAAAACCTCCTCGTTCGCCAGCAGGGCAAGGGAACCTTCGTGGCGACGCACAAGGATCCGGGTTCGTTCTTCCGCTTCCTGCGCCTCGTGCCGAATGACGGCGAACTGCAGATTTCTCAGAGCGTGCCGCTCGAGTGCTGGCGCGCAAAAGCTGGTCCGGATGTCGCGCGTCTGCTTGCACTTGAACCGGGGGCGGCGATCACTATCGTTCGGCGCCTGCTCAAGCTTGGCGAGGAGCCCGTGGTGTTCGACGAAATCTATCTGCCGAGCGAACTTTTTCCCGATCTTTCGCTGGATGTGCTGCGTTCCGGCGAATCCCTCTACAGTCTGTTCGAAAGCCGCTACGGCGTGCGCATGATCCGCGCCGACGAACGGTTGCGCGCCGTGTCGGCTGATCGGGTGAGCGCGGAGTTGCTGCAGGTGGCCGAGGGAAGCCCGCTGCTGCTCGTCGAACGTGTCACCATGACGTATGGTGGCAAGCCGGTCGAATGGCGCCGTGGCTTCTATTCGACACGCAATTATCATTATCACAATCAGCTCGGCTGAGCTGCGCGAGGAGACGGGACGGGTCGGTATGGTGCGCTGCGATGGTTTATAATCGAGTGCGGTTTTGAAGGGGTCAGGCGGTCCGCATGCGACTGCATAACATAACAGGGATGACGTTCATGGCAGAGATGGCAATCACGAAAAAGCGTCCGAAGAACTTGGACTTGCCGACGATCAGGCTACCGCTTCCAGGTATCCTGTCGATCATTCACCGGATCAGCGGGGCGGTGATCTTCCTGCTCCTGCCTTTCCTCCTATGGCTGCTGCAAGGCAGCCTTGCCTCGGCCGAGACCTTCGCCGTCGTCAAGGGCGTGGTCGGACATCCGCTTGCCAAGCTCGTCCTCCTGGGACTGATCTGGCTCTACATGCATCACTTCTGCGCCGGCATCCGCTATCTGATGCTTGACCTGCACAAGGGGATAGACCTCGAATCGGCTCGTCTGTCGAGCAAGGTCGTCTTCGCCGTCAGCATCGCGCTGACGCTGATCATTGGAGCGAAAGTATTATGGTAAACCGCATACTCGTCGGGGCCCACTATGGCCTCAAGGACTGGATCATCCAGCGCGCGACGGCCATCATCATGGCGGTCTATACGGTCATTTTCCTGGTTGTCGTCGGCGCCGTCGGTCCCGACTCCTTCGACGCATGGCGCGGCATCTTTGCCAACGGTTTCATGCGTTTCGCGACCTTTCTCTTCTTCGTCAGCGTCTTCTACCATGCCTGGATCGGCGTCCGGGATATCTGGATGGACTACGTCAAGTCGGACGGATTGCGTCTTCTGCTGATGATTGCGACAGTTGCGGTGCTCGTCGGCTACGCCGGCTGGGCGGTTCAGATTCTGTGGAGAATGTAAGTGAACAAGCTAAGCATTCCGGTACGTAAGTTCGATGCAGTGATCGTCGGCGCCGGCGGTTCCGGCCTGCGCGCAGCGATCCAGTTGTCCGAGGGTGGCCTGAAGACAGCCGTGCTGTCCAAGGTCTTTCCGACGCGTTCGCACACCGTCGCCGCCCAGGGCGGCGTTTCGGCGTCGCTGGGCAACTCCGAGGAGGACCATTGGCACTGGCACATGTACGACACGGTCAAGGGGTCGGACTGGCTGGGTGACCAGGACGCGATCGAGTACATGTGCCGCAAGGCGCCCGAGGTGGTCGTCGAACTCGAGCACTTCGGCATGCCGTTCGACCGCACCGACGAAGGCAAGATCTATCAGCGCCCGTTCGGCGGGCACATGTCCAACTTCGGCGAGAAGCCGGTCCGGCGCGCCTGTGCGGCGGCCGACCGTACCGGGCACGCCATGTTGCACGCCTTGTATCAGCGCAACGTGCGCGCCAATACGCAGTTCTTCGTCGAGTGGATGGCGCTCGACCTGATTCGCGATGATTCCGGGC
>NZ_JAVMKF010000277.1:5974-16194 GCF_031732815.1 Accumulibacter sp. | reverse complement strand
TCATGGAGATGAATGGAGCGGGAAAACGGAATTGTAGCCGAAAACTCCCGCACCTTCGAAGCGAGCGAAGCCGGAGTCAGCCCAGCCAAAGCGTAGCGAAGCGACAGGCTGTCCGGGTTGGTGGCAGATTCTCTCCGGCTTTTCCGGGTCGGCTGGCGAGGCGAAGCGAACGGCGCTGTTACCGCAGCCAGCTTCCTGCGCCGATCGCGGGAACCACTCCACGCATCGCGCCTCGACCGGCGATGAGCAGGCGGCCAGGATCGTCCCGCTGCATCCACCGGCGGCTACGCAGGTCCGGCGCAAATTGCCTAAGCGCACGGCTTCCTTTATTCTTCGCTCCTCCTTTCCCTGGCGCCGAGTCGCAACCTATGGCCATCCCGATCAAGACCCCACAGAAAATCGAAAAGATGCGCCTGGCGGGCCGCCTGACGGCGGAGGTTCTCGATTACATCACGCCGCACGTGCGCGCCGGCATCACGACGAATGAGCTTGACCGCTTGTGCCACGACTACATCGTCGAGGTTCAACAGGCGATTCCAGCGCCACTCAACTACTCACCGCCCGGCTACCCACCGTATCCCAAGTCGATCTGCACTTCGCTCAACCACCAGGTCTGCCATGGCGTCCCCGGCGACCGGCAACTGAAGAACGGCGACATCGTCAACCTCGACGTGACGGTGATCAAGGATGGCTACCATGGCGACAGCAGCCGCATGTTCCTCGTCGGTGAACCGTCGGTTCTCGCCCGCCGCCTGTGCGAGGTCACTTTCGAATGTCTCTGGCTGGGGATCGCGCAGGTGCGCGGTGGAGCCTCACTCGGCGACATCGGTCACGCTATCCAGCAGCATGCCGAGAAGTCGGGCTATTCGGTCGTCCGCGAATTCTGCGGACACGGCATCGGCGAGAAGTTCCACGAAGAGCCGCAGGTTCTGCACTATGGCAAGCCGCACACCGGCCTCAAGCTTGAGCCGGGAATGGTCTTTACGATCGAACCCATGATCAATGCCGGTAAAGCCGCCATCCGGACGATGGCCGACGGGTGGACGATCGTCACCAGGGATCACAGCTTGTCAGCACAGTGGGAGCACACCGTCCTGGTCACCGAGAGCGGTTTCGAGGTACTGACGGTCTCCGCCGGAACGCGCCCGCGACCCGACTGGATCGGCTAGCCGGCCATGCCCGAAGACCTCGTCGACCGCCAGGCGCTGCTCGCCGCGTTTCGCAGCCGCCTGCAGAGTGGACAGTCGGCGATCCGCGAACGCTATCAGGACGATGGCGACGCGGCGCGCCTGCTGACCGATCGTTGCCGCCTGATCGACGAATCCCTGTGCACCTTGTGGCAAGGGCTGCGGCTGCCGCCTTCGCTCAGCCTGGTCGCCGTCGGCGGCTATGGCCGGGGAGAACTCTTTCCCGCGTCGGACGTCGATCTGCTCGTCCTCTTGCCCGAATCTCCCGATCCCGGGCTGACCGCGCAACTCGAACAGACGATTGCCCTGCTCTATGACAGCCGGTTGGACGTGGCTCCCAGCGTACGCACTGTGGACGAGTGCGTGCAGGCGGCAAGCAGCGATCTGACGATCCAGACCGCGCTGCTCGAGACGCGCTTGCTGACCGGTAGCGAATCACTTTTCCAGGAACTCGTGCGCCGACTGCAGGAGACGATTGATCCGCACGCGTTCTTTGAAGCGAAGCGCAAGGAGCAGGAAGAGCGTCACCTGCGTTTCCACGATTCGCCGTACAGTCTGGAACCGAATTTCAAGGAAGCCCCCGGTGGCCTGCGCGACCTGCAGACCATCCTCTGGGTGACGCGCGCCGCCGGCTATGGCAACACCTGGCATGACCTCGCCCGGCAGGGCTTTCTTACGGCGGAAGAAGAGGAGGTCGCGCTCGGCAGCGTCGCCTTCCTGCGTCAGTTGCGCGTTCGCCTGCACCTGCACGTCGGCCGCCGCGAAGACCGCCTGCTCTTCGACTACCAGACGACACTCGCCGAACAGATGGGCTATGTCCCGACACCGACCCGTCGGGCCAGCGAGCGGCTGATGCAGGAGTACTATCGAACGGCAAAAAGGGTAACGCAGATCAATGCGATACTGCTGCTCAACGTGGATGCGGCGATGGCCCCGCCGGACCAGCAGGGGACACAACGCATCGACGAGCACTTCCAGAAACGCCACGACGTCCTCGACGTGGTCGACGAAGACCTGTTCAACCGCAAGCCGGCGCTCCTGCTCGAGGCCTTTCTGGTCATGCAGAAGCACCCCGAGCTGCAGGGAATGTCAGCCCGCACGCTGCGCGCCTTGTGGCACGCGCGAACGCTGATCGACCAGCACTTCCGCCAGGAACCGGCGAACCGCGCCTGCTTCCTGCAACTGCTGCAGCAAGACCGAGGCGTCGTGCACGAGTTCCGCCGGATGAACCAGTTCGGCATCCTCGGTCGCTATCTGCCAAGCTTCGGCCAGATCGTCGGACAGATGCAGCATGATCTGTTCCATGTCTACACGGTCGATCAGCACATGCTGCGCGTACTGCGCAACCTGCGCCGTTTCATGGCTGAGGACTTCACACACGAATATCCGCTGTGCAGCGAATTGATTCGTGATTTCCCGCGCCCCTGGGTGCTCTACATCGCGGCGCTCTTTCACGACATCGCAAAGGGCCGGGGCGGCGATCACTCGACGCTCGGCGCACTCGACGCCGCCGAGTTCTGCGCTCAGCACGGCCTCGCCGAGGACGACAGCGAGTTGGTCGTCTGGCTTGTGCGCCAGCACCTGCTGATGTCGGCGGTCGCGCAGAAACAGGATATTGCCGACCCTGAGGTCATCGCTTCCTTTGCCGCGATGGTGCGCGATGAGCGCCACCTGACGGCGCTTTATCTATTCACCGTCGCGGACATCCGGGGGACCAGTCCGAAAGTATGGAACAGTTGGAAAGGACAGTTGCTCGAGCAGCTTTTCCGGAGTACCTGCCGAACGCTGTTGTCAGGTGGCCAGCTCGCGGTCAGGCAGGGGCTGATCGAAGAACGACAGCAGGAAGCCCTCCGCCTGCTCCGCTTTTTCGCGCTGCCCGAAGCCGTACACCAGCGCCTGTGGAAACAGCTCGATGCGGTCTATTTTCTGCGGCACTCGCCGGAGGAAATCGCCTGGCACACGCGCGCCCTGCACTATCGGACGGGAATCGAAGACCCGGTGGTCAAAGCGCGGGTCAATCCGAATGGCGAGGGACTCGAGGTGCTGATCTACACGCGCGACCAGAACGACCTGTTCACGCGCCTGGTCGGCTTCTTCAGCCGGGCCGGCTACACCATCGTCGACGCCAAGATACACACGACCCGTCATGGCTACGCCCTCGACAGCTTCATGCTGCTCGATCTCAGCGACCGGGGCAGCGATCGCGCCATGATCGCCTACATCGAGCACGAACTGAACGAGCGCCTGCGCCGGCGAAGCCCGCCCGATGCGCCCGGCGGCGGGCGCATCTCGCGCCAGGTCAAGCACTTCCCGATGCAGCCAGTGGTCACCATCGAGCTGGACGAAAGAGGTCAGCATTACGTCCTTTCGGTCAATGCGGCTGATCGCCCTGGCCTGCTCTATTCGATCGCCACGACGCTCGCCGCACACGGAGCCAATCTGCACACGGCCAAGATCTCGACGCTCGGCGAACGTGTCGAGGACACCTTCCTGATCAGCGGCGGTGACCTGGCAGAGACCGCCAACCGGATCAAGCTGGAGACCGAACTGCTCGAGCGGCTCAAGCTGTGAACGCAGCAGCCCGCGATATGACGCGCGCAAGGCAGGGCCAGTGAACGCCGGCTGAACGTGTCGGTTTTTTTTACACTAACAAAGCGGCACGACTTTCATGGCATTATAAGCCACAGGGTAAGCCGATGATTTAGGCTTTGATTCACTAGGCCCATTGACGATGGCACAGGATTTGCTATCCTAGGAATCGGACAGGGCTTGCCGGCCAAATGCGAAGACGCAGTCGAAATTTCTTCGCAAGCGGTCGTGTAGAGCTCAAACGTGAGACTTTTTTTACAGATCACCGACCGCGCGCAGGTTAAACTGGCGTCAAGTGGGCTGTGCAGGTGCCAGACCAAGTGCAAGTGCGCGCGAAGCGTGCAGCAGCCTGCCAGCAAGCCTGACGGTAGCCGCCAACAGGGAAAGGCTGCCAGGACAGGCCGCCAAAGGTTGGAGGTTGGTAAAACGGCAAGCTGAATAACCGGGAGTAGCATTCATGAAGAGTTTGAGGTCGATTGACGAAGCAGAACAGTTGCCGGCATTGTCGCCCGCCAAGAGCGATCAAAGCAGTTCCGCAACGGCTTCGCCTCCCGACCGGGCTCGGCGCCGCCTGGTGCGAGGTGCCGCAGCGGTTGCTCCGCTCGTCTTGACGCTGCGTAGCGGCGGCGTCCTGGCTGCGGTCTCGTGCATGGGTGTCAGCCAGATCACCGTGACGGACGCCAATGGGGACTTCATGGGCAACAGCATCGCAGTCCCTGGCGATCAATGCGTGGACACGTTTTCCCAGAACGCTGCCACGTGTCCCGGAAACAGAATCACCGGCGGAAGCCTCAGCGGCGTCCCTGTCACCCATTCGGGAGTGACCGGTTATTTGCGCTGCCAGGGAATGCCGAACAGGACGGTTGCCATCCTCAGTTCAGCCGCTGCAACGTCGCTCGTCAGCTGAGATTCCCAGGCCGTACGAGCTGTCCGCAAGCCTTCGACGCCCATCTTCGTAGCACGACCCGAGGCCAGAGCGCATGGGCGACGCGGCACGGGAAGAGAACCTTTGCGTCAGCCGAGCCGCTGCCAGCAGCGGACTCCTGTGGCGAAGCTGGGAGGACGACCTCTACATCGTCCATCAGGCATCATCGGCCGAGACACACGTCTTCAACGGACCGACTGCTGCCATCCTGCGCTTGCTCGATGATCGCCCCCTTGCCCTGGACAACTTGAAGACACACGTGGAAGAGGCGCTCGGAGCGCAGCGCGGCGACCTCGCCGAAGCGGATTTCTACTTCGCCGTACACCGGCTGGATGAGCTTGGCCTGATCGAGTGCGTACAGGCAGCGGACGACGTGCGGTGATCATTGGCGATCTGGCTCGCCAGGACGTTGCGCAACGGCTGGCGGGCGATGGTCTGGGCATCCGTTTTGGTCCGTTCAACATCCGGATTCGCTCCGAACTCGCCAGTTTTGCGGCCCTTGCCCATCAGCTCTACGCGCCCTACCCGATTCCCGGAGAGGCCGACTTCAATGATTTTCACGTCCGCCTTGCCCGGCCGCGTGGCCTGCGCCGCTGGTGGCGCCGACAGGTCTGCTTTGCCGTCGACGGACAATCGCCGTTCGCGCCCTATTCCGTCGAGCATGCCTTCCCGGCGCTGGAGTGGGGAATCAACTGGTGTGTCGCAACGCGCTCGCATCACCTGCTGATGCTGCATTCGGCCGTCGTCGAACGGCAGGGCAAGGCGATGCTTTTTCCCGCCTGGCCCGGCCACGGCAAGTCGACGCTGTGCACAGCGCTGATCCACTCCGACTGGCGCCTGCTCTCCGACGAGTTCGGACTTGTCCATCCGACAGACGGAAGCGTCTTGCCGATTCCTCGGCTGATCCCGCTGAAGAACGAGTCGATCGACGTCATCCGCCGTTTCCGGTCCGAGGCCGTCATTGGCCCTTCCTTCTACGGCACGCGCAAGGGAACCGTAGCGCACGTCCGACCGCCGCTCGACAGCATCCGGCGGGCAGACGAGCCGGCCCGGCCACGCTGGCTGGTCTTTCCGCGCTGGCTCGCCGGAGCCCCGCTCAGCCTTACGCGAATGCCGAAGAGCCAGGCTTTCCTGATGGTCGCGACCAACTCGTTCAACTACGAGGTGCTCGACGCCACCGCCTTTTCACTCGTCGCCGACATGGTTGATGCCTGCGACTGCTACTCGCTCTGCTATTCCGATCTCGACGAAGCGATCCGCGCGCTCGGCGAGTTGGCAGACGCCGACCAGGCTTAGCGTGGACAGCGCAACGCGACGAGCCCAGCAACTGTTGCTGGACGCGATCAACCAGCCGGCCGACCTCGTCCGGCTGTCGGTGGCCGACTGGGAACTGCTCGTGCGCGTCGGACGGCGCGCGCGTCTGCTCGGCCGGATCGAAGCCGATCTTGCCCAACGCGGACTGCTGCACGCCATCCCGACGGGCGCCGCGCAGCACCTGCAGGCCGCGCGCCAGGTCATCACGCATCGGCAGACGCTGATCACCTGGGAAGTCAACCGCATCCTGTGGGCGCTCGCCGGCAGCGCTACGCCGCTCATCCTGCTCAAGGGCAGCGGCTACCTGCTGGCCCGGCTGCCACCGGCGCGTGGCCGCGTCTTCGCCGACGTCGACCTGCTCGTGTCCGAGGAGAAGATTGGCGAGATCGAGGAGCAACTGGTCGGACATGGCTGGTTCAAGACCGAGATGGATCCTTACGACGACCGCTACTACCGCGTCTGGATGCACGAGATTCCACCGCTGCGGCACAGCGAACGGGGGACCGAAATCGATCTTCATCATCGCCTTCTGCCACGCACCAGCCGCCTCCCGTCGAACCCTGAATTGCTGCTTGCTGCCGCTCAGCCGCTCGCCGACCCGCGTCTGCGCGTTCTCGCACCGCCGGACATGGTCCTGCACGCGCTCGTCCATCTGTTTCTCGAAGGAGATCCGGACGAAGGGCTACGCCTGCGCGATCTGCTCGATGTACATGATCTGCTGTGCCACTTCGCGCAACAGACAGACTTCTGGGCCGGCCTGGTGGCGCGCGCCGGCGCGCTCGGCTTCCGGCGGCCACTGTTCTACGGCCTGCGCTACGCCCAGCGGCTGTTCGCCACGCCGGTTCCGACGAGCGTCGTGCAGCAGCTCGCACCGGCAGCCCCGCCGCGCCCGCTGCTCGCCCTGATGGATCGCCTGATTCCGCTCGCTTTGCTGCCGGAACACCCCGATCGTCCGCGCGGACGAGCGACCCTGGCCCGCTGGCTGATCTACATTCGCGCCCACTGGTTGCGCATGCCGCCAGGCTTGCTCACCCGACACCTGTCACACAAGGCCTGGCTGCGCCTGCGCGGCGTGCGCAAACGAGTCGATCTGGCGCAACTCGATCTCAGGCAGCAGTAACTTCCGCTCGCGTAGCGACTTGGCGGTAAACCTGGCGGGAAACCGGAAACACGCGGCAACACGCGCGGCAATACACGGTATACTGTTCTTAACAACAGTCAACCAAAATGGCCGCCGATCCTCCGCCCTACGCCGAACTTCATTGCTGCTCGAACTTTTCCTTTCTGCGCGGTGCCTCGCACCCGGAGGAACTGGTCGAACGGGCTCAGGTGCTCGGCTACAGCGCGCTGGCGATCACCGATGAAGCATCGCTGGCCGGCATCGTGCGTGCGCACAAAGCTGCCACCGGCAGCCTGCGGCTGATCGTCGGCGCCGAGTTTCGACTCGCCGACGAAGGCGCCGCCGGCTGCCGGCTCGTCCTGCTCGCCGAGAATCGCGCCGGCTATGGCGATCTGGCCGAACTGGTCACCCGAGCGCGGAGGCGCTCGGCCAAAGGCGCCTACCAGCTCTACCGCAGCGATCTGGAAAGGCCTGACGGCGCAGTTTCCGACAAGTTGCTGGCCAACTGTCTGGCGCTCTGGATCCCCGCCGCCGAGACCACGGCCGACGACGGGCGATGGCTGGCACGCTGTTTTCCCGGGCGCGCCTGGCTGGCGATCGAGTTGCACTGCGGACCGAACGACGCGGCGCTGCTCGACCGATGGCTGGCCCTGGCCGCTGCCTGCGGCCTGCCGGCGGTCGCGGCTGGCGACGTACACATGCATCTGCGCAGCCGCCGTCCGCTGCAGGACACGCTGACCGCAACCCGCCTCAACACCACCGTATTCGCCGCCGGCAACGCCCTGTTTGCCAACGGTGAGCGGCACCTGCGCCCGCGCCGACAGCTGGCCCGCATCTACCCGTCCGAACTGCTTGCCGAAACCCTGGTCGTCGCCGAGCGTTGCCGCTTTTCGCTCACCGAATTGCGCTACGAATACCCGGACGAGGTCGCTCCCGACGGCCAGACGGCGGCTGCCTTTCTGCGCGCCGAGGTCAACCGTGGCTTGATCCTGCGCTATCCGGCGGGGGCGCCGGCAAGCGTCGTCGAGCGCGTCGAGCATGAACTCGCGCTGATCGGCGAACTCGCCTACGAAGCCTACTTCCTGACCGTGTACGACCTGGTTAACTTCGCCCGCCAACGCAACATCCTCTGCCAGGGGCGCGGCTCGGCTGCCAACTCGGCGGTCTGTTACTGCCTCGGCATCACGGAAGTCGACCCTGCCCGCTCGAACCTGCTTTTTGAGCGCTTCATTTCGCGCGAGCGCGGCGAACCACCGGACATCGACGTCGATTTCGAGCATGAACGGCGCGAGGAAGTCATTCAGTATCTGTACGCACGCTATGGACGCAGTCGCGCGGCGCTGACCGCCACCGTCATCACCTATCGGACGCGCAGTGCCTTGCGCGACGTCGGCCGTGCCCTCGGCTTCGGACGGGCGCAGATCGACGCTTTGACCGCCTCGCTCGCCTGGTGGGACAAACGCGAACAACTCCCCGAGCGCCTGCGCGCGGTCGGCCTCGACCCGAACGCGCCGCGCGTCGCCAAATGGCTGGCGCTGGCCGACGCACTGCGTGGTTTTCCGCGCCATCTCTCGCAGCACGTCGGTGGTTTCGTCATCTCTCGCGGCCCGCTGGCGCGTCTCGTACCGATCGAAAATGCCGCCATGGCCGAACGCACGGTCATCCAGTGGGACAAGGACGATCTCGACGCGCTCGGCCTGTTGAAGATCGACCTTCTCGCCCTCGGCATGCTCTCGGCCATCCATCGCGCGCTCGACCTGATCGGCTGCCGCCTGGCGGACGTCCCGGCCGAGGACCCGGCAGTCTATGACATGATCTGCGCGGCCGACACGATGGGCGTTTTCCAGATCGAATCGCGCGCGCAGATGGCCATGCTGCCGCGCCTGAAGCCGCGCAACTTCTACGATCTGGTGATTGAAGTCGCGCTGGTCAGGCCGGGACCGATTCAGGGCGACATGGTCCATCCCTATCTGCGCCGCCGGCACGGCGAGGAGGCGATCGAAGCGATGCGTCCGGAAATCGCCGCCGTCCTCGCGCGAACTTGCGGCGTGCCGATCTTTCAGGAACAGGTGATGCAACTGGCAGTCGTCGCCGCCGGCTTCACGCCGGGCGAAGCCGACCAGTTGCGCCGGGCAATGGCCGCCTGGCGACGCAAGGGCGGCTTGCAGACATTCGAGGAAAAGCTCATCGCGGGCATGCGCCGGCGCGGTCACGACGAGGCTTTCGCGCAGCGCATCTTCGCCCAGATCAAGGGTTTCGGCGAATACGGCTTCCCGGAATCGCACGCCGCCTCGTTCGCGCTGCTGGTTTACGTTTCCGCCTGGCTCAAGTGCCACCACCCGGCTGCCTTCCTCTGCGCCCTGCTCAACAGCCAGCCGCTCGGCTTCTACTCGCCTTCACAGCTTATTCAGGATGCCCGCCGACACGGTGTCGAACTGCGCCCGGCGACCGTTCGCCTCAGTTTCTGGGAGGCCCGGCTGGAAGCGGCGCGGACGCACGCGAGCAGCGGACAGCCCGCCGTCCGCCTCGGTCTGGCGAGCATTTCGGGCCTGGCACAGGACGGCGTCCGGCGGCTGGTCGAAGCCCGCCGACAGCAGCCCTTCAGCAGCCTGGCTGATCTGGCGACACGCGCGCAGATCAGCCGGCGCGACCTCGAACGGCTTGCCGCCGCCGGCGCTCTCGTCGACCTCGCCGGGCACCGCCGACAAGCCGCCTGGGCGGCGGCCGGCGTTTCCCCGACGATCGACCTGCTGAGCGATCTTCCGCTGCGCGAGACCGCCGCCGTCCTTGCCGCGCCCTCGGAAGGCGAAGACCTGGTGGCCGACTACGCCGGGATGAAGCTCACCCTCGGCCGCCACCCACTGGCGCTGCTGCGCACCCAGCTTGCCGCGCAGCGCTTCGTCGCCGCCGAGCAATTGCACCAGGCGGCCGACCGCCAGCTCGTCCGCGCTGCCGGCATCGTCACCTGCCGGCAACGGCCAGGGACGGCGAGCGGCATCGTTTTCGTCACGCTGGAAGACGAAACCGGGCTGGCCAACATCGTCGTACACGCGTGGCTGGTCGACCGGCAGCGTCGCGAGCTGCT
>NZ_JAVMKF010000277.1:0-5874 GCF_031732815.1 Accumulibacter sp. | reverse complement strand
TGGCCAACATCGTCGTACACGCGTGGCTGGTCGACCGGCAGCGTCGCGAGCTGCTCGGCGCCCGTCTGCTCGGGGTCTTTGGCCAGATCCAGCGCGCTGGCGAAGTCGTCCATCTGGTCGCCAAGCGCCTGGTCGACCTGAGTTCACTGCTCGGCCAATTGTCGGTGCACAGCCGCAACTTCCACTGAACCACGGCGCCGCCCCGCATTGCCCTCCGCCCGCCCCCCATCTTCCGTGCATCATTTCACGGACGATCCTATACTGGCTGAAGTACGATGAAAGTTCCTGTCCTCTACCTTTGACCTCGACCTTGCGCTACGGCGCGCCCGAGCGGCGCAGCGGACGCTCTTTGACCGGGAACGCTCTGGGAACATTGAACATGGATACCCTGAAGGAGAAGACCAGAATTCTGATCGTCGAGGACGAAGCCATCATCGCCATGGATCTCAGTCAGCGGCTGGAGATTTTCGGCTATACGGTGACCGGCATCGCGGCCAGCGGCGACCAGGCTCTGCGCCTGTGCTACGACACCCAGCCCGATCTGGTGATGATGGACATCGTGATTCGTGGCAACAAGGACGGCATCGAAACCGCCGCGCTGATCCGCGGCCGGCACGACATTCCGGTCGTCTATCTGACCGCGTACAGCGACCTGTCGACGCTGCAGCGGGCACGCGAAACGCTGCCCTACGGTTACCTGGTCAAGCCCTTCCGACCGGACGACGCGCGCGCCACGATTGAAGTCGCTCTCGTCAAGCATCGCATGGAACGGCAGTTGCGCCAGAACGAACGCTGGTTCGCCAAGACGCTGCACTGCGTCAGCGACGGCGTGGTGGCGACCAACGAGCACGGCGCCTTGCGTTTGTTGAACTCGGTGGCTCGGCAACTGCTCGGCGTCGAGGAGGAAGCCGTGCTCGGCGCGCCGATTGGCAGTGTACTTCGACTGGTCGACGAGCATACGCAGCAGGTGATCGACGAACCCGCGCAAACCGTGCTTGCCACGCGCATGGCGCTGACGCAGAACAGCGCAGCGCTGGTGATCGCCGCCGACGGCCGGGAAACGGTGGTCGAGTACAACGCCGCACCGATCCTGGACAACGACAATGCGCTGCTCGGCGCGGTCATCGTCCTGCGCGACATCAGCCATCGCCGCAAAGTCGAGCGCGCCCTGGCCGAAAGCGAGGAGCGCTTTCACTCGGCGTTCGATTTTGCCGCAATCGGCATGGCCTTGGTCGCCCTCGACGGCCGCTTCCTGCAACTGAACGACGCCGCATGCACCATTTTCGGGCTGTCGCTGGGCGCAGCGCGCTGCGTCACGCTGCAGTCAGTCTGCCACCACGATGACTGCGAGCATCTGAACAACCAACTCTACGATCTGATTACCGGCGGCGCTCCGTCGTTTCAGACCGAAATCCGGTTCGTTCATCCGGATTCGCAGATCACCTGGGCCATGCAGTCGGTCTCTCTGGTCAGCGATGGTGGAGCACCGCTCTATTTCATCGTTCAGGTACAGGACATCACCGCGCGCCGTTCGGCCGAGGCGCAACTGGTTTACCTGTCGCAGTTCGACCACCTGACCGGATTGCACAATCGAACGCATCTGACGCGCATGCTCGAAAAGTCGCTGGCCATGAGCCGGCAACACGGCCTCGGCGTGGCCGTGATGTTCATCGATCTGGACAATTTCAAGCTGGTCAACGACACGCTCGGTCATGCCGCGGGCGATGCCCTGCTCAAGGAAGCGGCCAGGCGGCTGCGCACCGCGGTGCGCGAGTCGGATCTCGTCGGGCGCATCGGCGGTGACGAGTTCGTCATCGTGCTGACCGGAATCGACAAGGCGGAAACGGCGCAACGCGTCGCCAGCAATCTGCTGCAGGCGATGGAGCGACCGGCGCAGATCGGCGACGAGGAAGTCTGGTTGACGATCAGCATTGGCGTCAGCCTGTTTCCGAACGACGCGAGCACCGCCGAGCGCCTGCTGGCGGCTGCCGACAACGCCATGTATCGCGCCAAGGAACTGGGCAAGAACGGCTGCGCGTTCTTTTCTGCCGAGTGGAGCGAGCAGGCTACCGGCCGCATTCTGCTCGAAACCAACATTCGCCGGGCGCTTGCCGGCGAGCAGTTCGAGTTGCACTATCAACCGATCTACACGACCAGCGGCAAACTGCACGCCGTCGAAGCCCTGGTCCGCTGGCGCGATCCCAAGCTGGGCCTGGTTTATCCGGGCGAATTCATCCCGACGGCGGAAAACTCGGGCCTCATCGTACCGCTCGGTCAATGGGTGCTCGACGCCGCATGCAAGCAGTTGCGTACCTGGCACGACGGCGGAGCACCCGACCTCTACATGGCGGTCAACCTTTCCGGACGCCAGTTCCGCGACCCCAAGCTGCTCTACATCGTCGAGGCGACGATCGCCGAAAGCGGCGTCAACCCCGAGCGTCTGGAACTCGAACTGACCGAATCGGCGATCATGCAGCAGCCCGAGAAGGCAAGCTCGACGCTGCGCGATCTGTGCAACATGGGCTTGCGGATCTCGGTCGATGACTTCGGAACCGGCTATTCGAGCCTGAACTATCTGAAGCGCTTTCCGATCCACAACCTGAAGATCGACCGCTCGTTCATCAGCGGCTTGCCGGGCGACCGCGAAAACGCGGCCATCGTCTCGGCCATCATCACGATGAGCCATGCGCTCGGCCTGCGGGTCATCGCCGAAGGCGTCGAAACGCAGGCGCAGCTCGACTGGTTGCGCGAACAGGCGTGTGATCTGATCCAAGGCCACTTCTTCAGCCGGGCGAGCGGCCCGCTCGACCTCGCACCACTGCTCGCCGCCGGCAAGCAGCAAACCAACACCTGACCCGAACATGGCCGATTACGTCTATTGGGATCCCGGCGTCACCGTCGGCGTCGAGGAAATCGACCTCGAACACCGCACCTTCGTCGCGCTGATCAATCGTCTCGAAAGCGTCAAGACCGATCACGCGCTGGCGCCGCGCGTACTGCAGGAACTGATCAAGTACGTTGCCTTCCATTTTCAGAGCGAAGAAAACATCTTTTTCGAAAACGGTTATCCCGAACTCGAAGCGCACCGTGTCCTGCATCTGGCGCTGCTCGAAAAGCTGAACATCGTCCTGATGGAATTGCGCTCCGGCCAGATCGACTTCGACGAGTTGCTGGCCTTCTTCCGCGAGTGGTATCTCAGCCACACGACCAAGGAGGACGGTCGCTTTGCCAGATTTCTGGCGCACACGGTCGATGCCGCGACGGCGGACGAGCAGCGCACGCCGACCGCTACCAGTTCACCGGCGGCACCCGCCAGCGCACCGCCGCTGACCCACGTACCGACCGCCTGGCTGCACGACACGCTGGCAGCCAGCGTCCGCCTGCACAGCGGCCGCGTGCTCGAGCTGGCCGCCGCCCTGCGGGCGACGGATGCCACGGTCACCGACTGGGTGAGCGCGCGGGCAGCGGACTTCGACTACCCGGAAATCGCCGAGGCGCTGCGCTCGGAACTCGCCAGGCGAGCAAGCGAGCCCCGATGAACGGGCGGCGATGACTCCGGTTCCGGCGAACATTCTGCTCCTGGACGACTTGCGCGACAGCCTCCGGCAGTCGGCCCGCCTGCTCGCGGCGCATGGTTATCGCCCGCGGCCGACGCTCAGCGCGACGGCCGCGCTGGCCGCCGCGGCGGCCGAGCCGCCTGATCTGATCCTCCTCAAGCCACAACTGGCGACCGGCATCGATGGCTACGAAGTCTGCGCCCGCCTGAAGGCAGAGCCCGCGACGGTCGACATCCCGGTGATTTTCGTCAGCGCATCGGAAGCCGCTTTCGACAAGGTACGGGCATTCGCCTGCGGTGGCGCCGACTTCGTCGGCAAACCTTTCGAGCCCGAGGAATTGCTCGCGCGCATCGCGCTGCATCTGCGCCTGCACCGCCTGCAGAGCGAAGTGGCGACGCACAACTGGCACCTGCAGAGCGAGGTGGAGCGACGTACTGCCGACCTGCTGCAGGCCAACACCGAATTGAAACAGATGATCGCCGAAAACGCCCGCACCGAGCAGGCGCTCAAGGAAAGCGAGCACCGCTTCCGCATCGTCATGCAGAATTCGCCGATTGTCATCTACGTCCTCGACCAGCAAGGCATTTTTCGGCTGGCCGAAGGGCTGGCGCTGACCCAGTTGGGTTTGCAGCCGGGGGAAGTCGTCGGGCGCTCGGCGTTCGAAGTCTTTGCCGACTACCCGGCGGTGCTTGCCGACCTGCGTCTCGTCCTCAGCGGGCGCCTGCGGCGGACTGAAAGCCAGATCGGCGATACCGTCTTCGAAACCGTATACTCGCCCTGCCTCGGCCTGGACGGCGAAGCAAACGGCGTCATCGGCGTTGCCGTCGATACCACCGAGCGCACCCGTGCGCGCGCCAGACTGCAGGCTTCCGTGCGCGAGAAGGAAGTCCTGCTGAAAGAGATCTATCACCGGGTCAAGAACAACCTGCAAGTCGTCGTCAGCCTGCTCAGCATGCAGGGCCAGAATGTTGCCGACACGGTCGTGCGTGAGCGCTTGGCCGAAAGCGCCGACCGGGTGCGGGCCATGGTGCTGGTTCACGAACAGTTGTACCGCTCAGCCGATCTCGCCAGCATTGCTTTCGACCGCTATCTCGAGCAGCTGATCGAGCAGTTGGCGCACCAGTTCGCGCAACCTAAGGTGAGCATCGTCAAGCACCTGCAAGCACTTACCCTGGGGCTGGATACGGCGATCCCCTGTGGTTTGCTGATCAACGAACTGATCAGCAATGCTTTCAAGCACGCCTTTCCCGATCGGGAGAGCGGCCGCATCGAGCTCGAGTTGCGGCGGAACGACGATGGAACGATCTGCATCGTCGTGGCCGATGACGGAATCGGTCTGCCGGAGAATTTTTCGCCGCAACGCGGCAGCAGTCTCGGTTGGCGCCTGGTCAACGGACTGGTCAACCAGATCGAGGGCACGCTCTCGTTTGACCGCCAGGGGGGGTCGCGCATCGAGGTCCGTTTTGCCGAAGAAAGCCGCGAAACCAGTCGCTACCGTGACGGCCTGTGATCAGCCCGCCGGCACCGTATAATGGATGACTCGTAGTGCCGGACAAGGGGAGGCAGGCGATGGCGGATCTGATGGGCATTGCTCGCGCGCTGCAGCGGACCGACCGAAGATCCGTCACCGCGTCGAATACGCGCCGCAAGAAACGCGCCTTGTCCGCTGAATGCACGATCATCAGCCTGCAGAATCGGGCTGCGCTGCGGTTTTAGCACGGCCACGAGGAATCAGTACCATGAACACCCAGACCCCTGACGAAATCCTGGTCGTCGATGACACGCCGGCCAATCTGAAGCTCTTGAGCATGCTCCTGGCCGAGCAGGGCTACCGCGTTCGCCCGGCTTCAAACGGTCTCCTCGCCTTGCGCTCGGTCGCTGCGAAAGCGCCGGATCTGATCCTGCTCGACATCCGCATGCCCGACATGGACGGCTACACGCTCTGCCGACAGATCAAGGCTGATCCACGTCTGGCACCGATTCCGGTGATCTTCATCAGCGCGTTGAATGAAACCTCGGACAAGGTACAGGGGTTTTCCGTCGGCGGCGTCGATTACCTGACCAAGCCCTTCGAGCCGGCCGAAGTGCTGGCGCGCGTGCGCACGCACCTCGACCTGTGGCGCCTGCAGCGCCGGCAGGCACAGGTTCAAAGCGAACTGGAACTGCGCGTACGCGAGCGCACGGCTGAATTGGCGCAAGCCAATCGGGCCCTGCAACAGAGCGAGGAACGTCTGCGTCTGGTCATCGAAGCGACCAGCGACGGCGTCTGGGACTGGGACGTCCACAACCAGTCGCTGTTCCTCAGCGATCGCTGGTA
>NZ_JAVMKF010000276.1:0-2724 GCF_031732815.1 Accumulibacter sp. | reverse complement strand
TCGGCGATGGACGGTTCGTCCTCGACCAGCAGGATGCGGGCGGTCATCGGCTATTTTTAGCCCCGGATTGCAATGGATTGAGTGAAACCGCGCTGGGTGCGCTACCCATAAAAAAGCCTGCTGTTAAGCGGGCTTATGGATAACTTTGCACTGCATCGGATGCCGAATTGGTGGTGGACTGTACCCAAAACTGACATTTCGCACATCGCTGACGTAACCATTTGAATATCATGCAGTACAAGTATTCTCTGAATTGATATGGCATGAAAATTAAATTGATTATTCAGTTGGTTGCGTTGATGTGAGGAATGTCGGCCAAAAAGAAAACCGGCATCCACAGCCAGGCCAGACTTGGGCGGAATCCATCGGGATCGCGAGGTGATCCTGTGCATTCACGTCGGCATTTCGCCGACAGGCAGGAAGTCGCCTTGATCGTTATCTCGCAGGCTGATGTACTCCAGGCGCCACTGATCCACGCGGCGCAGATCAGCCAGCGTCAGGCGCGTGTCTGCTACGGCTTCGCAAGCGTCGAGCGCGATCTCCGTGGCAACGTCGGGCTTGCCGTAGGTCTTTTCGAACAGCTCGCGCAGCTGCCCGGCGACCCGCTCAGCCGACAGCCTCGCCTTGCTGCCGCCCTCGGTTGCGTCGTACACAACGGACATTGACAGGGCGTAGGACTCCCCTTCGACCGCTTCTGCGCCTCGCTGCTCACCCAGATCGAAGAACAGCCCGACCAGGTACTTCGCGTCGGGCTCCAGAATCTTGGCGATCAGCTGTTCGACGGTGCGCTTGCCAGAGAGCTTACGCAGCCGCTCCTCGAAAGCATTGGGGAAGGCTGGTCGGCCGTATCGCGCGGCAAGCCATTGCTTCAGCGCACGCTTCGTGTCAACCGGCAGCGCGAGGCTGTTGTCTTTGACTGCGCGCTTGGCGAAGTCACCTTTCGGTACGCTGCGGCGATCACCATGCCGGAGCTCAAGAATCAACGGCGCAGCGTCGGTGCCCTCGTAGGCGAGGTGGAGTCGTCGCGGGTTCTTGGCGTAGGAGAGCTGCGGGTCAGGCTTGGGGTCCTTGACGACCAACTCGGCGACGATGACCTCGACGCAGAGCTCGCTGTCATGCGGCAAGTCGCAGTCATGGGTGATGACGATTACGCGGCGTCCTTGGTCGGTCGCGCCGACCAAACCCAATGCAGCAGCGGCCTCGCAAGTTAGAAGATCACCCTGTCGCCAGTCCGTATCGCGCGCCAGCATCCATCGCCCCCCGACCTATCGCTCGGGGGACCCGGGAATGGACACCTCGGTACGCCAATCGTCCGAGGGCTTCGCTTTCGACTTCGCCAAGCCTGATCGGTCGTAAGCCGCATCCATCGCCTGGGCTTCGGCGATCAGCGACTGGATGTGCGACGGCAAGATCTGACCGGCCACAGCGAGGTCCATCAAGGACCTGCCTTCAAATGCCTTCATCTTCAGCATGGAAGACGCACGCGTGATGCCAGCGTCGCGGAAAGCGTCGGCGGCATGGCTGAGGGCGAGAATTCGGTCGAACTTGTTGGGCTCGGGCGTGGCCTCACCGCCGATCCACTTGTAGATCGCCTGCCTGGAGACGCCGAACACCGTGGCCAGATCCGCGATGGTTGGATTCAACACCTGGCGGATGTTGCCGAGGTGGTCAGATGCAGATCGAAGATCAGGGCGTTGTTCTTGGCTGTCGTCAGCCATCCCGACATCCACGTGGAAGGGAACTCGCGCCTCCAACATCCTGCGCCAGTCCCCGGCACGAGAAATGTCGAAAACGCTGCCGGTACCACCGACCGCAAGGGCCGAGACAAGCAGCGCAAAGGCTGCGGTGGCGGCAGCTCCAATCGGCGCGGCGAACGGCATCGGTCGATAAGTAGGTACGGTCGCGGTGTACATGGCGTCTGGTTTGTCTGGTTCAGGCCCACGCGTCGCGCGCGTGATCCGTCGTCGTTGCTCCGAAGACAGACTTGATGGTCGCATGCAGCGAGAGCACCTGCTCACCCAGCTTGTCCATATTGATCGGCATGCGGCCTTCGACAAAGTGGTCCGTATCGATGACCGCATGCGCCCGAGACTCCTTCACCTCGAACTTCGGATTGATCATCAAGCCGTTGGGCTGCATGTCTGGCGGGAACCCCAAGGGCGCGGTCATCCTATGCACCCGAGTCACGAGCGTCCCCGTCGGCACCAGTGGGCCGGTGTCCGTCCCAAAGACCGATTCCGTCAGCCTGTACCGCTGCGTGGCATTGAACTCAATGCCGTGCAATCCACCGACGAGGTACTGCTCCACGCTCTCACCGGCGCGAGGCAACACGGCATCCAGGTAGCGAAGGCCCAACCGACTGACGTGATCGAGGGTTGCCACCTCGTGCACGGCCGCCAAGCCGCGCAGCAGCTCCGGGATGAACTCGTTGTGCATGTCGTAGTGGGTCGTGTGGTACGTGATGGCCGACGGCGCCAGGATGAACCCGGCCGTACGGTCGCCGCGCGTGATGAGCCAGGAGACCGTATGCGTAATCTGCGGCTCTGCTTGCTGCGCTTGGCCAGGACCCGGCACAACCAGGTGCGTGACCTGTTGCGGTTCGAACAACGGATATCCCTCGCGCCGCAGACGATCCTGGATCTGATCCACGTACTTGGACATCGCGGCGACAGGATTGAAGTGCGCCTGCGCGAGCGCGTAGTACACCGGCGCGTTCGACATCCT
>NZ_JAVMKF010000275.1:0-2731 GCF_031732815.1 Accumulibacter sp. | reverse complement strand
CAGACCATTGGCAAAGCCGAAGCCCTCCAGCCCGCTGAAGCCACATTCTGCCTGGGTCACGGCACCGGCCGCCGCCAGCAGGTTGAGTTGCTGCGTGTTGGCGTGAAAGATGGCGTGCAGCTCGCGGCGCCGCTGGCGCAGCAGCTCCCGGCCGAAGGCGATGGCGTCCGAGCCGACCGGCAGGGCCGCACCACTGGCGTACTGCATGCCATCCCAGGTGTAGCGGCGCACTGCTTCGGCCAGGGTAATCAGCTTGTTGGTGGGCATTCGTCCATCTCTTCAGTCGGCATGTGCAACCCGCTGTGCCGTTGCCGGCACGCCGGAGCCTTCGGTCAACAATCGGGCCAGGTCGCTGCGCAAGTCGGCGGCGCTCTGGCCAAACGGGGCCAGGCCGCGCAGGCGGCCAGCGGCATCGAAGAGAAAGATGCCGGCGGTATGGTCCACTGTGTAGCCCGCGCTTTCCGACGGCCTTTTCTCGGCGACTAGCTGCAACTGCCCGATCAGCTTTGCCGTTGCCTCGGCGCTGCCGCGCAAGCCGAGGACGGGACGTCCGCTGGCGGGGTGGAACGCCGCGACATATTCCTTGAGCAACGCCGGGCCATCACGATCTGGATCGAGGGTGGCAAAGAGCACCTGCACTTGCCGGCGCTGCGGCGGTGGCAGGCCTTCGACGGCGGACTTCAGGTCGATCAGCGTCGTCGGACAGACATCGGGGCACTGCGTATAGCCGACCGAAAGGGCCACCACCTGGCCGCGGAAATCGCTCAGGTGTCGCTCGCGCCCATCGCTGGCAGCCAGCGCAAATTCCGGGTAGAGTGAACCGGTACCCCTTGAGTGGACGCCAAGAGGCGAGGAGCGTTATCCACGGCCGGCCGGTTCGGTCGCTTGCGACGAACCGGAAACCGGCCGGCGGTGGATAACGCGGCGCTGCTCACTGCCATGTTACTCCAGCGGTTGTCGGGGACGAGTACTGTGCCAGCGCTGCTCGAAGGCCGCCGGCGACAGGTTGCCCAACGACGAGTGACGACGTTCGGTATTGTAGTAGCCGATGTACTCGACCAGCGCCCGCTGGGCTTCGGCACGAGTTCGGAAGTGTTCGCCGTGGACGCACTCGACCTTGACCGTGCCGTTGGCCGATTCCATCGGGGCGTTGTCCCAGCAGTCTCCCTTGCGACTCATGGAAACAGTAATCCCGCGCGCCTGCAGGACCTTGCGATAGTCACCGGCGGCGTATTGCGAACCGCGATCGGAGTGATGCACCAAGCCCGACGCTGGGTCACGCCAGCCCAGGGCGACCCGCAGTGCGGCCAGCGTCAGTTCCTGCGGCATCGTATCGCTCATCGCCCAGCCAACCAGCTTGCGCGAGAACAGATCCATCACCAAGGCCAAATATAGCCAGCCCTCGTCGGTCGGGACGTAGGTCAGGTCCGCCAACCACTTCTGGTTCGGCGCGGTGGCCTCGAAATCACGTTCCAGGACGTTCGGCGCGACCGGGTGGGCATGCTTCGAGTCCGTGGTCACCACGCGGAACCGGCGCCGCTGACGACTACTCAGATCATGCAGGCGCATGAGGCGCCCGATCCGCTTCTCATTGACCGGTCGACCCAGCACTGCGCGCACCTCGGTCGTCATCCGCCGGCGACCATAGCGACCCCGATGCCGGGTCTGGGCGCGACGAATTTCCGTCACGATCTGCGCTTGCTCGACCGCGTGCGCCGAGGGTGCCCGTGAACGCGCCGCGTAGAACCCACTGGGCGATACCCCCAGCAACTCGCACATCGGCCGCACGGGATAGGAGTCGAGATGCGCTTCGATCCACGCGTACTTCACATCGACTCCTTGGCAAAGTACGCCGCCGCTTTTTTTAGGATCTCTTTCTCCATCCGCAGCCTGGCGACCTCTTGCCGCAATCGCGTCACCTCTGCCTGCAACTCATTCACCGGCTGTCCGGCCGACGCCCTGACCGGCGGGGCGCCCTTGCGCGCCCGCAACACCCAGTTCGCCAACGTCTTCGCCGACATCTCCAACGACCGTGCCACCGCCGGAATGCTCCGCCCACCGTCGGTCACCTGCTGCACTGCCGCCGCCCGAAACTCCGGCGTGTAACTCCGATTCACTCTCTTCATGTCCAACCTCCACAAGGTCAAAATACCATACCTCGTGGCGTCCATTTTTCGGGTACCAGATCATCCTGCCGCGGCAATGGTGTTGCCTCAATACAAGCTCGGCGTGCCATCTGAGTTGGCCGGTCGACGCCCTGACATTCGTGCGGCCGAAGCGCGCTTACATCAGGCAACTGCGGCGATAGGCGAAGCCCAGGCCCAGCTTTATCCTAGTGTTCGCCTTGGTCTTCGCTTCGGTTTGGATTCCTACGAAGCTGGCAAGTTTGGTGATTGGGGTAGCCGCTTCTGGTCTATCGGTCCGAGTTTGGATTTGCCGATTTTCGATGGTGGCCGCCGTCGTGCGACCGTGACGCTACGAGAACTGCGCCAGCAGGAAGCTGCTATCGAATTTCAACGGACGGTATTGAGGGCTTGGCAGGAAGTTGACGATGCATTGACGTCCTATGCAGCAGAACAGGAACGGCAACAGCGCCTTCTTGTTAAGGCTCAAAGCAGTGCTGATGTCTATCAGTTGGCACAAGCTCGGGAGCGTGCCGGGTTGGTCGATTACCTCAATGTTATCGACGCCCAGCGTACCGACATTCAAGCAAGGCGTGACGTTGTTGCAA
>NZ_JAVMKF010000274.1:0-2747 GCF_031732815.1 Accumulibacter sp. | reverse complement strand
GACGAGCGGCCGTAGGTGGTCAGCAGCATGCGGCCGCCGACATTCTGGCGAACGAAGCACGCGCCGCGCTGCCCGTCGTGCAGCTTGCAGTCGCGCGGGCAGAGGTCGCACTGGATGCGCTGGTCGGCGATCGCGTGCCACCAGCGCGCCGGGCAGGCGGATTCCGGTGTTTTCGGTCGATGCCCGGCGTCGTTCATCGCGCTGCCTCGTGCCACTTGCGGACCGCGTAGCGCGCCAGCACGACGTCGGCGTGCCAGAAATCGGCCGGCAGGCCGGCTTTCAGCTTCAGTTGGGCGAGGAAATCGCCTGGTGCGCGCAGTGATTCCCAGACTTGTGGCAGAAACGTCGCGCGCCGCCCACGGTAGCTCAGGATGAGGCCGTCGACCAATGGCCGCAAGCGGGCCAGCGCGTCGGCTTCGTCGCGCACTGGAAAGGGTTCGGCTGGCGTCAGCAGCGAGACTTCGACGCGCGTGCGCACGAATTCGTCCTTGCCCAGCGGCCGGAAGCGCGGGTCTTGGAAAGCGGCGGCGATGGCGTTGGCGGCGACATCGCGGGCCAGCGGCCGATGCGCTTCCAGGCTGCCGATGCAGCCACGCAACTGGCCCTGCTGGGTCAGCGTGACGAAAGTGGCCGCCGCTTCGCGGAGCTCGGCGAAGTCCGCGACGGCTTGCGCCGGGAAGGCGAAGCGTTCGCCGATCGCGTTGCGTGCAATGCGCAGCAGCGTGTCGCCGAAAGCGTCAGTGGATAGGCTGCTGGGCGTTTCGCTGGCCATTTCTGGACTCCGGGGAAAAACTGAACGCGCCGTAGCCGACGACGCGCGCCTTGTCGCCGGCGGTGTCGCCCGAATTGCGCAGGTCGACGAGTTGCGCCTGCAGGCCGTGCCGGCGCGCGGCGAGCAGCAGGCCATTGATCGGCGTCGCGCCACACGCCTGCTGGTGGTCGAGGTGCGCGTCGAGGGCCAGAATGTGGTGTGCCGTGCGCTGGTCGATGGCGCACGCCGTGGTATACGGCAGGTAGTGCGAGAGGTCGGAGCTGATCACGATCAGCGTTTCGTCACCGCCCCACAGACGTTCGAGCACCTCGGCCACCTGTTCGGCCGAAGCACGCCCGACGGCCAGCGGCACCAGGCTGAAATCGGCCAGGGCCGATTGCAGGAAAGGAAGTTGCACCTCGAGCGAGTGCTCGTAGGCGTGCGCCGCGTCGCTGACCACGACCTGCGGCAGTTGCAGGATATCTTCGCGGCTTGTCTGGTCGAGCAGAACCTCGCCGAGGGGTGTGGCGAAAGCGCTGACCGAGGGCAGCGCCAAGCCGTTGACCGGGACGCGATGCGTCGGACCGAGCAGGACGACCCGCCGGATCGTTTCGCGACGGGTGACGAGCGGCGCGTAGACGCTGGCGGCGATCGGACCGGAATAGACGTAACCCGCGTGCGGCGCGATGATCGCCTTGGCCGGCGAGGTCGGTGCCGTCGGCGGCGCTGGCGCGTGGGCCAGCAGGCGGCGCAGATCGCGCGTCAGAACGCTCGCCGCAGCGGAATAGAAGGTGCCGGCGACCGCCGGCGATCGGGTTGCGTGCCTTGCTTCGCTGCTCATCTTCGCGTTCCTTCGGTCTACCTTGGTGGTCGTTCGTCGGCGGTGGCCGGCTGCGTTGGCGGCGCGCCGCCCGGGCGAACCGTCATCGCGCGCCGTCCATTCTCCTGCTGCATTAAAATTAGCCGATGACAAGCCACTTCGCAATCGTTCCCGCAGCCGGCAGCGGCGCCCGTTTTGGCAGCCCGACGCCGAAGCAGTACGAGTTGCTCGCCGGTCGTCCGCTGATCCACTACAGCCTTGCCGTGCTTTGCGCCTGCCCGCTGATCGAGCGCGTCTGGGTCGTCCTCGCGCCGGACGACAGCGGCTGGCGGCGCTTCGACTGGACGCCCCTCGGGCCCAAGCTGGAGAGCGTATTCTCCGGTGGCGCAACGCGTTCGGCAAGCGTCGCCAATGGCCTGCGCGCGGCGGCAACCGCGGTTTGCGACGAAGACTGGCTGCTCGTGCACGACGCGGCGCGCCCTTGTCTGTCGTTGTCCATGCTCACCCGCCTGTGCGCCGAACTGGCCGACGATGCGGTCGGCGGCCTGCTCGCCGTGCCGCTTGCCGACACGCTCAAACGCGGCGACGACGAACAGCGCGTCGTGCGCACCGAGGCGCGCGACGGCCTGTGGCAGGCGCAGACGCCGCAGATGTTTCGCTACGGCCTGCTGCGCCGTGCGCTGGCCGAGCATCCGGCGGGCACCGACGAAGCGTCGGCGATCGAAGCCCTTGGTCTGCGGCCGCGCCTGGTGCGCGGCGACACGAGCAATCTGAAGGTCACCTATGCTGCCGATCTGCGCCTGGCTGAAATGATCCTGCGCGCTCGCAACGGAGGCGGCGAATGATTCGCGTCGGACAGGGCAGCGACATCCACGCGCTCGTTCCCGGCCGCCGACTGATCCTCGGCGGCGTCGATATCCCGCACTCCAGCGGCCTGCTCGCCCATTCCGACGGCGACGCGCTGCTGCACGCGATCATCGACGCGCTGCTCGGCGCGGCCGGACTCGGCGACATCGGCCGCCATTTCCCGGACACTGACGAACGCTACCGTGCCGCCGACAGCCGCAGCCTGCTGCGCGCGACGCTGGCGCTGCTGGCGCAAGGCGGCTGGCAGGTCGGCAACGTGGACGCGACGATCAGCGCGCAGCAGCCGCGCATGGCGCCGCACGTTGCGCA
>NZ_JAVMKF010000273.1:6156-16390 GCF_031732815.1 Accumulibacter sp. | reverse complement strand
GGGCGCACCTGCTGGAGAAACTGAACCGCTACGAAACGCACCTCGACCGCAAGTTTGAACGGACATTGGCCATGCTCCTGAAGCTGAAAGACCTGCGCGGCGCATGAGGCGGGACACCATCAAGAACGGCGCAAAGCCCGCTGTAGCAAGGGATTCGCGCTGATTGACCGAAAGACGGGATGCAAACTTGCGAAATGATTTCGGCAAAATCGGAGTGCAAGAGAATGGGCGGCAGCGGAAGCGGGCGGGGATACCAAGGGGGCAAGGACACGACAAACGACATGCGGGCGCTGGATGTTCGGCGGCTGCAACGCGACAGCCTGCTAACACCGGACCAGGCCTTTGGCTGGCAATGGACACGCAGCGGCGAGGAACTGGCGTCGATCGAGATCCGCACGGAAGTCGACCGCGTGATGCTCAGCTATTGCATCCGGAACAGCGGCGGCGAATGGCTACCGATGGAGTACGCTGTTCATCTGGAATGGACACCCTGCCACCTTGGCGGGCGGCGGGCGTGGTTTCGCTGTCCGGCGAGAGGATGCGGGCGGCGCGTGGCCATTCTCTACGGCGGGACGATCTTCGCCTGTCGCCACTGTTGCCGTCTGGTCTATGCCAGCCAGCGGGAAGCTGAGGACGATCGCGCGCGGCGGCGGGCGGAGACGCTCAGGCGGCGTTTGGGTTGGCCGGCGGGCATTGCCAACGCCAACGGAGGGAAACCCAAGGGGATGCACTGGCGCACGTTCGAGCGTCTGACTGCGGTTCACGACGCGTGCGCCGCGGCGTCGCTGGCGGGGGTGGTGAAGTGGCTGGAGTGGATGAACAGGCGGCGGCGCGGTGTGTGCGATGGCGCCGACGGCTGATGATGAATCTGTTTCGCAAAACGGCAAAGGATCTGAGTAAATCGAGTGAGCACACTCACGCAGCACACCGTACCCAGCCCACATGGTCGCGCTCAGCCTCCCGCCCGTTGCCAAATGCCTCAAAGGTCGGGCGGGTTGGGCGCGATCATCTCAAGTACGTGGCGCTCGATCACCTTCTGTGCGACTTCTAAGGCGCTGGTCAAGAGTTCCTGGCTCCGGCACTCCCTGGCGCGCCATGTTCGGACGGCCTACCGTCCAAGAGGCCACCCCTTATCGCCCCGAGATCGGCCTCACACCAAAGCTTAAGCCGGGGCGAACTGGTGTATAGGAGATTTTCAAAGCCAACCCAGTTCGCCCAGGGACCATCTCGGGGATCACGGTGATCAAAGAGAACCAGCCTGCCTATCGACGGCTGCTCGGCTTCGAGGCAGGCGAGGTCGAGCAGCGAATTCGCTTGCCCGAAGACTACTGCGTAATCTGGAGATTTCTGCCGGTTGCAGTAAGCAGATCACGGTTGAAAATGGGCGCGATGCGACCCACCTGGTCTCGTCGATTCCCGAGGAAGTCGAGGATCGCATGGGCGTGGTCAACTAGTGGTAGTGGTGGCATGCTCGCTCCGACGCGTGATCCCACGCTCTGCGGGGCGGAGGCGCTGGGTCATTGGTCGGCGGCAGGGGTCGGCGGCGGAATGGAGGCCAACGACCCGCGGCAGACTGGTAACACTGAAATAACAGGGCAGCGACCAATCAACGACAATGTTGATAGTCGATTTGATAGTTGTCCCCAGGGCGACATCATATTATTATTAATAAACAATATGTTGGGCGCTGTTTGTGGCGGAGAGGGTGGGATTCGAACCCACGGTAGGCTTCCACCTACGCCTGATTTCGAGTCAGGTACATTCGACCACTCTGCCACCTCTCCGAAGGGCGAATGTTAGCACAAGACGGCCAGCGAGGAAGCTCTGCTTGCACTGTGCGTAGCGTCCAGCCGTTGGCACTTGGCCTGCGCGACCGGCGCCCGGGCTGACTGGCGGCGCTGCCCGGCGTATTGCCGGGGAAAGGGACGCCACTCAGTCGGCAGCGATGCGCTGGCGGCCGCCGAGATAGGGCTGCAACGGCTGGGGAACGGCGATGCTGCCGTCGGCGTTCTGGTAGTTTTCCAGCACGGCGACCAGCGTACGACCGACCGCCAGGCCAGACCCGTTCAAGGTATGCACGAGTTCTGGTCGGCCGCGGACGCCGCGGTAACGCGCCTGCATGCGGCGAGCCTGGAAGGCGGCAAAGTTGGAGCAGGACGAGATTTCGCGGTAGGCCTGCTGCGCGGGAAGCCAGACTTCCAGGTCGTAGGTCTTGGCCGACGAGAAACCCATGTCGCCGGTGCACAGGGTGACGCGGCGGTAGGGCAGTTCAAGCAGTTCGAGGATGCGCTCGGCGTGCGCGGTGAGTTCTTCATGCGCCGCTGCCGAAGCTTCAGCGGCGACGATCTGCACCAGTTCAACCTTGTCGAACTGGTGCTGGCGGATCATGCCACGCGTGTCGCGGCCGTAGGAACCGGCTTCGGAGCGGAAACACGGCGTGTGGCAGACGAATTTCAAAGGCAACGCTTCGGCGCTGAGGATTTCGTTGCGCACGATGTTGGTGACCGGCACTTCCGCCGTGGGAATCAGGTAGAGCGGCTCGGCCTCCGGGCGCAGAATCTTGAACAGGTCGTCCTCGAATTTCGGCAACTGCCCGGTGCCGAAAAGGCTGGCGGCGTTGACCAGATAAGGCGAGTAGATCTCGGTATACCCGTGCTGCGCGCTGTGCGTGTCGAGCATGAACTGGGCGAGCGCGCGGTGCAGGTGGGCAAGCTGGCCCTTGATCAGCGAGAAGCGCGTGCCGGAAATCTTGACCGCGGCGGCGAAGTCCATCTGGCCCAGCGCTTCGCCGAGATCGACATGGTCGCGCGGCGTGAAGGTGAAGCTGCGCGGCGTTCCCCAGCGCTTGTTTTCGACGTTATCGTCGGCTGAGCGGCCAAGCGGCACATCGGCCTGCGGCAGGTTGGGAACGCTGGCGACGAAAGCGTCGAGTTCGGCGAGCAGTTCGCTCAGGCGTGCTTCGTTCGCTTCGAGTTCGGCCTTGCACGCGGCCACCTCGTCGAGGATGGCCGTCACGTCCTCAGCCCGGCTCTTGCCCACGCCGATCTGCCTGGAGAGCGCGTTGCGTCGGGCCTGCAGGTCCTGCGTCCGCGTCTGCAGCGTCTTGCGCTCGCTGTCCAGCCGACGAAAGCCGGCGCGGTCGAGCGTGTAGCCACGCGCCGCCAGACGGTCGGCGACAGCGTCGAGGTCGTTACGTAACAGTTGGATGTCGAGCATGCTCAGTCCTTGTTCTTCCGCCTACGCGGCAGAGCGCCCGGCAGCAAGCGGAGCCTGGCGCGCGGCGACCTGCGCAGGCCCGGCCAGACGGTGGTTTCTCCGCCGCCTAGCGCGGCTCTTTCCGGGCGCGCCGGTCGAGTTCGCGCAGGTGGGCCAGCTTTTCGCCAATGCGAATTTCGAGCCCGCGTGCGACCGGCCGATACCATTCGACCTTCGGCATGCCGGGCGGAAAATAGTCTTCACCGGCGGCATAGGCGTCGGCTTCGTCGTGCGCGTAGCGGTAATCCTTGCCGTAGTCGAGTTGCTTCATCAGTCGGGTCGGCGCATTGCGCAGATGCTTCGGAACGGGCCGCGAGCCGTCGCTGCCGACGAAGCTGCGCGCCGCATTATACGCGAGGTAGCCGGCGTTCGACTTGGCCGCCAGCGCCAGATAGACGACCGCTTCGGCGAGCGCCAGTTCGCCTTCCGGCGAACCCAGGCGTTCGTAGGTCTCGGCCGCGTCGAGCGCGATGCGCGCGGCGCGTGGGTCGGCCAGACCGATGTCTTCCCAGGCCATGCGGATGATCCGGCGTGCCAGGTAGCGGGCGTCAGCGCCGCCGTCGAGCATGCGGCAGAACCAGTAAAGCGCGGCATCCGGCGACGAGCCGCGTACTGACTTGTGCAGGGCCGAAATCTGGTCATAGAAGGTGTCGCCCTGCTTGTCGAAGCGGCGCAGCGTCTGCGCCAGCGCGTGCTCGACGAAGTCGCCGTCGATCGCCGTCACGCCAGCGACGCCAGCCGCGGTCGCAATCTGTTCGAGCAGGTTGAACAGCCGCCGGGCGTCACCATCCGCCAGTCCGATCAGGCGCTCGCGAGCGCTCTGGTCAAGACCGGCGGCAGGCAGCGCGCACTGCCGGCCGCGCTCGAGCAGTTCGCCCATTTCTTCGCCCGAGAGTGGCTGCAGGACGTACACGGCGGCGCGCGAGAGCAGCGCCGGAATCACCTCGAAGGACGGATTCTCGGTCGTCGCGCCGATGAAGGTGAGGACTCCGGCCTCGACATAGGGCAGAAAGGCGTCCTGCTGCGCCTTGTTGAAGCGATGCACTTCGTCCACGAAGAGAATCGTCGGCCGGCCGCTGCTGGCGCGCGTCGCTGCGGCGCGGCCGACCGCCTCGCGGATGTCCTTGACACCCGAGAAGACGGCCGAGATGGCGACGAATTCGGCGGCGAAGGCGTCGGCCATCAGGCGGGCAAGCGTCGTCTTGCCGACACCTGGGGGACCCCACAGGATCATGCTGTGCAGTTGCCCGGAGGCAAAGGCGATGGCGAGCGGTTTGCCGCTGGCGAGCAGGTGCTTCTGCCCGATCACTTCGGCCAGCGTGCGCGGCCGCAGGCGTTCGGCCAGCGGCGTCGCTGGCGGGTGCTCGGGACTCTGGCTTTGCATCATCGGACGCGCCCCGGCAAGCGGCGACTGGCGCGGCGCGCCGTCGATCTGCCGGAAAGTGTGACATCCTGCACGGACAGCGCCTGCTTCCGGGCGTATCGTTCGCGCACTGCTTCAGGCAATTCCGAAGAAGTTAGAAGAAGCTCCGACTGGGGCGTTCGGCTCGGCTCGAAGCACTGCAAGACGGCGTCGACCAACTGGCGGTAGTTGCGGAAGGTCCGGCCCGGACCTTGCAGCCAACGGATAGCCGAGTATTTGGACCGGGTGCAATGCCCGGTCTTTTCTTTTCTGATCAACTCATCTGCCAACGGCAGCGCGGTCAGGCGCAGACAGCAGAACTCAGGCGACCGGCTGGTGGGCGTCAAGGACGGCTTTTTCGAGTTCGCCAAATGCTTCGTCGATGTAAAGGCTCAGCTCGCCGAGCTTGGGCAGTTCGTCGGTGGCGATCAGGCCGAAATAGAGCTGCCCGGCGTAGCTGAAGAGCGTGATGTTGAGCAGGTTGCCTGGCGGCAGCGTACTGATCGGATGCAGTTCCTCCATCCTGGCGCCACGAATGTACAGGTGTTCACGCGGTCCGGGGACGTTGGAAACCAGCGTATTGCCGGTCGGCGGCAGGTGGTTGCTGAGCTTGAGCATCTCGGCAAGCTGGCCGACGACGCCGGTGATCAGCGTATAGGACTCGATCGCTTCGGGCGCGACGCTGTCGATCATCGAGCGCACGTTACGCAACGAGAAGCCGATGTTGCGCAGGCGAACGTAAGGGTCGTCGGTCGGTGGCGAAAGCTCGACCTGAATGATGCCGATCTTGTTGCCCAGACTTTCCTCGCCTTCCTTGCGCAGGTTGACCGGCATCTGGATGGTGATCGGCTTCTGCAGATCGATGCCTTGCTCGTGCAGATAGCGATGCAAGGCGCCGTCAAGGCAGGTCAGCGCCACATGGTTGAGCGTCGAGCGCGTCCGCGTGCGGATCAGGTTGACCCGCTCCATGCTCAGGCTGGTCGTCGCGAACTGGCGACCGGGGGTGACCTGTCCGGTCAGCGGCGTGTTGCCGTCGGCGACGAAGGGCAGCGAAATCGCGTTCTTCGTCAGCTTGACGCTTTCCAGCAGCAGCATGGCGGCCAGCCGGCCGATGCCGAGCATGCGCTTGCCGGCACCGGCCAGGTCGCTGAGCAGCGACGAGGTCATTTCCTCTTCGAGTTGTTGCAGCCGCTTCTTGTTCGGCCGCCGGCCGACCGACCAGAGCGGGCGCAGCTCGTGGTCGTCCGCCGTTACGGCAAGCGACTCGGCGGCCCAGCGCATCATCGTCACGCCATCGGCACAGGCGTGATGCATTTTCATGTAAAGCGCGAAGCGCGCTTCGCTGAGGCCGTCGATCACGTGCATCTCCCACAGCGGGCGCGCCCGGTCGAGCATCGGCTGATGCAGTTCGGAGACCAGATCGTAGAGGTCCTGACGCTCGTTCTTGCCGCGCCGCAGCTTATGGTAGAAGACGTGCTGCGCCAGATCCACCGTTTCGCTTTCCTGCCAGGTCGGCATGCCGGTGAGCGAGAAGTGGATGATGCGGTTGAACGGCGGCTTGACGTCGGTAAAGGTGAGCAGTTCCCGGTAGAGGTCGGCGGCAAAGCTCACTTTCGCCTTCGCCGGCCGCTTGTAGATCATCAGCCCGCCGACATGCTTCGGGCTGGCGGCCGATTCGGCGATGAAGAAGCCGAGGTCGAGGAGGGACAGCTTGTTCATGAGGTCATTCTCCACCCTTCTCAGGTTGTTCTGCGACCCGCCGCGTCGGCAATGCGATCACCTGCGGTCGTTCGGGTGCCTCTGGCCGTTTCGCCCGCTCCGGCCCCTGCCAAGGATACATCAGTGCACCTAGTCCTGCAGGACCTTTGCCGCTTCGCCGAGCAGCCATTCGCGGAAGACACCGACCGTCGGCCGATCGGCAACCGCCTCGGGTACGACCAGATAGTAGGCTTGCCGCCGCCGCAGGACGATATCGAAGGGCGCCACCAGCCGGCCAGCCGTAACTTCGACTTCGACCAGCGGTTTCGAGGCGAGCGCGATGCCAACGCCGTCGATCGCCGCCGAAAGGACCAGACCGGGATCGCTGAAATGCGTTCCTGCTCCCGGATCGATTCCGCCGACGCCGGCGAGTTGCAGCCACTCGGCCCAGGTCGGACGGTCAAGGAGTTCGGCGATCGAGTCGTCGTGCAGCAGATTGTGCCGGCGCAGATCGCCCGGAACGTTCAAGGGCCGCATGCCGAAGAGCAGGCGCGGGCTGCAGACTGCCGTATAGGCGGGCGAGAAGAGGCGGTCTGAGCGACAACCGGCGTAGCGCCCATGCCCGAAACGAATGAATACCGGCGTTTCGTCGTCGCGCACGTCGACCCGCTCGTGACCGAGCATGGCTGGCGCATCGCGCGCATCGATCATGTCGAGCGAAGCGGTCATGTGCAATTGCAGTTCGGGATGGCCCGCGGTCAGGTCCGGCAGATGGCGAATCAGCCAGCGGGCGGCAAAGGCCGGCGGAGAGGTGACGAGCAGACGCCCGCCGGCCTGGTGTTGGCGCGTGCTCTCGATGGCCGCGGCGAAGCATTCGAGGCCCTCGCGTACCTTCGGCAACATCGCACGCCCTTCGCGCGTCAGTTCCAGAGCCCGTGTCAGGCGATGGAAGAGAGCAAACCCCAGATACTCTTCCAGACCACGAATCTGGTGACTGATGGCGGTCGGCGTCACCGACAGTTCGTCGCCAGCGTGCTTGAAGCTCATGTGACGGGCGGCGGCTTCGAAGGCGCGCAGGGCGTTCAACGGGGGAAGACGGTAGGTCATATGAGTGAGATTTTCTCATGTATTAGCTGACAATTGATCGTTTGTAGCACCACTGAGCAGGCACTAGACTGCACTTGAACGCTCAGCTACGAGCCCAACAGAAGGATGACCATAATGAAAGCCGACCTTACCCGCGAACAAATCATGCAGATCGTCGAACACGCGCGCCAACGGCGCAGCATCGCCGCCGGCGAAGTGTCTGCCCGTACAATTCGCCAGAGCCTCGTCTGGCTCGGCCGCTGGATTGATCGCGGCCTGCATGTTCTGCTCATGTCGCCGACGGCACATCGCTGATTCAGAGTAACGTCGCCAAAGCGCTTTTTCTGAATCGTTGCCAGGAAAGGAAATCTATTGCCGAGGATTCGCATCGACCTCCCGGAAGCCTTCACCTTCTCCACCGAGATTGCGCTCTACCTGAGCCACATGAACTACGCCGGGCATCTCGACAACGCGATGTTGCTGTCGGTTGTCTCGGAAGCCCGGGCGCGTTTCTTCAAGTTCCTCGGTTACAGCGAGCTTGACGTCGATGGGGTGGGCATCGTGATCGCCGACGCCGGCGTTCAGTACAAGTCGGAAGCGTTCCATGGCGAGGTGATGCTCGTCCAGATGACGGCGGCCGATTTCACCGACAAGGGCTGCGATCTGCTCTGGTGCATGCACGAGCGCGAGACGCGGCGCCAGGTGGCGCGTGGCAAGACGGGGATCGTCTTCTACGACTATGGCGCACGCCAGGTGAGTTCGGTCCCGGCCGGTTTCCGCTTGCGCGCCGCCGGCTGACGGAGTAAACGCGGTGCCTTCTTGCGCGTACGCGCCTCAGCTCGGCGCGAAATCGCGCCGCAGCCGCCGCTGCACGTTCTGCACCTGTTTCAGTGCTTCGCGCAGAATCAGTCGGTCGAGTTCGTGCAAGCTGTCGGGGTCGATGCGGTTCGAGGCCTCGGGTGTGCCACCGTTCATCTGCTTGTTCAGTCGCAGGCGCTGGATGTGCTGGAAAGCGGCAATCTGCGCGCCGAGATCGGCAGCGGCCAGGCCGCCCTGCTCGCCGGCAATGCGCAAACGCTCGACCGTGTTCGTTTCCGGGATGCCGCGCGCCAGCGCATAGATGCGTGCCGCATCGACGAAGGGCCGCGAGCCGTGCTTCTTCAGGTCGATGGTGTGCGGAAAGTCTTTGTCGTTGTCGTAGCGGAAACCTTTCCACCAGTTCAGCGGCGACTCCCAGTTCATCGTATTCTCGACCATTCCGTGCAGGAAGATCGGGTACGAACCGGCTCGCGCCAACAGCCAGGAACGCAGTTCGCTGGCCAGCGAGTCCTGCCCGTAGAGGGCGCGAAAGTCGAAGAAAATACTCGAGTTCAGCAGCGCTTCCGGCTGCGGAGATTCCAGCCAGGCCGAAAAGGCGCGGCGCCATTGCGCGGCCGACAGGCACCATTGCGGGTTGCTCGCCATGATGTTGCCCTTGCATAGCGGAAAGCCGCAAGCGTCGAGCGCCTCGTTGACGGCGCGGGCGAAAGGCAGAAAGGCCGCCTGCAGTGTTTCCGCCTCGTCGTCCGCGGCAGCAGCGAAAATCAGGCCGTTGTCCTGATCGGTTGCCAGCGTCTGCTCAAGCCTGCCCTCGGAGCCAAAGACCAGCCAGCACCACTCGACATAGGGCAGATCGAAGCGGCCAGCAATCAGTTCGATGACCTGCAGGGTGAGCAGGTCATTCAGCGATGAAAGGTGCTGGCAGAGCGTTTCCGCGCTGACCCGCCCGGCAACCAGTTGGGCGACGAAAGCGCGTAGCTCGCCGGCCAGGGCAACCAGCGTCTCGACCTCCTGCGCGGCCAGAATGGCGCGCACGAGGTCGGCACTCTCGCCGCCCGGCAGCGCGTAGAGGTCGCTCTGCGAAACCAGATTGAAGTAGCGGCCATCGGCTTCAGTCAGCACCAGATGGTGCACGTTGCGGCGCACCATGACGACACTGGCGGCGTGCGCCGTGCTGTCGGCAGGCAGCGTAATCAGGCCACTGGTCATCACCGCGGCGACCGGTGCATGCAGGTCGCAGGCCTCGATGGCAATCCGCCGAACGACGTCGTGCAGCGTCAGGATGCCGAGCGGCACGCCGCGCGCAGGGTCGACGACGACGACCGCGTCGGCACGCGCCTGGTCGAGCAGCAGCAGCGTATCCTGTACGCTGGTCGCCGGCCCGACGGTCGGCGGCTGGCCGCGCACCAGGTGGCGCAGGGCGGCGTACGGGGAATACGAAGCGACGCCGGCAGCCCGCTCAGTACTTGAGGCGGGCATGGAAGGTCCTCTCGCTCGCTTCGCGCGCCTGGCGCAAGGTGGTGATTCCCATTTCCGCCAGCAAGGGCAGCATCTTGAGGAACACCTCGCCAGTGACCAGTGCATCACCGAGCGCCGTGTGGCGGCCGAAGACCGAGACGCCGAGGCGCTCGGCGATCGCCTCCAGCCGGTGCGAGGCCTGATTCGGGTGGAGTACCGCTGACAGGAGGAGCGTATCGAGAACCGGTTGATCGAAGCGGATGCCGGTCTTTTTCTCCTTCAGTTGCAGAAAGCGCATGTCGAACGCCGCGTTGTGTCCGACCAGGACGGTATCGGCACAAAAGGAGTGGAATTTCGGCAGGGCAACCTCGACCGGCGGCTGGTCAGCCAGGACGTCCTGTGTGATGCCGTGGATCTCGATCGACTGCCGCGAGAGCTCGCGATGCGGATTGATCAACTGATCGAAGCACTCGTGCCGGAGCAGGCGGCGATTGACGATGCGCGTCGCGCCGATCT
>NZ_JAVMKF010000273.1:0-6056 GCF_031732815.1 Accumulibacter sp. | reverse complement strand
TCGAAGCACTCGTGCCGGAGCAGGCGGCGATTGACGATGCGCGTCGCGCCGATCTGAATGATTTCGTCGCCCATCGACGGCTGCAGGCCGGTCGTCTCGGTGTCGAAAACCGTGTAGGACAGCTCGGCCAACGGCCGATCGTCGAGTTCGTGACCGGCGGTCGACCACGAAAAGAGGTCGAAATCGTAGAACTCCGGACGTTCTTCCTCGCTCGCGGCGACGATCGCTCGCGGCAGGTCCTTCGGCGCCTCGGCGGCGGGCAGCATCGTGCGGAAAAAGGCGCGATGCGAAACGCGCTCGCGCTGGAACCAGATATCGCCGTTGCAACGCTCGACGACGTCGGTGACGCTGAGCGGCGAGGTTTCGCCGCCGATCGTCATCGGGTCCTGCAGCCAGCTCATCGCCGTTTCGTTGTTCATGAAGGTGCCCGGCCACGACAGATCGAGTTGCGCCAGTTGCCCGCTGCGCGTCAGCCAGAGACGCACTTCGCGCACCTGGTACTCGTCCTGCAGGCGCAGCGCCAGATAGCGCAGCGCCTGCAACAGGCCGAAACTGTCCACGCGCAGCCAGAGGTCCTCGTCGACATTCTCGCTCTTCACGGCCAAGGGGTGCGGCTCGCCCGGACGCGCTTCGCTGATCCGGCGGGCAGCGACGGCGATCAGCTCGGCGCCGAGGATTTCTTCCAGCAGCCAGCGCTCGCGCAAGTCGTTCGAGAACGCGCTGGCGGCTGATTCAAACTGCAGCGAGAGCGCCTTGGCTTCGTCGCGAATCACGCCGAGAAAACGGTCGCGCTGTGCCGGCAGCATGTCGGGCACGTCGGAGAGCATTTCGGCGGCGGCGCGGATGCTCCCCAAGGGGCCGCGCCCGCCTTCGATCAGCGACTGGATCAGCGCGTCGCGCCGGGCGTGCCGCTCGTTCGTGTTGGTCACGTCGTCAAGTACGAGGACGAAGCCGGTCACCGAAAGATCGCCGACCTGCGCCGTGTGCTGACCATTGCTGCCCAGCACCGGCGTCATGTGCGCGCGCACCAGTCTGCCGGCGCGTGTTGCGGTAACGAACTGCGCCGAGCCGATCAGTTTCCTGCTCTCGCTGGCGGCAGCGCCGCTCGCCCGCTCGCGGCTCGCCTGCTGCAGGCGTTCGAGAGCGTGTTCGATCAGCGCACGATCGAAAACGGTGTGGATCGAGCGTCCCAGGCCGAGCAGTTCGGCGTTGGTGCCGTCCGGTCCGGACGACAGTTCCTGCTTGGCGCGCTGGTTGTAGAGCAGCACCCGGCCATCGAGATTGCACACCACGACGCTCTGGCTCAAGTCGGCCATCAGGGCGGCAAGGCGGCTGCGTTCTTCCTCGAGCGAAGCGCGCGCCTCGCGAATGCGCTCGGCGACATCGCGCTCAAGGGCATCGCGCACGGCAAGGACCTGGTTGGCCGCCTGCCCGAGCACGCGCACTTCGCTGGCGCCGTGCTCGCCCACGCGCAGGCCACTGTGCGCGCTGGTTGCCGTGAGCTCTTCGGCCAGGCGCAAGGGCGCCGCGACATACAGCGTGTACAAGCGGTAGACCACCACGCAGACTGCCGCGCAGGCCACCGCGACGACGGCGAACAGCGCGACGAGACGCTCCTCAGGCGCGCGACCACCGCCCTCCGGACCCGCCTCGCTGGCGAACATCAGCAAGGCGCTGACGCCGACCAGAACGAGCACGAACAGGCAGGCGAAGAGCGCGGCGAGGACCAGTCTGCGCGGCGCGTTCACCTACATCCCCAGGAGCTTGCGCACCTCGGCCAGCAGTTCCTTGGTCG
Source organism: Accumulibacter sp. (assembly GCF_031732815.1). GTDB lineage: Bacteria > Pseudomonadota > Gammaproteobacteria > Burkholderiales > Rhodocyclaceae > Accumulibacter. Next base: position 4,261 of record NZ_JAVMKF010000273.1, on the reverse strand, counting down.
AGAAAGGCTTGGTCATGTAGCCATCAGCGCCCAGCCCGAGCCCCTTGCTGACTTCGGTATCGCGCCCCTTGGCGGTGAGCATCAGAATGCGAGTTCCGCCCAGATCGGGGTCGGCGCGCAGCGCCTGACAAACGTCGAAACCGTTCATCCGGGGCATCATGACGTCGAGCAAGACCAGGTCCGGCCGCTCGGCGCGCACCTTCGCCAGCGCCTCTTCCCCGTCACCGGCGACGAGGACCTCGAATCCTTCCCGCCGCAGCAGAAACTCGATTGAGATGACGATATTCTGCTCGTCGTCGGCAATCAGTATTCTCTTGCTCATCAAAACACTCCGATCCTGAAAGAACTGCGCTCAAAAAGACGGGGTCATGCCGGATTGCCGGCCACAGCGGCGGGTTCCGCCGGGCCCGCGTAGGGCAAGGTGAAGCGGAAAGTCGCCCCTTCGCCGGGCGCGCTTTCAACCCACAGCCGACCGCCGAAATGCTCGACGATGCGCCGGCTGATCGGCAGGCCAAGCCCGGTGCCGGAGGGTTTGGCGGTCATCGTGTCGCCGACCTGGCGGAACTTCTCGAAGATCAGCTCCTGATCCTCGGCCCGGATGCCCGGCCCATTGTCGGCCACGCTGACCTCGAGGCCCTCGGCCAAGGCGCGCAGAACGACGTGCACCCGACCGCTGCCCGGCGGCAGGAACTTGACCGCATTCGACAGCAGGTTGAGCATGACCTGCACCAGACGATCCCTGTCGGCGAGAATCAGCGGCAGATTATCCGGCAGATCGAGTTCGACGTGCGCCCCTTTCTCGCGGAACAACTGGCTGGTCGCAGCCACCGATTGTTCGACGACTTCCTTCAAATCCAGTTCGCAGCCGTTCCAGTCGGCCCGGCCGGATTCGATCTTGGCCAGATCGAGCGTCTGATTGATCAGCCGCGTCAGGCGCTCGGTTTCGCTGACGATCAGACCGAGGAAGCGCTCGCGATCGGCCAGATGCATCTTCGGATCGTCGCGCAGCAACTCGGAGAAGGCGCGGATCGAAGTCAGCGGTGTGCGTAGTTCGTGCGTCACCGATGACATGATATCGTCCTTGACCTTGTCGAGCTCCTGCAGGCGCGCGTTGGCGTCCTGCAGTTCGCGCGTCGCCGCGGTCAGCTCGCGCGACTTGCGCTCGAGTTCGCGGCTGTAGGTCCGCAACTGGGAAGCCTCGTCGAGGATGTGCATCACTTCCTCGAGGCTCAACGGCTCCTCCTTCGCCACCGAGGCGACCATGACGCGCGCCGAAGCACTGCCGATCGCGCCGGCGAGCAGCGATTCGGCGAACTGCACGAGCTGCGCATCGGCCTCGAGCGCCGCGCCCTTGCCGCCGCGCCGACGGGCAAACGCGGCAAAGGCCGCTTCCGTACGCGTCGGGCCGAGGAAACGTCCGACCAGCTCGCGCAGGTCGCTGACTTGCGCGCGCCCGCGCCAGAGCGCCGCGCCGACCGGCCCGGTTTCCTTCAGCGCATCGACAAACAGCGTTGCCTGTGTCGCTTCGGCAGCCAGCGGCGGGCGCAGCAGCGAAACACCGAGATAGGCACCGATATTGGCGAGAAAACTCCAGAACAGACAGTGCGAAATCTCGTCCATGCCGGTCAGGCCAAAGAGCTGCTGCGGCCGCAGCAATTCGCTGCCGAACAGACCCTGGGTCAGGAAATCGGCCGGCAGCCAGCCCGACTTGGCAAACGAGGGGAGGAGAAGCGTATAGCCCCAGACGAGAAAACCCGCCGACAGGCCGGCCAGCGCACCGGCGCGCGTCCCGCCACGCCAGTACATGCCGCCGATGATCGCCGGCGCAAACTGGGCGACAGCCGAGAAGCTGATCAAGCCGATGGCGACCAGCGCGTACGCCTCGCCGGCGAGACGGAAGTAGAGATAACCGAGCAGCAGGATGACGACGATCGCGCCGCGCCGAATGGCCAGCAGCAGACCGGAAAGGTCCTTGCGTTCCTCCAGCGCCGCCGCCTTGCGGCGCAGCAGCAGCGGCATCACGAGGTCGTTGCAGACCATCGTCGACAGAGCGATCGTCTCGACGATGACCATGCCCGTACCCGCTGACAGGCCGCCAATGAAAACGAGCAGGGTCAGCCCTTGCTGGCGTTGCGACATCGGCAGCGTCAACACGAAGGTATCGGCATCGACCGCCTGGCCGGAAAAATGCAGCAGGCCACCGAGCGCGATCGGCAGGACGAAGACGTTGATCAGCAGCAGGTAAAGCGGAAACAGCCAGGCAGCGCGCTTCAGGTGGGCCTCGTTGACGTTCTCGACGACCGCCACCTGGAACTGCCGGGGCAGAAAGAGCACCGCCAGCCCCGACAGAATGATCAGCGAAAACCAGCCGGTATAGCCCTGACCGGAGGGAATGGCAGTGACCAGACGGCGCAGTTCCGGATGCGTCGCGATGTGCTCGAAAATGTCGCCAAAACCGTCGTACATGCCGTAGGTGACAAAGACGCCGACCGTGACGAAGGCGACCAGCTTGACGCTCGACTCGAAGGCAATGGCCGCGACCATCCCCTCGTGGCGTTCGGTGGCGTCGAGATGGCGCGTCCCGAAAACGATAGTGAACGCCGCCAGGATCAGCGCGATATAGAAGCTCATGTCGGCCGCCACCGACATCGTCGCGCTGCGATCCGGCATGACGATGTCCGGATAACTGAGCAGCAGGCTGACCGTACCCGATACCGCCTTGAGCTGCAGCGCAATGTACGGAATGATGCCGAGCACGGCGATGATCGTCACCAGTCCGCCGAGACGATGGCTCTTGCCGTAGCGCGAGGAAATGAAGTCGGCAATCGAGGTGATGCGATTCGCCTTGACGATGCGGATCATCTTGAGCAGCAGGAACCAGCCAAGCGCCATGACCAGCGTCGGACCCAGATAGACCGGCAGGAAGCCGATGCCGGAAACGGCAGCGCGACCGACGCTGCCGTAGAACGTCCACGTCGTGCAATAGACCGCCATCGACAAGGCGTAGATCGTAGGATTGGCGATGATCGACCTGCCCTGATCAGCCCGCTTGTCGCCCCACCAGGCGACCGCGAAGAGCAGCCCGAGGTAGACCAGCGCAACGGTGACGACGACCGGAGCTTCGAGCATTGCTGCCGCCTAACTGATGCGGCGCTCGATCGCCCAGGCCATCAGCCCGACGACGAGCGCCCAGGCGGCGAAAACGTAGGCATAGATCAGCGGCACGCCGAAGAGCGCCAGCGGACGGTCAAACAAGGAAAGCAGGGGGTAATTGAAGAGGACGCAGCCGATCAGGAATGTCGCGATCAGTCGGTCGCCCGCCAGAATTCTGCGCTGCATCACACCCTCCTCGTCATTGCGCGCCGGGCGCCGTGCCTACTGCAGGCCACGCACCGTGCACCATCGTCAAGCGGGCATCGTCAGCGGGAACTTGCCGCCCGTTACCTCGTATTGTGGAAACTGCCCGCGCGCTTCGTCCCGGTGGTCCCGATCAGCGACGCACGGCGCCGCCCACGACGATCGGAAAACCGGCTGCGCGAGCGGCGCTGGTCTCTCGCGCGCATTGTCATCAATCAGCCGGCGCGATGCAATGCCTTTCGACACGGCAACGGTGCCGAGATCGGCGCACGCGCAAAGCGCGACTTGCCGCGGCCAGCCCGCCGACGGCAAGCGAGGACCCGTCGACGGCGATGCCGTCCGGGGTTGGAGCTTGGCAGTGTCGTCGCCGACACCCGGCCGATCACTCGCCTGCGCCGGCCTGCTCCGTCACCTCCACCGGCGGCCCGGTTGGCCTCCCGCCGGCACGCAGATTGATCGCCACCATGCCGCTCAGGATCAGCGCGCAACCGCCGAGGCCGGCGAGGTCGAGCCGGCCGCCCATCAGCAGCAAGCCGAAGAGCGCCGCGAACACCGTTCGGCCGAAAGAATGATCGCCGCATCCGCCGCGTCCGCGGAGCGCTGCGCAATCACCTGGCAGGAAAAGGCAACGCCGACCGAGAGCACGCCGGTCTACAGGATGGGCAGGGCCGCCGCGCGCAGTGCCGCCCGGTCGACGCGTTCGAAGAGCAGCGCGCCAGCGAGGGCGAGCAGAGCGCAGACGAAGAACTGCCCGCCCGCGACGAGAAAAGGCGCCCCCTGGCGATCGACCACCCGCCCGACGAGCAGCATGTGCAGCGCCCAGTGCAAGGCCGAAGCGATCACCCAAAGTTCGCCGATACCGATGCTCAACTCATGCGCACCGGAGAGCAGGAAAGCGCCGAGC
>NZ_JAVMKF010000272.1:0-2757 GCF_031732815.1 Accumulibacter sp. | reverse complement strand
GCTGCCCGTCGCCGCGATCGTCCGCCCGTCGGCGCTGAGCGCGACGCGCCGCCAATCCCCCGCCGGCAGCGTGACCGCCGGTGCGGCGCGGCCCCCGCCTGCCGCGGCGCGTGCGCGCAGCGGCAGGACGTGCACCCGTTTGCCCAACACCGCCAACTGCGTCCCCCCGTGCGCGACGGCGCAATCCACCGCCGCCTCGCCGCCGCCGATGCGCGCGGCGAGAAACTCGGCGCTCAGCGCGAACGCCCGCCCGCCGGCCGCGTCGATGGCGATACACAGCGGCGCACCCGCCGGCGCGCCGCCCGTCGCCGTCGCGCCCTGCAATTGGAATTCGCCGTCCGCCGCGTCGCCATAGCGCTCGGCGGCAACGACCGGGTCGGCCTGCCCCCGGCCGTCGAGCCCCGTCTCGGCCGGCCCGCCGACCGCCGCCGGGCGTATCTGCAAACCGCTGGCGCCGGCGCCGAGCAGGCGACCGGGGGCGAGGGCGACGGCAGCGAGCGGCCCGGCCGTGCGCGAGGTCTCGGCCGCCACTTTCTGCCAACTGCTTTCGCTCTCCTGCCACGCCTGCAGACCGCGGTGGCTGTCGCCGACGAGCAGGCCGCGGCCGTCGCTGTCGAGCGCCAGCGCGCTCGGCGTGCGGACGATGGGCGGCGGCGTCGGGCCGACCAGCGTGCGCTGCGCGCGCAGCGGAAAGAAGTGCTGCAGCAGGCCGACGGCGAGCGCGCCGACGACGAGCAGCGGGACGACGCGCAGCCCGGCGAGCGGCAGCGCGTCGCGGTAAAAGATGCGGCGCAGCGTCTCGGAAGCGCGCACGCCGAGCGGGTTGGACGGGGCGCTCATGAAACGCAGGAAGACGCGATCCTCGACGGCCGGCGGACGCTCGCCCGCCGCCTGGCCGGCGAAGAGCGCGCGCAGCCCGCGCCGGACATCGGCGAAGCTCGACCAGCGGCGCGCCGGCGCGGCGATGCGCAGCGCGCCCGGGGTGGCGGGCGCTTCGTGCAGTTGGTCGAGGAAGTCGGCCAGCGTCTGGCGAATCGCCGCCAGGTCGGCCGCCGGGTCGACTGCCGGGTCGGCTGCCGCGGCCCTGCCCGTCGGCGCTGCCGTCCGTTGCCCGGCCGCCAGGCGGGCGAGCAGCGCGCGACGCAGCCAGTCAGGGAGATAGGCGTGGCGCAGCCAGGGAAGCTGCGCCAGTTGCGGCAAGGCGTCGGCGCGCTGGCGTTCGTCGGCGATCAGGCCGTCGCCGAGGCGCAGCGTCAGCGGCCAGTGAATCTCGGGATAGACGGCGCAGGCGGCGAGCCAGACGAAGATGCGCGGCGGCAAGTCGGCGGCGAGCGCGTCGACGACGCGGGCGGTGAAGTCCGCACCCGGATCTTCGCCGCTGAGCAGTCGGTCGAGATCGCGCAGGTAGGGCGGACGCGGGCGCTCGGCGCGGCGCACGGCGGGCGGGGCGACGACGCGCTGCTGGCCGACGATTTCGCCGAGCAGTTGCAAACCGGCCGCGTCGAGCGGCAGCAGGCGCAGGCCGGCACGTTCGAGCAGCCATTCGCTGCGCCCCCAGGCGCGACGCGGACGCGGCGTGAGCAGCAACGGCTGCCCCTGCGGCCAGGCCAGCAGGCGGGCGACGCTCGCCGCCGGGCGGCCGCTGTAGGAATCGATCAGCTCGCGCGCGTCGGCAAAGACGAGCAGGCGGCGCGCGGCGAAACGCGCCGCCAATTGCTCGAGATCCTGCCCGCCGAGGTCGCCGGCGCCGCGCTTGAACGGCTGATGGCGACAGCGCAGCGGGTCGCGTGCGTAGTGGAAACGCTCGACCGACAGGCCGCGCGACTGCAGGCCGGCGAGCAGCTCGTCGACGGTCAGCGCCAGGTGGTCGCGCAGGCTGGCGCGGTCGACGAGGACGAGGAATTCGGGTTCAGTCAGCGATCCGAAGACCGGCGTGAAGAGTCCGCCGGCGGCGAGCGTCGCGGCGACGCTGCGCTCGCCGTCGAGTTCGTTCGACGGCAGCCAGTGGCGTCGGCGCAGGGCGCGCAAGAGGCGCAGCCGCTCGCTGCGAAAAGCGCCGCGCAAGCGGCCGTCGTCGGCGTCGAGACGCTTTTCGGCGGCGCTGCCGGTCGCTGGCAGGCGTTCGAGCCAGCCGCGCCGGCGCAGCCGGTTCCAGGTCCACACGCCGGCGAGGAAGAGCAGCGCGGCGGCGGCGAAGATGAGGTGGTCGACGACCCAATGCGTTTCTTCGCCGGTCTCCGGCGGCAGCGTTTCGGGCGTCGGCGCCGGAAGGGCGGCAGCGAAGGCGAAACCGGGCGGCGCCGGCGGGCGTGGGGCGATGTCGGGCGTCGATTCGCGCGGCAGCGGCGCGAGGACGATCGCCACCTGCTCGGGAAGTGACGCGGCGAGGCCCGGCGAGGCTAGCGTCGTTTCGCCGGGCACGAAGCCGGGGGCTTCGCCGCGCAAGGTCAGCGGCAGCAGCGAGCGCGAATAGCGGACCGTGGCGAGCGCCTCGGCGGGCGGTTCGCCGGAGGGCGAGACCGCCGGCTGAACCGGCGACTGGCCGGATGGCGCGGCAGTCGGCGGGGCGGCCGGTTGGGCGGCCGTCGGCAGGAAACGCTGGCCGCTCGCCGGCGCTTCGACGACGGCGCCGGCGACCGGCGCGCCGCCTTCGTCGACGACGCGCACCGCCACGGTGAGCGGTCGCAGCCACCACCAGGCGGCGACCAGCGCGCCGAGCAGGAGCAGGAAGAGGAGGCCGAAGAGCCAGTCGGGCGG
>NZ_JAVMKF010000271.1:0-2785 GCF_031732815.1 Accumulibacter sp. | reverse complement strand
GGTCATTTTGTTAGAATGGCGCACTTTTCTTTTACACCCGAACCGTGGGAAGGAGCACTTTGATGGAAAATATCGAGCAGCGTGTCAAGAAGATCGTCGCTGAACAGCTTGGTGTCAACGAAGCCGACATCAAGAACGAGTCGTCGTTCGTGGACGATCTGGGTGCCGACTCGCTGGATACGGTTGAACTGGTGATGGCCCTGGAAGAGGAGTTCGAGTGCGAGATTCCAGATGACGAAGCCGAGAAAATCACCACGGTTCAGCAAGCGATCGACTACGTTGTGGCTCACAAGAAGTAGGGCGGCAGCGCACACGTACTGCGCGCGGGTTGACCATGATCCGACGGTCGGCAGGCGTCGTGCATAGCAGATCGCATTTCCGAATCTCCTTAGCCTTTGGAGCACAAGGTGGCAAGTCGAAGAGTGGTCGTCACCGGTTTGGGTATAGTCTCACCGGTGGGCAATACGGTCGAGGAGGCCTGGCAGAACATTTTGGCCGGACGCTCCGGAATTGGTCGGATTACCCGGTTCGATGCCTCGTCTTTTCCAGTGCAGATTGCAGGCGAAGTCAAGGGCTTCGCGATCGGGACCTATCTGTCACCAAAAGAAGCGCGCCGGATGGATGTCTTCATCCACTACGGCATGGCGGCGGGAATTCAGGCCATTCGCGACGCCGGCCTGGAAGCCGGTTCGCTTGATCCCGAGCGAATAGGCCTTTCGATCGGTTCGGGTATCGGCGGCCTGCCGATGATCGAGAGCACCTGCGACGATTTTGCCGCTGGTGGCGTCCGCAAGATCTCGCCGTTCTTCGTCCCCGGTTCGATCATCAACATGATTTCCGGCAACCTGTCGATCCTGTATGGCTACAAGGGGCCCAACCTTTCGCTGGTCAGTGCCTGCGCGACGGGCACCCACAGCATTGGTGATGCCGGCCGCCTGATCAGCCACGGCGACGCCGACATCATGATCGCCGGCGGTGCCGAGGGCTGCGTTTCGAAACTCGGCCTCGGTGGCTTCTGCGCGCCGCGCGCGCTATCGACGCGCAACGACGATCCGGCAACCGCCAGCCGCCCGTGGGACCGGGACCGTGATGGTTTCGTCCTTGGCGAAGGGGCTGGTGTCGTCGTGCTCGAAGAGTACGAGCACGCCAAAGCACGCGGTGCGCGCATCTACAGCGAACTGGCCGGTTTCGGCATGAGTTCCGATGCTTTTCACATGACTGCGCCGAGTGAGGACGGCGAAGGTGCCGCTCGCTGCATGCGTAACGCCCTGAATGATGCCAGGCTCGCTCCGCAAGACGTGCAGTACGTCAATGCGCATGGCACGTCGACTCCCTTGGGTGACAAGGCGGAAACGGTTGCCGTCAAGCGGGCCTTCGGCGAGCAGGCGAAAAAGCTCGTGGTCAATTCCACCAAGTCGATGACGGGTCACCTCTTGGGTGCGGCCGGCGGCGTCGAGGCGCTGTTTACAGTACTCGCGATTTACCATCAGGTTTCCCCGCCGACGATCAACATCTTCAATCAGGACCAGGCCTGCGATCTTGACTACTGCGCCAACCTTGCGCGCGAAATGAGGATCGAGGCTGCGATCTCCAATTCCTTCGGTTTTGGCGGGACCAACGCGACGCTCGTTTTTCGACGGATATAGCCAAGCCAAACGGGCAAGTGCTGGCGTTCCCGGTTCATATCGAACTGCGCCGCTCGCGCGCGATTCTTCTCACGCTGCTCGGGCTGCACGCGCTTGCCGCGTTTTGCGTGCTCTTTCAGCTTTCCTGGCCGTTAGCGGCGCGCGGGCTGTTGGCCGGCGTCGTCGCTCTTTCCCTGTTGCGCGCCGTACGCGCGTCGGCGGTTGTCGCCCTCCACCTGGGCGAGCGCGGCGAACTCGCGTTGTCGTTTGCCGACGGTAGCCGGCATGCTTGCCTCGTGTGTCCAGAGACGACGGTTTTCGCTCAGCTTGTTGTCCTGCGCGCGGCTGAAGACGAAATGGCGGAGGCGGCCGGTGAGCGTTACAGTCTGGTGCTTGCCGCCGACAGCATGCGCCGCGAGCAGTTCCGCCTGCTCCGCGTATGGCTACGTTGGCGGGTCAGCGCGGGCGACTCGGGGCAGCCCGCTGTGGCCGCTTGAGAATGGTATTGCGCGCCTGTGCGTCGGTTTCCGGATAGTTTCGGCTGAAATGCAGGCCGCGGCTTTCGTGGCGCTTGAGCGCGCAGCGGATGATCAGGTCGGCGGTGACGACGAGGTTGCGCAGTTCGATCAGGTCGTGACTGACACGGAAATGCGAGTAGAAGTCGTCGATCTCGCGGACGAGCAGGCGAATCCGGTTCTTTGCGCGCTGCAGGCGTTTGGTCGTGCGCACGATGCCGACGTAATCCCACATGAAGCGGCGTAGCTCGTCCCAGTTGTGCGAAATGACGATCTCTTCGTCCGGATCGCTGACCCGACTCGCGTCCCACGCAGGCAGATCGGGAAGCTCACCGGTTGGCTGTTCGACGATATCCTTCGCAGCTGCCTCGGCGAAGACCAGGCATTCGAGGAGCGAATTGCTTGCCAGCCGGTTTGCCCCGTGTAAGCCTGTACAGGAGGCTTCGCCGGCGACGTAGAGGCCGGCGATGTCGGTGCGCGCGCGCAGGTCGGTCATCACCCCGCCGCAGGTGTAGTGTGCCGCCGGGACGACAGGTATCGGCTGTCGGGTGATGTCGATGCCAAGCTCCAGGCAGCGTGCCAGGATGTTCGGGAAATGCTCGCTCAGGAAGGCGGCTGGCTTGTGCGAGATGTCGAGGTAGACGC
>NZ_JAVMKF010000270.1:0-2797 GCF_031732815.1 Accumulibacter sp. | reverse complement strand
AACGCTTCGGCCACCGACGACGACGGGGTGATCGGGTACCAGGCGCAGACCATCGCGCCGCCATAGATGCAACCGAGAGCGGCTGCGCTGTTGCCGTCGACGAAGATACGGTCGCCCACCTTGTCGCGCCGCTCGACCGAAAGTCCGATCGGCTTGAAATTCTCGCGCGCGTAGTCGAGTCCGAGGTGCAGCGCCTGGACGTTCAGATCGAGGAGCTTTTCCTTCCCCTTGTACTGCTCGCCGAACAGCTTTTCGATTTCTGCTGCATCGACGCCGAGCAGCCCGGCCAGCGCGCCGAGGTAGATGATGTTCCTGAACAACTGACGCTGCTTGGGGTCGCTGTACGTGCCGTTGCAGATTTCGGTCAGCGGCATGCCGAGGACGTGAATGTCGCTGCGCAAGCGCGAACGCGGGATCGTCTTCGTATTGTCGAAAAAGAGATAGCCGCCGGGATCGATCTCGCGCACGTCCTGATCCCAGGTCTGCGGATTCATCGCCACCATCAGGTCGACGCCACCGCGCCGGCCGAGGTAGCCGTGCTCGGTGACCCGCACCTCGAACCAGGTTGGCAGCCCCTGGATGTTCGACGGGAAGATGTTGCGCGGCGAAACCGGTACGCCCATGCGGAGGACGGCGCGGGCCAGCAACTCGTTGGCCGACGCCGAGCCGGAACCGTTGATGTTGGCGAACTTGACGACGAAATCGTTGACTGCTTCGATCTTCTGCATGGCGGCTCCTTACGCGGCTTCCGGCTGCACTGTCGGGGCGCCGGCGGCAGCGCGGTCGTGACAGCGCGGTCCGGCGTGGGTCATTTCGAGGAAAAACTTCTGCATGTCCCAGGCGCCGGTCGGGCAGCGCTCGGCGCACAGACTGCAGTGCAGGCAGACGTCCTCGTCCTTGACCATGATGCGGCCGGTCTTCAGCACGTCCGACACGTAGAGCGCCTGCGTTGCGTTGGTCGCCGGCGCGCGCAGCCGGCGGCGCAGATCGTCCTCCTCGCCGTTGTCGGTGAAACTGATGCAATCCATCGGGCAGACGTCCATGCAGGCGTCGCATTCGATGCACAACCGACCGGCAAAGACCGTCTGCACGTCGCAGTTGAGGCAGCGCTGCGCCTCCTTGAACGCCAACTGCGGATCGAAGCCGAGTTCGACTTCGATGCGGATATTCTTCAGCGCGGCGTTGACGTCACGCAAGGGAACGCGCAGACGCCGGTCGTGCGAGACGGCGTTGTCGTATGTCCAGGCGTGAATGCCCATCTTCTGCGAGATCAGCGAAGTCATTGGCGGCGGCCGCTGGCTGATCTCCTCGCCGTTGAGCAGGCGATCGATCGAAACTGCCGCCTCGTGCCCGTGCGCGACGGCCCAGATGATGTTCTTCGGGCCGAAAGCTGCGTCGCCGCCGAAGAAGACGTTGGGCAGCGTGGATTGCATCGTCGCTTCATCGAGTTTCGGCAGGCCCCACTTGTCGAACTCGATACCCAGATCGCGCTCGATCCACGGGAAAGCGTTTTCCTGCCCGACGGCGACGAGGACCACATCGCACTCGAAGTGCGGGTCGGGCTCGCCGGTCGGCACCAGCGTCCGCCGACCCTTCTCATCGTATACCGAGCGCACCTTCTCGAAGGTCACGCCGGTCAGCCGGCCGCCGTTATGGGTAAATTTCTTCGGCACCAGGTTGTTCAGAATCGGGATGCCTTCGTGCATGGCATCCTCCTTCTCCCACGGGCTGGCTTTCATCTGCTCGAAACCGGAGCGGACGATCACCTTGACGTCCTGGCCGCCGAGTCGCCGCGCCGAACGGCAGCAGTCCATCGCCGTATTGCCGCCGCCGAGGACGATGACGCGGCGGGCGATCGAGGTCACGTGCCCGAAAGCAACGTTCGCCAGCCAGTCGATGCCCAGGTGGATCGACTGGGCGGCTTCCTTGCGCCCGGGAATGTCGAGGTCCTGCCCGCGCGGCGCACCGCAGCCGACGAAGACGGCATCGTAACCCTCGCTGAGCAGACTCTTCATCGACTTGATGTACTGCCCGCTGCGAAACTCGACGCCCAGATCGAGAATGTAGCCCGTTTCCTCGTCGATGACCTGCTCGGGCAGGCGAAACTTCGGGATCTGCGTGCGGATCATGCCACCGGCCTTGGCGTCTCCGTCATATACCACGACATGGTAACCGAGCGGCGCCAGATCGCGTGCCACGGTGAGCGATGCCGGACCGGCACCGATACAGGCGACGCGCCGTCCGTTCTTCTGCGCCGCCGCTTTCGGCAGGCGCTCGCGGATGTCTTCCTTGTAGTCGGCGGCGACGCGCTTCAGGCGGCAGATGGCAACCGGCTCCTTGCGCGCCTGACCGTCAGGCGAATCCTCCTCGACGCGGCCACGCCGGCAAGCCGGCTCGCAGGGTCGGTCGCAGGTTCGCCCGAGAATGCCCGGGAAAACGTTCGACACCCAGTTCACCATGTAGGCGTCGCTGTAACGTCCGGCAGCGATCAGGCGAATGTACTCGGGAACAGGCGTGTGCGCCGGGCACGCCCACTGGCAATCAACGACTTTGTGGAAATACTCGGGCGTGCCGATATCGGTGGGCTTCAAGACGGAACACTCCTTTCTTCGCGCGGAGGCGGGCGCCACGGCCGCGCGCCCGAGGAAAAACGAACTGCCATGGTAACGCGCCGTGCCGGCCGTGAAAAGAGCCACGTTTCATGGCGATGTCCTGCTCGTCGGCGAGCCCGCCGAGCGTCGCCGATCCGCCGCCGGTGCGCCTCAGCGCTCGCCCAGCAAGCTCTGGTAGACGCGCA
>NZ_JAVMKF010000269.1:0-2798 GCF_031732815.1 Accumulibacter sp. | reverse complement strand
AGAGCGCAGAGCAGTTCGCCGCGCTGAATCAAGTCAAGGCACAGACAGTTCGTGCTCGCCTATGTCGCACCGGTAGCTACTTCGGGGTCATTCCAATGAAGCTGGCAAACGGCCGGCTTGCTTGGCCTGCCGTTCAGGTGGCGAAATGAAAACGCTCCCGAACCAAACTGCATCCGAGAGCGCCGTCGACAAGCGCAATTTTACCGCAAACCCGCCGATAGTCCGCGGGCAGTGCGCTCAAGTGCTCGAAATCATTCGACAGCGCCAGCCGGTCGTCAGCTTCGAATTGACGTCAAACCTCGCCATTCCCGAAGCGGCGGCGCGTGTCCATGACCTACGGGCGAAGGGATTTCACGTCTTGACGACGATCATGCCGAGATTTGAATTCCGCGGCCGCATCCGGCGCAATACCGCGCTGTACTCGATGGGCTCGCCAGAATGGCCAGCGCCAGGCTTCTTCGAAGACCGGCAACGGGGACTGATTGATTCCACGCTGGCCGGACTTCTCGCCCTGGCTGTGGCGTGCGCCCTTTTGCTTGCGGGATGGCCGCTATGAGCCGCCCGCACGAATGGGACGCCGCGCACCGTCTGGCGCTAGAGATTGCCACCAGCCGCTGCCGGCGCTCGAAGCATTTCGCTGTCTCGCGGCTGCTATCGATGCTTCTCAGTCTGCTGCGAGGCGGCCAGTGAGCCCGATCTTCGCTGCCGACCTGCGTAGCGCATTCGACGTTGCCGGGATGCCCTTTCCAGACCGCGGCGACCCTGAGCCAGGCGAGCTTGTGCGCTTCTCGACCAACGGCCGGGCCGGCGACACCGCCGGCTGGTGCCGGGTTTTTCCCGACGCAGAGGGCGCTACCTTCGGATGTTGGCGAACCGGTGCTGAGTTCACTTGGCAGAGACGCAGAGAAGGTCCGCCGCCGACCGCCGAAGAGTCTGCACGCTGGCGGGCCAAGGCCGAAGAGTCGCGCCGCATCGCAGAAGCCGATCGCGACGCCGGATATGCCGAGGCCGCGCGCCGGGCAGCTGCTGAATGGGACCAGGCCGGTCCCGTTGCCCCCGATCATGGGTATCTGAGCGCAAAGAGCATACCGGCCGAAGGGCTGCGCCAAGCCGCCGACGGCCGCTTGCTGGTTCCGGTGCGCGACGCTGCAGGGACTCTACAGAGCATCCAGTACATCGCCGGCGACGGCACGAAGCGCTTTCTGCACGGTGGAAGAATGGCTGGTGGCCGCTGCTGGCTTGGTGCGCCAGATGCCGTCGGTCCGCTGGCTCTGGCGGAGGGCTACGCGACCGCGGCGTCTATCCGACAGGCAACGAGCTGGTCGGTCTGCGCCGTCTTCTCCGCCGGGAATCTCCGGCGAGTGGCCGAGAGCGTACGCCGCCAGTTCCCGCAGGTTGAAATCTTCGTGGCCGCCGACGACGATTGGCGCACCGAGGGCAACCCCGGATTGACCAAGGCGACCGAAACCGCCGAGGCCATCAAGGGCAAGCTTATCGTTCCCGGTTTCGGCGCCGATCGGCCAGAAACGGCAACCGACTTCAACGACATGGCGCGCCTGCTCGGCGACGACGCTGTGCGCCGAGCGTTCCTGGCTGGCACCTGGCCCGGCGAAGGGCTGGACATTGGCGGGTGCATGTCGACGCCCGCGCCGCCGATGCGGTGGTTCATCACCGAGCGCATGCCGGCCGGCCGGGCCGGGTTGCTTGCGGCCGTTGGCGGATCATCGAAAACGCGCATGTTGTTTCACCTGGGTGTCGGCGCCTGCATCGGGCGATTGCCTTGGCCCTGGGAAGTGGCTCGAACGGGTTGCGCCGCGCTGTTATTGGCCGAGGACACCGCCGCCGACGCTCACCATGCTCTGAGCCTGATCGGCCGCACACTGACGCCTGACGAGCGCCGGCTGGTGGCCGAGCGCCTGAGCCTCTGGCCATTGGCCGGGGAGGACGCTCGCCTGCTGCGGCTAGTTTCCGGTGGCGTGCTGATTCCGACCGAGCGCGCCGCCAATCTGATGCGCCGACTCAAGTTGAGCCGGAATCTGGCTTTCATCGGGCTTGATCCCGCACTGGCGCTCACCGACGGCGACGAACTGAATCCCGCGCATCAGCGTCGCCTGGGCGAGTTTTGCGACCGGCTCGCAATCGACACCGGCGCCTGCGTGCTGCTCAGTGCGCACGCGTCGAAGGGCAGCCAGGCGCTTGACGAACCCGGAAGCCACACGGCTCGCGGCAGTGGGGCCCTGACGGACTGCGTGCGCTTCGAATTCGCTATGCGCACCATGACTGCGCAAGAGGCGCGACAGTTCGGCGTCAGCGACATTGCCCAGCGAAAGGCGCACGTGCAATTGACGGCGACGAAGGGAAACTCCTTGCCGCCTTCGAGCTTCGCGCCCTTGTGGCTGCGTCGCGGCGTCGGTGGGTGTTTGGAACCTGCCGAGCTTGAACGGCAGGAAGCGGGCACCGTTGGCCGTCGAGAGCTTGCCGCCCTTGAGGTGCTGCGGGAGCTTTGCCGAGATTCGACGCCAACGCTTAAAGCCTGGCGCGAGGCTTGCGCCGACGCCGGACTGTTGAGCGGCAGCACGCCGAGGGCACGCGAGTCTTGCATGGAGCGGACGCGAGACCAGCTTCTTGCCGCTGGCCTGATTTCACCCGGCATCGGGCGGGGGGTTTTTACACCATTCGAGGACATGGAATGACCCGCCTTCTTTCCCCCACTTGCCCGCAAACCAAGCCCCCCCCGCCCCCTAAAGCTTACCCTTTCCCACAACCCGTCAGCAGACGGTAGCGCTATGGTTTGTTCC